>CALDHI010000023.1 GCA_937941545.1 uncultured Alphaproteobacteria bacterium
CGCATTCTTAAAGGAATGCGTATCACGTCCTAACTCACGATGATTAATCAAACTTTTCTTGGAAGTATGGAAGAACTCAACCGGGTCTTCAATTGTAAGGATATGCTTGCCTTTTCTCGTATTAATATGATCAATGATAGCCGCCAAAGTCGTTGATTTACCTGACCCTGTCGCCCCCGTCACAATCACAATCCCTTTTTCTAATTCGGCGAATTTACGAATAGCGGGAGGCAATTGTAATTCATCCATAGTTGGAATTTCTGATGGAATGGTTCTAAACACCGCCGCCGAACCGTTACGCGTATTAAAAGCGTTCACACGAAAACGTGCTTTTTCACCAAAGGATATCGCCATATCAAGTTCAAAATCGCGCTCATAAGTGGCACGTTGATCTTCCGACATCACAGAATAAAGCATAGAGCGAATATCCTCACTCGAAAGCTCATCTGTTTTAATACGTTTCATTTCGCCATTCACACGAATAATAGGCTGACACTTAGCACTTAAGTGAAGGTCAGACGCGTTGTTTTGCATCGCAAAGGCTAGAAGCTGAGTTAAATCCAAGTTTTTTCCTCCTTAAAGAGAATAATGACTATATAGTTATCGCTTAAAAATACTAACGAATGGTTAAATACAGTTGTAATTTTGCGGGATTATCTCAGAACCGTCAATAAATTAAACAAAACATAATGAATAAACCGAATAAGATAATACCAACCAACAATTTAGAAAGTATTTTATTTGTTATAAAAACAGAAGTTTGACTATAGATAAAAGGCGTTAGAAGCATTAATGAAAGTTGTATTTTAACCTCATCAAACACGATAAAAATAACAACGCAAAACACTACAACAGCCATCTCTGTCAGAATATATTGCCTTCCAATAGGCGCTTTGCAATATCGGCATTTCCCTTTTTGGAACAAGTAAGAGAATACAGGCACTAAATCTAAGACTGTTAATGTGTGTTTGCATGAGGGACAATACGATTGCGCCTTACCATGCGCCCGTCCCTTGTTCCAAATCCAAGATTGTCCCGATAATGTTCTATAAATAATAGCAGTAGTGAGGCTTCCCAATAACAACCCAAGATAGATAGTAAGCAACAGCCCTAAATAGAAATGCTGGGCAATGAACTCAAACAAGGATTATAAGCGACGTAATTGCGCTAAACGATCATATACTTCATCACGTGATAAAATACGTCCGCCACTGTGGGAAGCATCAACTTCTAAAGCTTTTTGATAGTATTTAATAGCCTCGGCGTGGGAACTCGATTGATCCAACACGACAGCTAAATTATAAAAATGCAGGGCGTTTTGTGGTTCCAGTGATGCCGCAATACCTAGATAACGCATAGCGCCCTCGCCATCCCCCATAGACGCACTCGCCAAACCAAGCTGAGCTGCAACAACTGGGTTTTGGGTGTTCTTACTCCATAATTTTTGAAGTTTCTTATAAGAAGCAGCAGGGCTTCTTTGTTGCATTAAACCCTGAAGATTAACCATCGCTCCAGTGTGGCGTGGTGAAATTTTAAGTAATTCTTGATAAGTCGCAATCGCCGATTCATTAAAACCATTTGATTGTTGTGCCACAGCCAAACCCATCAATATTTGAGAATTACGTGGTGACTTCTTATATAATCTTTCATATATCTCCAAAGCAGAAGAATAACGACCCAGTTTTAACGCCCGTTGCGCCGCAACTAATTGCGCCTGACGTGAGCTAGCAGAAGCGTTTCTCTCAACAACAACAAAGCTAGAGCCTGGCTCATATTTAGGATCAACTTTTCTTGGGGCGCGTGCCTGCCCTAAGTCGCTTGGCCCGATAGAATTAGAATCATAATAAGTGCCAGAGTGCGGTACAGGTTGTAAATCTGGTTGTTGTTGCTCAAAAGCTTGTTGATCAGGTACAGGCGCAGGCAGCTCGTTCGTTGGTTCTGGTACGACCTGCGTTTGGACGATCACTTCTTTAACTGGGGTTACGTTCACTATTTCTGGAACAGGCATTTCAACCGCCTCGTCCCGTGCAAGTGGCTCTTGTGAAATTTCAAGTTCTTCGCGAAAGAGGTTTTGCATCTCATCTGCTGATATCACATCATCTGGCACAGCCGATTGAACAGGTTGCGGTGGCAAATCTTCGATATTTACAGGCTCCGCTGCATATGATGGGATTGCAAGAACAGGCATCATTAACAACGCCAATGCGGTTGATCGTGATAAAATTTTAGTTTTATGTCTTAACGAAGGGGAAAACATTGAATATGAGCCTTATATTTTT
Organism: uncultured Alphaproteobacteria bacterium; assembly: GCA_937941545.1. GTDB lineage: Bacteria > Pseudomonadota > Alphaproteobacteria > Micavibrionales > Micavibrionaceae. The sequence goes on from CALDHI010000023.1 coordinate 2,280, forward strand.
GGTATTGTTAATAAAGATAACGTAGAAAATGAAAATAATTACTTAATGAGTATAACAAAAAAACCAGAAAAAGAAAATTATGAAATCATTGAAAGAAACGATCCTTCAAGATTAGGCGCTTTATGTTGCTTAAGCATCTCAGACGGTGACCCCGTAAAGATAATTTTACTCTCATGAAACACAGCAACACGATCGCACAGCTCTTGAACATCACTTAAAATATGTGAGCACATAAAGACGGAACGTCCACTCACCTTTGTATCAGTAATGATTTTCTTCACCTCTTGACGCGCCATAGGATCCAAACCACTCATCGGTTCGTCCAGAATTAACAAAGGAGCTTGCGTCAAAAATGTTGCAAGCAAGCCTAGCTTTTGACGCATCCCTTTTGAATATGTATTCACACGTTTATCAAGAAAATCTGGATTAAGAGAAACGCGCCCTACTTCTTCACAAGCCTGCTCTCTAGTAATTTTTTTACCATATAAGCTCAAAGAAAATTGTATAAATTCTAGCCCAGATAAAAACCATGGCGGGTCAAATCGTTCAGGTAAATAGGAGATAGTCTCTTTTGAACCTATATTAATATCACCAGAAAATTTCTCTCTTAAACCTAAAACTGTTTTGATTAAGGTTGTCTTGCCTGCCCCATTCAAACCAATAAGGCCAAAAACTTCACCTTTTTCAATAGAGAGTGTCGCATCGGATACAACTATTTTTTTGTCATACCCCGCATTTAACGAAACGATATCTAAAATTGATTGCGCCACAATTATATACCTAACATTATCCTGGTAAGAAAATTCTAGTGTCGATATTAAAGCGCTGATGAGTCTTCAATTTAATCGGGAAAATTTGATTGGTGTAAGCATCGAACCATTTCAATCTAATACTATTTTTCAAGACTCTAATATCCAATATTTCAGGTGGCAAACGGTTTGGTGTCACCTTCTGTCCATTCAACCATATTGTCCAATCCCCTGCTGACAAGTAAACAATTCCAGCTAGCGCCACCTCGCGCGGCCCCATAGGAACAGTGCCGTCTTGTGCCTGTCGTAATTCAAAGTCAGTTGGAGCGCGCGTCGTAAGACCTGCGCGCGCCTCTTCAATAAGACTTTGTTCTGCTGGCGTAAAAAATAGTGATGGTATTTGATCTAAATTAATCTGAGGGTTGGACAAAGCAATACGCTCTTCAAACCCTTCTAAACGAGGATCATACACAGGTATAACATTACCAGTAAATGCGCCCCCTTGTGCCATCGAACCCTCTTCAATATTCACCTGCAGATTTGGCTCTTGCGCTTGAACTACGATTGAAGATAGACAGACAATAGAAAAACTTAATATAAAAAGTATCTTATTCATATCAATTCCCCTCCATTGTGTCTGTTAAAGTTGCAGAGTTTTTTGCTACCATCGTTCTCCATGAGGCGTTTAATTGTCCAGTAACAAGGGGTTGCGCTTCTCCTACACCAATTTGGCGCAAGACAGGTTGCGTGACATTTCCTTTTTTTACAATTGATAAGGAATCGATTTTTATTTGCCCTGGAAATCCATAATTCAACAAATAAACAAACTTATATATGTCAGAATCTTCTATAGCCTCAAGATCAAAACTCATATTTGTTAATAAAAGGTCATACCCTGCATCATCAGATAATTTATTAAACTTTCTATCCGCAGGACTAACTGTAAACTTAGCCGACAATAAACGACTCTCTTTTTGCATCGCCTGAATCATACGCCTTGTTTTTACTCGGTTTTGATCATCGAAAAAGCCTAATTTTTGCAGCTTGGCAAAATCATCCTTTTGCTTTTCGAAATTATTTAACTCGTCGGCTAGTAAATTCATGTTTGTCGTCATTTCGGCAATTTCTGTTTTTGACTGCCTTAATTTACGATCAACTTTTTTTAAAGACGGTGTCGCTATACTGTAAGCATAGAAAGCCGTTGCTGCGATAAAACATCCTAATAGAAAAATTAAAAATACTTTTGTGAACCCAATTGATTTAATCATTTTCTTGGTCCCTTCACGCTAATCTCCGCTTCATAATCTTCTTTTGCCTGCTCATTAGAAGAAGAGGACGTCGATGACTCACCCGAGAAGTTGCCTGTATAGCTTAAATCAGCAACTTGCTTCACAACTTTCACGTCATAGTTTGGTAAGTTCTGTGCGATACGATCGCGTAGTTCATTTACCTTACCAACCCCCAAATCTGGATCAACGCTTTCATCAAATGAAATTGTCATGACTGTTTCTGTGACTACTCTTGTTTCTTTTTCATTTGAACCGTATTGATTCTGATAAGGGTCATTCGATTTAACCTCTTCTTGACGTGCCTTTAACGCCATTTTATCTATAGCAATATCTGTCCCTAAAGATTGGCTTATTTTTTGTAAAATCGGAAGAGGTTGAATATTTTCTTTTTCTAAATCCTGATTCAATTGAACGGAATTATTAACCATCAAGAAGTCAAAGCCAATAGCTTTTTTCTTTTCTAGCTCTACATTATACTGCTGTTCAACAGATGCCTTACGCTCATTTGAAACAATTAATTCGTCTTGTAATTTATTGATATTGACCCACTTACTGAAAGCCATATAACCGAATACGCAAGAAGCAATCAAAAGACCAGAAATTAATGCCGTCGCAACACGGCGTGGTTTTGATACATTATCAATTGTTGGCGAACGCATAGGCAAAATAAATTTATTCTTGCGCCCAACATACGCAGCATGAAGAGGATCCGCATATCTTAAATCAACTTGCTGCCCTAAGTTCACATTTAACAATTTGGCAGCATCGCTAGCGTTCATGATTTGTAGATTACAATCCAAATGTATCATATTCTGCAATTCTTGCTCCGCCGTATCATTGGCAATGATAATAACGTTCAAGCCATCTGCTTCTTTATAGCCAAAACGAGTCAGATAACTCATCGTCGCATTAAGCTCACTTGATATTTCTTTCGCCCATAATTCAGGCTCAACATCCGTATCAACAATGGGCGTCATACGAGTCAACGCCAGCTCACCAGAGCGTGTAACGATTTGACGAACACCGCCGCCATTATGTTGTCCCATAAAGATAGTCCAAGACGCATGCGACTTCATGGATTTAGATATCTTCGCCGATAACGCCTTCACCATAGAGGATGATTCAATTGGTAATAGATAGAGGCCAACAACTGGCGAACCCGCCAAACGAATGGCATTCATAGTCTTTGCAAAGGAGTCAGACGCGGCAATTGCAGAAAACAGATAAGATGTACCTTTACCGTTCTTGGCTGAACTAAATTGTTTTTGGTCTAACTTTAAAGCTGCTCGAATTTTATAACTGGGGAAAGCAACAGACAAGCGACGATTTAAGACCGCCGATCTATCCATTAACCCCACTTTAGGAACACGCTCTTTACGGTAGTGCTGTTCCACCATATTGTTCAAAATAACAACAGGTTTGCGCTTGCAAGACGTCACAATGTGATCACGAACCGCGACCTCAAACTCAGACGTGTTCCAGGGGACAAATTCAACAAAACGGGAGCTAAGCGCCCCGACGTTATATATCTGCAGACCATCATCCCCAAGGATGAGTACGCAGCGAGATGGAGAAAGAAATGACACTTTTAAAAAACCTTCTTAGAAATCAATATTTTCAAAACTAGAGTAAATAGGACCAAACACACCAACAGCAATCCACAATATCATAGCACCAAGCACAGCAGTAAGTGAAGGCTCAATCATTGTAATAACTTTTTGCACCTCCTCATCCACATCATTTGTATAGAACTCAGACACCTGATTAAGCACTTCCGTTAACCCACCAGATTCTTCACCGACACGCACCATACGAATAACCATAGAAGGAAATTCGCCACTTTTATTGAGGGCCGCAGATAAAGGGTCCCCTTCTTTAACAAAGCGCTTAACGTCTTCCAAACTTTCTTTCAGCACACGATTACCCACCGTATTTGTGGCCGCATCTAATGACTTAAGAATATCAATTCCGCCCGCAAACAAGGCTCCGAAAGTCTGAGAAAAGCGTGAGATGTTAATCTTACGAATAAGACCACCCATAATAGGCATCTTAAGCATCAGCGCATCACGCCTATATGCAAATGATTCTGACGTTCGTCCAAGAATAATAGATGCTATAACCAATATAGTCGGCACAAGAAGCACCCATAACCAATAAGTTGAAAAGAAGTCAGACGTTGCGATAAGCGAGGTTGTTGAAAAAGGAAGCTCTTGATCCAAATTACGGATAAATCCAACAATTTGCGGAACAACCATCCCCATCATGACAACAACAGTTAACAACACAACTACACATAAAATCATTGGGTATCGCGTTGCTTTACGCACACGCGTTTGCATGGCATCAACCCACTTCAAGTATTTTACAAGCTGCTTACAGGCCTCTTGTAAGTCCCCGCTTTCTTCACTAGAGGCAACAAGCGACACTTCCAAATTACCAAACACACGGGGGTGATTTGCCATTCCTTCAGAAAGCGAACTTCCTTCAGACACATCACGATACAATTCCGCCAAAACATCACGAAACCCATCATTATCTGCCGTGTCCCGTAAGTCAGCAAGAGAGTCTAGAAGTGGAATACCTGCCCCTTGCATTTGTTGCATATGCATAAAAAATTGTATGAGGTCGCGTATCTTAACTTTTTTACGAAGCGAGAACGCGCCAGTTTTTGAGCGCACAGGAGAGCAACTGATCAGCTCTAATCCACTACCTTGTAGCTGAGTAAACAAATCTGTTTCATTCGCCGCAGACAGTACCCCACGTATTGGGCGCCCTGAGTCGTTCATCGCTCTATATTTGTATCTTTCCAATTCAATCGTCCTTAACTAAAAAACAGCACTATTAATTTACTTTGTGATATCAACGACCTTAGAAACGGCCTCAAAAGTCGTACGACCCTCTAGAATCTTGAGCATAGCATCATCTCTCATATTCTTAAAGCCCTTAGAAACAGCTACCGACTTCATTTCGGCTTTAGAACCACTCTTTGCTAAAATCTCATCCATCTCTTCATCAAACAAAAGGACTTCTGCGATTGCTACACGCCCTTTATAACCTTTACTTTCACAAGCTTGGCAGCCCCCCTGATTGGCCTTAAATATCTCAGGGATTGTTTCAACGCCTAACATCTTAATTTCATCATCTGTTGGTTTATAAGGTTGTTTGCAATTGTCACATAATGTTCGCGTCAGGCGTTGCGCAAATACAGAAATGATATTTCCCGCAATCATCCCAGGCACCATACCCAAATCAAACAAACGTGGAATTGCACCAAAAGAATCATTAGTATGGAGCGTTGTATAAACCTGATGCCCCGTCATTGCGGCCTGCAATGCCATCTCTGCCGTGGTTTGATCTCGAATCTCCCCGATGAAAATAATATCTGGATCTTGACGAAGAAGCGCGCGAATACCATCGGCAAAATCAAGCACGCCTTCACGGACATGCGTTTGACGAATCATCGGTAACGAATACTCCACCGGATCTTCCAATGTTTGGATATTCACATCCACCGTATTAATTTCATTTAACATCGAATAAAGCGACGTTGTTTTACCAGACCCCGTTGGCCCCGTTACAATAATAATACCCTCTGGGCGTTTTTGTGCCGTATGAATACGCTCAAGATTCAGCGGACTAAACCCTAAACTGGCCATTGGCATAATATTGGATTGCTTGTCCAACACCCGCATAACAATATTTTCACCATGGACAGTGGGCAAAGACGACACACGAAAATCAACTTCGTGGCCTTTAATGTTCATTTGAATACGCCCATCTTGCGGCGCAAGCTTATCCGCAATATTCAGTGACGCCATAATTTTCAGACGTTGTGAAACACCATTCCAATGTTGCTTGTGCAATATTTGAGTCGTCGACATTACACCATCTTTACGGCAACGAAGACGGACAAAGTTTTCCTCTGGCTCAAAATGTAAATCTGACACGCCCGCTTTAACCGCCTCAAAAATCAGCGCGTTCACCAAACGAACAAGCGGATGACTATAAGCCTCATCTTCAGAAAGCCCTGCAACTTCTTCCAAATCATCTACATTTTTGCCTTCAAGCTCTTTTAGAATTGCAGGCACAGACCCCGCAAAACCATAAGCTGCATCAATAGCTTCCCCGATTGTGCGCGATGTTGTCACAATAGGAACAACCTTCACACCACGCGGAATATGCCCTTTTAGAATATCTAGCGCTACAACATCATAGGGATCAACCATTGCAATCTGTAAGGATGTATCATCTAGCGCGACAGGCAAGAAGCTGTATTTATGCGCCATCTCTTTATCAATAAGACGCAAAGCCTCCGCATCAATAATTGTGTTTTTAGGATCAAAAACGCTAAAACCCGTTGTCTTAGCAAGAAAACTACTTAACGTTTCCGCATCAATAAATCCAAGCTCAACAAAAATCTCCCCAAGCATCTTACCAGAAATCTTCTTTTCCTGAAGGGCAACATTGAGTTGATCTTCTGTAATCAGCCCCATGGCGATTAACTGATCCCCCATACGCGCGCCTTTCGCCTTAAGCTCAGAAGGGCTTTGAGTTTTTAACTCTCTGGATTGGCTTTCATTAGGTGGCGGCTCAGCCGTCTCGTCATCCTCAACCAGCTCAAATTCAATCATACCCTCATCATCAGACAAATCAGAAGAAACTTCTGGGGCGGGCGCCTCATTGACTTCGTTATGGTGACTTTTATCGATTTCAATAATTTCCATTTCATCGTCAAAAACAATGCCTGGCTCATTCATCGGTACGTCTGATTTCTTCATTTATTTACATCTTTTTATAATTAGCGTGATAGAGAGTGCGCAAACCTAAATACAAGAATACCTGTATTCGCACTTCATGACTAATAATATTAGATGAAAGATATTAACAAAACACTATTCAATTATGTCAACAAAAGAAGGGGAATGGTGCGCTCGGCAGGAGTCGAACCTGCAACCGCCTGATTCGTAGTCAGGTACTCTATCCAGTTGAGCTACGAGCGCTTGTTAAAACAAAAATGATTGCCTTAAGTTGTTGGACATTACATCAAGCTTATTACTTATTGCAAGCGCAAATATCCCCTCTTTTAAACTAATTTTAATGAAAACCTTAAAACATCAAATAAAAGCTTTAAAAAATTTATGTATTTATATATAAGTGTGCCATACACAACCTTGATTTATTACGTGGATTAAAGCGTATTAAGTTTGAATTTTACATCTAATATAATCTAGAATGGTATATTCATTATATTAAGACTATTGTCTGGCGGACTTTAAATATGACAAAAAATTATAAATTTTTAACATTATCGGCTATTATTTTAGGGCTATCATATGCAGTACCAAGCATAGCAACAGCTCAAGATATGGCGCAAAAGCCTGTTTTGACTATTACAAACAAGCCCATGGCCGCCACAAACGTCTCTCCTATATATAGCAGCCCCAAACGTGCGCCAGAGATTACCGCGGAACAAGTCACCGCAGGCGCTTATTACGAACAAGGCTCAACCGTTGTCGGACGTAGAATTGATGGCTTAGGCAAAGATTTATTCTCTCTTCAAAACCGCATTGACGGACTAGCGAAAAAATTAAACAATATTCAAGGGCGCGGTCAAGATATGGCAGCGGGCTATTACGCCAGTATTGCGACCATCAACACACAACTTCAATCTGGGACAACCCCTGGTAATCCGCGCCTTGTAAAACAACTTGATACCGCGCAATCTAACTTGGATACGCTTTCATCTAATGTTGCAAACCTAAATTCGATGGCCTTAGAAATTGCTGATACGGCGTCACGTTCTAGCTATCTTATGGACACAGTGCGCTCCACCTTCAGCCTGTCAGGCGCGGTTGAAGAAGATCACGTGCGTTTGGCGCAAATGGAAGACCAAGTGAATAACGCAACAATCAGCGTTGATCGCCTGCTCAACAATATTAATGACGACATCACCCGCACCACATCTTATCTTGCAACGGAACGTAACAACTTACGTACCCTAGCCAAAGGCGTAACGGATGGTAATTTATACGGCAAAAGCTTATCAAACCACCCCTTCTCTCAGGCACAAACAAGTGACTTGTTTCAACAAGCGAGTATGGGCGGCGGCGCACAAAACAATGTGGCATCTAACTATAATGCCCCTGCCTACGAAGCGCCGCGCAGTTCTCAAGGCGTTCGTCCCTTGGCTAAGATTAAATTTAACAAGCCTAACGTGAATTATGAACAACCTATTTATAATGCTGTGCAAAATGCGTTACAACGCTTTCCAAATGGGCGTTTCGAAGTGATGGCTGTTCATCCAACTGCTGGTAATGCCGCGCAAGTCGCGATTGAAAGCACCCGTACACGTAGAAATGCCGAACAAGTCTTACGCACCCTAACCCAAATGGGCGTCAACTTAGACCGTATAGACATGTCAACTGCACCCAGCCCTGAAGCCAGCTCAAGTGAAGTTCATATCTTCGTAAGATAGAAGAGATGACCACCCCTAAAAAATCACCTAGAGCAATAGCGCTTATCGTTCTGCTGCTTGGACTTTTCATTGGGAGCTATTTTTTAGGCTATAAGATATCAGCAAAAAAAGTCGATAACATAACATCCTCGCAAAAAGAAATGCAATACCGCTACTCCCGCGCGAATAACGGCCCCCTTGCCAAGACAATGGCAATAAAAGTAACGGTTTCAGCGAAAGGAACTCTCTCATCAAAAATAGCCTCTCACGAACCATATCAAATAAAACAAAATCAAGATGTTATTTTATTTGATAAAAGTGACGCGATATTAACATCCCCTGCAAAAGTTAAGTCTATCGACGGAGATACTCTTATAATAACTGTTCCTGATATTATAAAAACGGACACGCTTGCTGATAACGCCCAAATCGTTCTGTTTCAGACACGGCGTACGCACCGCCTTCCCTTATCTGCTTTGCTGTATGATGAAGAAAACAAGCCCTTCGTTTGGACTATTAAAGAAACAGACACACACACCAATTCAGTCATTACAACAAAGACAATGCTTGATAGCGTGAAAATTGGTGATGAATTCTTTACGCCTAGAATCAAGGACAGCGCTTACAAGCATTATATTCTAAACCCAGACGCCGCCCTTAAAGAGAGCGCAACCATCACCGCATTTGAAACAAAGTTCAAAGCGCCCTTATACCCCCCTCTCAAACAAGCAATACATAACAAAAAGCGCGCCGCTCTAAAACAACATAAAGATGACATGGCAAAAACCCGCAGTGAATGCGGCGCAGGTGGACAAAACACGCCTAATCCCAAAACAGTTGAAGGCAACGCCTGTAAAGGCAAATTTTCAGACAAAGACCCCATGCAAATTATCGAAGACCTCATAAAGCGTCGCTAACAATAAAACCACAAAGAATAAAGAAAATATAATGGCATTACTCCCTTACAATCCTGATAAAATAGCCGTTCGCGTCACAACGGACGCCGACGAAATCAAGGCTGCGCAAGCCATACGCTATAAAGTATTCTACGAAGAATTAGGCGCCACCCCCAGCGAAGAAATGGCGCAGGACAAGCTTGATATTAATGAATTTGATCCGATTACAGATCACCTTATCGTTCTGGACACTGATTTACCCGAAGGCCCAGAGCAAATCATTGGCACGTACAGATTACTTCGTCAAAGCGTCGCCGAACAATACGGAAAATTTTATACGAGCGATGAATATGACATCTCCGCCTTAACCGCCAATAAAAAAGACCTTTTAGAATTGGGACGCTCTTGCGTGCTCCCTGATTATCGCTCTCGTCCTATACTGCAAAAACTTTGGGAAGGTATCGCACATTATGTGGCCGACCATAATATCAGCATGATGTTTGGCTGTGCCAGCATCCCAGGCACCAACGTGGAAGATGCATCTGAAATTCTAGCATACCTCTATCACAACCACCTTGCCCCCGAAGACATTCGCCCAAAAGCCTTAGAGGATGTCTACGTTGATATGAACTTACATGATAAAGACAGCCTGAATGCAAAGAAAATTTTCATGAGCATGCCCCCTTTATTGAAGGGTTACATTCGTTTAGGCGCACATATTGGGGATGGTGCGTTTATAGACAAGCAATGGAATTCTATTGATGTTTGCATTGTCCTGCCCTCTGCCATTGTGAAGGAAAAATACGTTAAGCATTACGAGCGTAAAACCAATAAAGTCATTCCTGCTGGCAAAAAACTAACTGAAGCCAGTTAATTTTATGAATGCTACTCTCTCATCTATAAAACTTGGGTTATTTTTAATCGCCACTTTGGCGGTTATTCCGTTTCAAGCTCTCTGGCTTTTATTATTTTCAAAAAGTTCTATTTATTATAAACTATTGAAATACTATCAAAAATTCGTTTGTTGGCTTTATAATATTAACGT
>CALDHI010000024.1 GCA_937941545.1 uncultured Alphaproteobacteria bacterium
AAAACGTCAACTTGAAAGCTTGCTATCGGGGGAAGCGGATATGAATGATGCCTTTATGAGTATCAATTCTGGCTCTGGCGGGACGGAAGCTCAAGATTGGGCACAAATGCTGATGCGTATGTATTTACGCTGGGCGGAACGCCGCGGTTATAAAACAACGATACTTGAGCTAAGTGATGGAGAAGAGGCGGGGATTAAATCCGCAACTATCCGTATTTCTGGTGAGATGGCTTATGGGTGGAGTAAAACCGAAACGGGAGTTCATCGCCTGGTGAGAATATCACCCTACGATTCCGCTGCGCGTCGTCACACCAGCTTCGCTAGTGTTGGGGTGACACCAGTGATTGATGATAACATTGACGTGGAAATCGAAGAGAAAGATTTGCGTATCGATACGTATCGTTCTTCTGGTGCGGGTGGTCAGCATGTTAATACCACCGACAGTGCTGTAAGGATTACTCACCAACCGACAGGGATTGTAGTGGCGTGTCAGAACGAGCGCTCGCAACATAAAAACAAAGCCACCGCGATGAGTATGTTGAAAGCGCGCCTGTATGAGGCCGAAATCCAACGCCGTGAAGATGAAGCTAGTGACGCCCATGACGCCAAAAGTGATATTGGTTGGGGGCATCAAATCCGCTCTTATGTCCTGCATCCTTACCAAATGGTAAAAGACGCCCGTACCGCGTTCGAGACCACCGATAGCCAAGGCGTTTTAGACGGCAAAATAGACGGATTCCTCGAAGCGTCTTTAGCGTTAAAGTTTGGCGGAGCGGAGAAAGAATAATATCTCCTTATATATGTCGTGGGATTAACGTCTATAATCTCTTGCCTTTCCTTGTAATCCGCCGTATTGTGCCGATATTATTCAAATGTCAGGGGTACTTTAAAGATGAGCCAAACTTGTCGTAAATCTATATTTCACAAGAATATACTAAGCTTATCCTGCGTTATTTTTGTTGGGCTATCCATGCCCGCCATGGCGCAATCACCCACATCTTCCATCCCCTCGTTTGTTCCTGCATCTGGTTGGCAAATTCAACAAACACCGCTGGCGCAAGTGCGCGGGTTGGAGAATATGAACCTGCCTTGCATGATGGCGTCCTCGTTTGATAATGGCTACATTGTTCGCCTGTCTGGAAACCAAGGGAAGATATTGGCGATGGCGATTGATTTCCGTCAGAATGTATTCGCCCAAGGGCGTAAATACCCCGCGATTGTTTCTTTAGATGGCGCGTATTCAAAAAAACTCACCGCAACAGCATTTTCACAAAGCACGCTTATTTTTAATCTGCGTGAGATGGATGGGTTTTACAGCGCAGTATCCTCTGCGAGTAAATTAGAATTAAACGTTCAGGATAATCCAATGGTGTTTACCCTTGGTGGCATTAGTAATGCGTTGAAGCAATTAGAAGGATGCGCGTCTGGGGATAAATTTACTTCAAAGCCTGTCCAACAAGCATCAATACAACCCGCTCAACCCTCAAGCTGGGCTAAGCCATCTACATCAAATGCACCGCGCGCGCCTATGGCGTCAAAATCGACGCAACAAAAAGCCCAAGTTTGGGAAGCCAAAGCGGGCGATGATATGCGCACAATTTTAGAATCATGGGCAACACGCGCCGATGTGAAGTTGGATTGGCAAGCTACCAACGCGGGTAAGGTCACGGATGATATCCGTGTTCAAGGTACGTTTGAAGAAGCCGTACAAAGCCTAATGGCGCGTAACGCCGCGGCACTCGGGCTTGATGCTAATTTAATGGGCAATACTGTTGCTCCTAAAGCGTCAATGGCACGGCAAACTTCAATGTCTTCTAACGCGCCGCAATCTTTATTGCCCTCTGTTTCAACGCCTGTCTCTATGGGGAATAGCGCACTGACGCCGATGCCAAACCAAGGTCGTAACGCTACATTATCATCACAACCCAGCGTATCTTCACCGACAATGTCTCCTTCAATGGGCATGACATCTGGCGGCGCAAGTGCAGGAGGGCAATGGAGCGCGCCAGCAGGGGCAAGCTTACAGCAAATCCTCAAATCATGGTCAAGCAAAGCCAATGTGGAACTAATATGGGACTCCAACCAAGGGTTCTCTGTTATGCGCCCTATCAAAATGGGGGGCAGTTATGAAGAGGTCTTACAGAGTTTACTGAACCAATATACCAATTTAAAAATACGCCCAGCGGCGCAATTGAATAATGACCCTGTGACGGGACGTAAAACATTATTTATTCAATCGTCGCGCGTTTTGTAATATAACATCCTTATAATAAAGAAGTTTGAAGCACATGTTTAAATCACGCTCTACTGTATCAACTTTAACCCTTACCACTTTATTGGTTTTATCAGCGGGGGGCGCATCTATCGTTTATAAAGATGCCCTTGCGGCAACCCTAAATCCCGCGAGCAAGTGGACGTCAACCATGGTGGAGGGCGCAACGCAAGGCACAGGGTATTGTGCTTTAACGCGTAAATTTGATGAAGATGTAATTGTAACAATTGGCCAAAGCGCAATGAGCGAATTTTCCCTTGCGCTGGATTTTCGTAACCAAAAACTGGATATGAATAAAGCCTATAAAATTGAACTTGAGCCAGCTCCCGGTGAAACGCGTAAATTCGATATGATGCCAACCTCTGAAAACGCTATTGTTGCGCGTTTGGGTTATGATGACAGCTTCATTCGTGCGGTTAAAAAGTCAAATGCGATTAAGACCAAGATTGATGGCAAAGAATATAACTTTGCCGTTACGGATATGAGCGCGGGACAGGATGAGCTGAACAAATGTATGGCGGGCTTACTTGGAGAACAACCTGTTCAAACTGCGTCTAATGTTGTGGCGAGCAAAGCGAAAAGCATAGCGAGTAAGACAACGAGCGCTGTAAAGAAAACGGCTAAAAAAGTGATTGATATCCCTGCGGCAGTAGTTGAGAAATCAACGGTTTCTTCTGCGCCTTTAAATATCGAAGATATGGAACCGGCTGTTGAGGTGGCGAAGAAACCTATTAAAATCTCTAGAACAGATAGTCAGGCGTTGACGCCAATCAAGGTGCCAACGAAGAAAATCATTAATATTGAAGACGATATGCCTGCGGTGTCTGCGCCAAAAGTTGAAGAAATTAAACAAGCGAAAGCCCCTGAAATAAAAGTCGAAAAAATTGAGACAAAAGTTTCCAAGCCAGCGCAAAAAAATATCAAAGCTGAAGAAATTAAAATTGTCCAAAAAGACACAAAGAAACCAGCTAAAACAGATCTAACAATTCCACCGCCAATGCGCGATGAACCTAAAGTTAAGAAGACGATTATTGCCAATGCGGACAGCCCCCAAAAAGCGGTGCGTATTTCCCGTGCCCCTGATATAGCCGAGTCAAAGCCGCCTGTTAGAATTGCCGTGGCCGATAGGAAATTAACGCCGACTGAATTTGATGAAGAAATTAAGAGCAAGACAAAAAGCGCCATTAAAATCATAAATAAAGAAGATGAAAAAGCGCTGACTAAACCACAAGTCAAAAAGCCAGAGCCTAAAATTATTGAGCCAAAAAAAGAAGAGGTTAAAATTGCTAAAGTTGAAAAACTTGAGAGCATTGCTGAGCCTAAGGCGATTGTGAAAAAAGAAGTTCCGCAACCTGTTATTGAAACAGGGAATTTGATATTATCGAACACTGAGTTGAATGCGCCTAAGCCTTTTTCAAGTACTAAGAGTGAAGCGAAAGACGTTGAAACGAAAAAACCTCGTCCACCAGTTGTGGTAGAAAAAGCAAAAGTTGCCAAAGAAATTAAATTGATTCCTGAGCCTGAAATAAAAGTTTCACAAGCTGTGACGCCTAGAACTTTAGCGCCTATTGCCTCGCCTTCTATTGCTGACGTAAAAGCGGATGCGAAGACTGAAAAAGAATTACAAGAAATTCGTCAGCAATTAAGTGAACTTGAGCGTGAAAATCGTACATTGTTCATGGAAGCGAAAAAAGCACGCGGACAAATTGACAGCGCAGTAGTAGATACAAGTAACGAAGCTTTAAAACAGATGCGTGTGTACGAGCAAAAACTATCTGCGGCGCGGGCAGATAATATGGAAATGGCCAAAGAAGTAGAAGAGATGCGCCGTCTTCAAGAAGATTTAGAACTGAACGCAGCGGCAAGCGATCCAAATTTACAGCGTTCAATGCAACGCTACAACGAAGCGCAACGTGAGATTAAGCGCCTAGGGTTATTGTTAGAACAGCAAAAATTATCGCATCGTCAGGAAAAAACAGAACTGGAAGAAATGTTATTTGACCCCGCTGTGACTGATGACGTGCAACGCAAAAAGTTAGCAGAGTTAGAGCAAAAATTACAACAAGCTCAAACACGTCTTGATGAAGAATCAAAGCGTGTGAATGTTGTGAATACTCAAAGCAAACAAAAGCTTGAAGAGATGGAACGTAAATTTGCCGCAGCAAAGATAAAAGAAAGACAACTTCAAGCGGAAGAGTTAAAGTTAAAAACAGAAGCTCAAAAAATTGCGGCGGCGGAATCAAAACTTACAGCGTTGGCAACAAAAGAAACTTTACTTAAAGATAAAGAAGCGCGCTTATTAGCAGAGCAACAAAAAATGCAAGCACGTCTGCAAAACGTAACAGCCGCAGAAACAAAGCTTGAGCAAACCCGTTTAAAAGAACAGGAAATGCGTGCTAGAGAAGCGAAGTTGAAATTAGAAGAGCAAAAAATTGAGGCAGCAGAAACAAGGCTAGCCGAAGTGCGTTTAAAAGAGCAACGCATCGCCGACCAACAGAAAGCGTTAGCAGAAAAATCACGTATTCTTGCCCAAGCTGAAGCCAAAATGGCGCAAGCGAAGTTAAAAGAGCAGGAACTATTGACGAAGCAACGTGCCTTACAAGCTCAGGAACAAAAATTGCAACAAATGACGCGTGAGCGTTTGGTGGCCGCACCTTTGGCGTCCCCGTCACAAAATACTTTGGCCGGCCCCGCACGTAATCGCTTTTCAAGTGCGACGCCTAGCCCTGTTGCACAAAGACAAATAGGTGCGACATCGTCTTCTTCTTTATCTCAATCAAGCTTGCAGAGTATGTTGAATAATTCAGGTATTGCTGGCGTGTCGGCGTTGGCGCAACAATCGCCTAACTTATATGTATGGCGTGCCAATGGCATGAATGGCCGCGCAGAAATTGCCGCGCCTGCGGCTGTTCAGAATCTAAACCAATATGCTCAAAGCTATATCGCGCGTGAACGTAACCGTTGCAGTGGTGATTTCGCCTCTCTACCATCCTCTGTATCTGGCGGTAAAACGGGGTATGAGCTTGCGTGTGTGAATTCAAATGGAACAGGCAAGGCATCGTCTATTGTATTTGTTCAAAAAGGACGTGATCTGATTTCTGTCTCACACGAGACCTCTGCAGCCAATATGAACGCGGCGATTGATGCCCGTGATAAAATTGCGAACTTTCTATAAAGCGTGATTATCTAAAGCCATATTATAATCATTGAGATTCGGGAACGTTTTCGCTATAAAAACGTATACTTAATTACACCTATAACCTTTTGTCTTAAGAAAGCTTGTTTTCATGCGCCTTATATTTTCTGCTTTATCTATTATTGTTTTGCTCATCGTGGGGGCTTTTGTCGGGCCCAGCTTCATTGATTGGAACAAGCATAAGCCAACGATTATTGCGCAAGTTAAAAACGCCAGCGGTTTGAACGTTAAAATTGACGGTGATTTATCGCTAGGAATTTTACCCAGCCCCCATGTGCAAATTGAAGGTGTAACGCTGGTTGCTCCTTTGCAAAAAAACTTTGAAAATATTCTTACGGTTAAAAGCGCAGAAGTTAGCGTTCAACTTATGCCTCTCTTTAAAAAAGAGATTAAGGTGTCTTCTATTTCATTAATCGCTCCCGATATTTCAATTGAGATTATGCAAGATGGCACACCGTCATGGACAACATCAAAAATTAAAAAAGTAGATGAAGTGAAAGACGCGTTACCAGAAGCTGCGAAAGAAAATGTGAAAGCTGCCGCTAATGATACATTAGAAAAAATCGCTTTTGATAAGGTCAACATTGAAAAAGGCCAGCTGAAATTTATCAATCACCAAACGGGCGCCAATTACACAGTCAATGATATTAACATTGATTTAAAAGCCAATAGCCTGAAAGGCCCATTTGATTTAACGGGTGACCTTGTTTATCAAGATAACAAAGTTGAAATTGATACCAAAACAGGCCGCCTCCCTAAAGGGGATGAGGGGTTAACTCTCGACGCTAAAATCAATCTTCCTGACGCAGATGCCAGCTTTGCCTTTAATGGAGTGAGCGCCATTACTGCACCTTTTGATGTGCAGGGTAAAACGGTATTGAATGTGAAAAATCCGTCTAAGTTGGGCGCACTCACTGGGGCGGCTATCCCTATGACTGAGTCAATCAGTTTGGATGGATTGCTTACGGCTAATGAAGAAAAAGCATCTTTCAATGAGTTGAAATTATCGCTGGGTGACTTTGTTGGTAACGGTAAGTTATCAATCGAAAACATTAAATCTAAAAACCCGCTTGTTATAAACGGTGCGATTAAATCGGCGTCTATATTAGATGTCTCTAAATTCACCTCTTCAAACAAGACGTCTGGTGATGGCAAAACAACAACATCTTCAACATCAAAAAAATCATCGTCACTTATTCCACAAACATTGACGTTGCCAATGGCGGTCAATGCGAATGTTCAATTTGATTTAGGCGGTGTGAAGCTGGATGATAAAATATTGAAAGGCGTATTTTTTGATGCCAATAAATCAGGTAAAGACACAAAAATAAGTTATAAGATTTTGGAACTTCCGGGGCAGGCAAAATCTGATGGAGCGTTGAACATCAATTATAAATCATCCTCACAATCCCCTAAAACAGGCCAAGTCACTTTGTCTGATCCATCCGTAACGTACGCGGTGAACGGTCAAATCAACAGCCTTGCAGGATTTTTAAAATCTTTTGCGCCTGATGCTGATACGTCTAATTTGACGAAGCTGTATAAAACATCACAATTTAATTTAAAAGGAAACGTGACGGGGTCAACGGTGGCCTTGAAAGACAGTGTCCTAAAACTGGATAATACTGTGATTGGTTTAGGTGGTAGCTATAAAGTACCAGCTAATGTTGGGCGGGCGAACGCTTCAATTGAGGTGAGCGCCGATACGCTTGATTTTGATAAAATCATGGGAACGTCTGGAAAATCATCTAATGGAAATGGTGGAGCGTCTGCTTCGTCATCTAAAGGTAACAAAAATCCTTTAGCCTCTGTTGCATTGCCTTTGGATGTTACCTTTGATGTCAGTATCCAAAACGCAATTTATAACGCCCAAAAAATATCTGGTGTGCGTGTGGCGGGGAGCATGATTGGACGCAAACTTGCTTTAACCACGGCAGGTGTTCAAGACTTTGCGGGGGCTACGATTACGGCGAAAGGCGCGATTGCGAATATTGATACCTTAACGGGTATGGATGTCTCACTCTATACAAAAACAAGCAATCTTAAAAAACTGGGGGCGGCGTTGAAGGTTGATACGTCTAAATTACCACCAAGCTTAAATGCATTGGAAGCCACAGTTAAAGGCGTAGGAAGTGCGCAAGCCTTGAACTTTGATGCCAACATCAATGCCCTTGGTGGGCGCGTGGATGCCAAAGGTATTGCAAATGATTTACTGGGTACACCAAGTTATAAAAACCTATCACTCGGTCTAAAACATCCTAACTTAGTCAAAGCCATTCAGGCCGTTTCACCTGATTTTAAAGGCCAAGCTGGTTTGCAACAGGCGATTAACTTCTTCGCCAATGCGGATATTAACGGTCAAGAATATGCGTTGTCTAATATGAAGGTTGAATTGGGCAAAACCAATTTTGGCGGAAATTTAAACATCAATGCGGGCGAAAAACCCATGTCGATTAAAGGGAATATCGCCGCAGGGACATTGGCGTTAGACAGCTTGCTGGGCGCAAAAACATCTGGTAGTGGCGGGACGTCTTCCAAGTCTGCTTCTGCGTCATCGTCTGAGCGTTGGTCAAAAACACCCATTGATTTAAGTTGGATGGACACTATTAATACCGATATTGATTTCAAAGCGAACGCCATTACATATGGCGCATGGAACTTATCCAACCCCTCCACCAATCTTAAAGTTGCCAATGGTCAAATGGGCATTAATAATATGAAGGTTGGTGTTTTCGGTGGGTCGGCCAACATGACGACACAAATCAAATCAAACCCCGTTAGCCTCGTTCTAAAAAGTGATATGAACGGCATTGATCTTGAACGCCTTGTGAAAGCATTGAGCGGATCAAGTAAATTGAAAACGACAGGCGCGGTTGATTTTGACTTAGATATAAAATCATCGGGAGCTAGCTCTCATGCGCTGGTTAACGCCTTGAATGGGTCTGCAAATCTGAATGGTACAGACATCACATTCATTGGTTTTGATTTGGCCAAAATGGCGCGTGGCTTGGCAGTGGATGATAAGCTTGCCTCTTCATTCACTAGCTTGGTTGAGGGCGCAACGCGCGGTGGTCAAACAAAATTTGATACGGTGAAAGGCGTCTATAAAATTACCAATGGTGTCGTTAATATTGACTCGATGGTCATGGACAGCAGCGACGCCGTGATTAATACGACAGGAAATGTTAGCTTCCCACGCTGGTACATTACGGCGAATAATCAGATAACATTGAAATCTGTGCCAGATTTAAAACCCTTTAATGTTGAGATAAAAGGGCCATTGGATAATCCAAAAGATACGTTTGGTAAGAATATCTTGGAAGATTATTTAAAGGACAAATTGAAGCGTAAACTAGGTAAGGAACTACCAAATATCTTAGGTGATAAAACGACCGATAAGCTCAAGAAATTTGGTATTGTTGGTGAAGAGGGTGGTGTTGATTTAAACCCTGAAAGCCTCCTGAACAATTTCATCAAATCTAAAACAGAACCTAAAGCGGTTGAGCCTGTTAAAGAACCTGCGCCTGCTGCGCCTGCGAATGACAATCCAGCACCTGCTAAAGAGGAAGTCAAACCAGCGCCAACGCCTGAACCCGTTCAGGAAGAGCCAAAGAAAATCAAAAAGCCAGAAGATGCGTTGAAAACGATCCTAGAAACCGAAAATCCAGAAGACGCGGTGAATAACTTAATTAAGGGGCTGTTTTAAGGAGATTGAAAATTAATTTACCCAATAGAGTGCCGAACTTGTTACGAATATCTTCAGGAAAATCAGGTAAAATACTGGTGCAACCGAGAGGGAGAAAACCTTTTGTAGAAATTGATGAAGATACGTATGCAGCACTTAAGTGGGCGCAAGAATTATTAGATCAAGATATCGTGTTGATATTAACGCGAGGAAAAGAATCTCAAAGACGTTTGAATGTGGTTTGTCGTCGTTTTTTTCGTAAGTGCGGTGGTGCATTATTTTCCTTTTGTTATCCCACTCGTAAGTCAGAAAGGTGTGAAATATTTTCTGCAAACGGTCACGACCACATAGGAGATTGTGTTGATATATCTATACAAAAGAATGGTGAAAAACTTTCTTTCCTGCCCTTGAGTGTTTTTACACCGTTATGGTACATATCTCGTATTGAGGAAAAGCATGCGGATACTCTCAGTGAAGTTAGAAATGCTTTGGATAAAGCAGGGCTTAGAGTACATTTGAACAGAGTTGAGGCATTACAAATTCATTGTGAGCGAGTGAAGAACATAAAGCCGTATTGCGCTTGATAAATTCACGCTCCGCGCCTCGTCAATCTCGGTGATGAGTTGATTGATAGATTTATCTTGCGCGCTTACCAAGGCTTTAAACGCCTCCCAAAACGGTTTCTCAATCGACACGCTGGTCGCATGTCCCGCAATCATAACGGAATGCTTCACGATAGGGGCGTTGACGATGTCAGGTAGGTTATCTTTCAGCATATGAAATATTGTCATCCTTTAGTGAATAGAGTCTATAATTAAATCATGGTGAAACATACTTTAAGCGTAATTTCCCAAGTTAAGTACTATTTTATTGACATAATCATTAAGTGATAGTATAGTCTGTTTAAATTATAACAAGGAGCAGACTATGTTAGATGCAATTCGCCGAGCTGAAAATCCGCAAACACCAACTCTTATAAGCGCTACAGAACTAGAAAAATTCTTACCTCGCGATTTTCTTGAAAAAATTGGGCAGGTTGATAAGCATCATTTGGGGATTAAAGATTCTGAGAATTAGGCGGAAGCTTTGGCGGGTAGAGGAAAGGCGGTTCAAGCTTTTGGTTTGGTTTCAGCGATAGGTAAGTTGATATACCACAGCGTGAAAGCAAATAATTTAGGTCGTGCGCAAGCAACATATAAATGCCTTTCCGATGATCCTGATGTCCCTCATACCTATGCAGAAATATTCTATAATCCTGAAATGGGATTTCCTTTTGAATCTACTCGCGAAAGCGGGGCGCTTAACATCAAAATAGGTAGTTTTACTGTAGAAGAAGACGGCTCACATAAGCCCGCCGGTACAGAATATGATAGAGCACACCTTAATTTAACGCCAAAAACATCGATGGGTGTCACATCTGGTTCAGTTAATCTTTTCAGAAGTGTTGGGAGCTTTATAGAGATGGAAACAGGCTGTTATGTGAGCGATAAAAAAGGGCATACGCCAACAGCCGAAGAGTTTCGCAAACATGCTGGCTATGTTTTAGACGTTGTAAAAGATACTGCCGCAGGCAACTTCCGTAATTTACGTGAAGATCGTTTTAAAAGCTGGGATAATCCCAATGCGCGTCAAATGCCAGATGGCTTGAAACCCATAATCGCTATACAACAAGCTCAAGAAAAATGGAGTGGTAATCCAGTTGGAAAAGGGCCGTCTGAAATGTAACTCTACCCCTTCGGGCCAATCATGGTGAGCGGGTCAACCCACTCATCAAATTGTTCAGCCGTCAGCAGACCGAGCGCGACACCTTCTTCTTTTAAGGATGTGCCATTCGCATAGGCCGTCTTGGCTATCTTCGCGGCATTGTCGTAGCCAATATGCGAGTTCAACGCCGTCACTAACATGAGGGAGTTCTCCATCATCATCGTAATGCGCGCTTCATTGGCTTCAATCCCTTCAACACAATTTTTGGTGAAGCTATTGACGCTGTCACTTATAAGTTGAATAGATTGCAATACGTTGTAAATGATAACAGGCTTAAACACGTTCAGCTCTAAGTGCCCATTGCTTCCCGCAACACTCACCGTCATGTTATTGCCCATCACTTGCGCGCAGACCATGGTGATGGCCTCGCACTGCGTCGGGTTGACCTTACCTGGCATAATAGACGAGCCAGGCTCGTTCGCAGGTAAAATAATCTCCCCAATCCCAGAGCGCGGGCCAGAGCCTAACAAGCGAATATCATTGGCAATCTTCATGAGTGATACCGCAATCACATTCAGCGCACCAGATAGCTCCACCATCGCGTCATGCGCGGCGAGAGCTTCAAATTTATTCTCTGCCGTTTGAAATTCTAATCCTGTAATTTCACTTACGTTTTCCGCAAATTTTTCCGCGAAGCCTTTAAGACAATTAATCCCTGTTCCCACGGCTGTTCCGCCTTGCGCCAGTTCCATCAGGCGGGGCATCGTCGCCTCAATCCGCGCAATGCCATATTCAATTTGCTTGGAGTAGCCTGAAAATTCTTGCCCCAAGGTCAACGGCGTGGCGTCTTGTAAATGGGTACGGCCATTCTTAACAATGTCTTTAAACGCATTCACTTTGCCTTCTAAAACTTCGTGTAGGTTGGCAAGCGCAGGGATAAGCGCATGATGCACTTGCTCCGCCGCCGCGATATGCATCACGGTGGGGAAGGTGTCGTTACTGCTTTGTCCCATATTCACATGGTCATTCG
>CALDHI010000025.1 GCA_937941545.1 uncultured Alphaproteobacteria bacterium
GACCCCTTTGGCGGTGTTATCATCACAGAGTGGTACAGCTCGCCTGAAAAACCTAAGGAGCGCTTCAAAGTCAATGCGTTCATTTTGGACAAGCAACTGGTTTCAACAGGGATTGAAGTCAAAGTCTTCCGTCAGGTGAAACCAGGTTCAAGCTGGGCAGACGCCAAAGTAACCGACGAAATGGGCACGAAGCTAGAAGATTCAATCCTAACCCGCGCCCGTCAACTGCGCGTCGCAAGTTTTGATAAATAATTTAATAAACACCGTCACTCCCGCCTTGAGCGGAGGTCTGGATACAAAAATTGCAACTACTTTCCAGACACCCGCTCAAGGCGGATACGACACTTTTAAAGAGAAAAACATGACAGAAGAACGATATAACATCCGCGAAACAGAAGCCAAATGGCAGAAATTCTGGGATGAAACTAAAGCTTTTGAAGTAACAGAAGATGAGTCTAAGCCCAAAAGCTACGTTCTGGCCATGTTGCCTTACCCTTCAGGGCGTATTCATGTTGGACACGTGCGTAACTACTCCCTATCGGATGTTGTTGCGCGTTATAAAAAAGCCAAGGGTTTCAACGTTCTGAACCCCATGGGTTGGGATGCGTTGGGCTTACCAGCGGAAAATGCCGCGATTGAGCGCAATACCCACCCCAAAGATTGGACGTATGACAATATCGCCCAAATGAAAGAACAGCTTTTATCCATGGGTTTGGCGATTGATTGGTCACGTGAAATCGCCACGTGCGATCCCGAATATTACCGTCATGAACAGAAAATGTTCTTGGATTTCTACAAGAATGATTTGGCCTACCGTAAAGAATCCATCGTCAACTGGGATCCCGTTGAAGATACCGTGCTTGCCAATGAGCAAGTGGTAGACGGCAAAGGCTGGCGCAGTGGCGCGCCCGTTGAACGTCGCAAACTATACCAATGGTTTTTCAAAATTACTGAATTTGCCGATGATTTACTCCAAGGCATCGAAACCCTAGACCGCTGGCCTGACAAAGTCCGCACCATGCAAACTAATTGGATTGGTAAGTCACAGGGTATTGAATTTAACTTTGATATAAAAGGTGGGGACTTGCCCGCTGACGCTAAACTTAATGTCTACACCACGCGTATTGATACAATTTTCGGCACCAGCTTCGCCGTACTTGCCCCTGAACATCCTTACGCGAACTTGCTCGCTGAAACTGACACAGAGGCCAAAGCCTTTATTGAAGATTGCATGGCACTTGGTACGTCCGAAGAAGCGATTGAGCGCGCTGAAAAGAAAGGCTTTAAGACGCCTTATACCGTGACGCACCCGTTCACAAACGAGGAAATGCCTGTTTATATCGGTAATTTCGTTATCTATTCCTACGGAACAGGCGCGATTAAATCTGCGCCAGCTCATGATGAACGTGACCACGCGTTTGCCACCAAATATGGCTTGCCTATTCGTCCCGTCATCACTGGACCAAATTTTGTTGAAGGGGAAGCGTACGGGCCAAAAGGTACATTGATTAATTCAGGTGAATATGACGGCTTGACCTCGGACGAGGCGATGTCAAAAATTATTGCCCGTATGGAAGAAATGGGCATTGGTAAAGGTGTCACCAATTTCCGTCTTCGTGATTGGGGCGTGTCCCGTCAACGTTATTGGGGTTGTCCTGTGCCGTTTGTGCATTGTGAGGATTGCGGCCTTGTCCCTGTCCCCGAAAATCAATTGCCTGTTGAATTGCCGTATGACATTAACTACGACAAACCTGGCAATCCGCTAGATCGTCACCCGACGTGGAAGCATACAACTTGTCCCTCTTGTACCAAAGACGCCCTGCGTGAAACTGATACTTGCGATACATTTTTTGAGTCCAGCTGGTATTTTCTACGCTACCTTGACCCGAAAAATACCGAGCGTGGCTTTGCGGATAAAAAATCGAATTATTGGATGCCAGTCGATCAATATATTGGCGGCGTTGAACATGCGGTGCTTCACTTGCTTTACTCACGCTTTTTTATGCGCGCCCTAAAAAAATGTGGCTACGAAGTGCCCGACGAGCCATTCGCTGGTTTGTTCACCCAAGGCATGGTCACGCATGCGACGTACAAAGATGTCGATAATAATTGGATTTTCCCTGCCGATGTTGAAAATAAAGACGGCATTTGGATGATTTCAGACAATGGGCAGCCCGTCACCCAAGGCGCAGTGATTAAGATGTCCAAATCGAAAAAGAACGTCGTTGACCCGCAAGATATCATTGACACGTACGGCGCCGATGCTGCGCGTTTGTTTATCCTCTCTGATTCCCCACCTGAACGGGATTTAGAATGGACCGTTGGTGGTATTGAAGGCGCATGGCGTTTCGTCAATAAACTGCACCGCGCCGTGACCGAGGCGACATCTTACTTACCCGAAGTAGGCACAGTGCAACCAACAAAATTCTCTGATGCGGCCAGTAAGCTTCGCTCCACCACCCACAAAGCCATTGTAGGTGTGGCCGAAGACATTGACGCCTTCCACATGAACAAAGCCGTGGCGCGTATTCGTGAATTATCGAACGCGCTGACGGCCTTTACACCAAATGACGATGCCGATAAATGGGCAATGCGCGAAGGGTATGAAGCCTTAGTGCGTTTGTTTAATCCAATGATGCCACATTTAGCAGAAGAGCTTTGGTCACTGATGGGACACACAACGCCTTTGACGCAAACGCCATGGCCGAGCCATGATGACGCGTTATTAAAAGACGATAAAGTCACCATCGGCGTACAGGTCAACGGCAAGGTGCGCGCCACTATCACACTCGATAGCGGCGCCACCAAAGAGCAAGCTGAAAAAATCGCGATGGAACAAGACGGCGTCCAAAAAGCAATAGAAGGTCAAACAGTCCGCAAAGTCATCGT
Source organism: uncultured Alphaproteobacteria bacterium (assembly GCA_937941545.1). Classification (GTDB taxonomy): domain Bacteria; phylum Pseudomonadota; class Alphaproteobacteria; order Micavibrionales; family Micavibrionaceae. The sequence continues at coordinate 2,890 of CALDHI010000025.1, forward strand.
CGTCCCCGGCCGTATCGTGAATATTGTAGCGAATTAATAAGGAAAGTTCATATGCGTATAAGGCTTAGTCTTTTAATATTTTTTGTTATACCTACTCTAAGCGCTTGTGGATTTGCGCCTGTTTATGGCACGCACAAACAAAATAATGAAACGCCAGCGCCGCAAATCGTCTTTAATGATATAGCGATTGCCATCATACCAGATCGTGAAGGCCAATATCTTCGTAACGCCCTTATCGACAGACTATATAGTCAAGGCGAGCCTATCAATCCGCGCTATACATTGCGCGTCGCCCCTATAAATGAGAAAATTTATGACTTTGACATTACCCAAGATTCTGAAGCCACACGCCGCCAACTTCGTCTCAACAGCGTCATGGTACTCATTAATAATGAAACCAAACAAGCCATTCTCTCCCGTGAAATAACTGCCATCGCTTCAAACAATATTTTAGAGAGCGAATTTTCAACACTCGTGACCGAACAGAACGCCCGCGATAATGCCCTAGATGATTTAGCACGGCAAATTGAACGTCAACTGGCTCTATATTTTAAATAAATCGCCATATACCAATTAAATTTATTATTGACAAGCAATCGCATTGTCAGATAGTAATGATATGTTAGATACTTTCATTCGGGTCTAACCGTGGGTTTTGAAGGGGCAGCTTGCACCACGTAAAAAAAGCTAAAGAGCGCTATAGCGTGCGAAATGCTATGGTCCCATTTTTTTAGGACCTGGCGGAAAACACGCTTTTTTTGTGCCTGCATTTTATAATGCATGCCCCACGAAGCTCTATTTCCAACAGATAAATTATAATGTTCGGTTGCCTACCCATTAGGCACCGCAAATATTTTTGTATGGAGATGTAAGAAATGAGTAGTACACACACAGTCACAATTGCGGGGGGTGGGTTTTCAGGAACCTCTATCCTTGCAACACAAACACAACACCAAATAGATAAATGGCAACGTGAAGGACGTCCAGAAAATGCGCCCATCACACGCCTTGTCATTGCCAACCCTGCCTGTGATATCGGCAGGGGCAATCCCTATGACTACACAAAAGATATCTATTTTCTCAATCAACCTGCCTATGCGATGTCTCCCTTTCCTGACGCGCCAGATCACTTTGTAAATTATTTGGTCACACATAATCCAAATGATTTAAAACGTGATCTTGAAAACAGCTTTCAATCACGCCGTCTTTATGGGGACTACTTACATGATATTTTCTTAGAAACGTCAAAGGCGGTACAGGAGCGTCATTGCCCCATTGAAATTCACGCATTACAAACCATCATCACTAACGTCACTGTTACACCAGACGGTATTCTCATTCCTTTGCTAACAGGGAGCTATAACAGTGATGCCTTCATTATCGCGGATGGGCATTATAAAAACGAGTTATTACAAGAATTT
>CALDHI010000026.1 GCA_937941545.1 uncultured Alphaproteobacteria bacterium
CGCTTTATTGGCAATAGCGTCAAACAAAATCGGGTCGGTGCCCGTCATCCAGACTTGCCCGCCTAAGCTCATAAGGCGCTCAAACAACGCTTCTCTACGCGCTTCATCCAGATGTGCGGCAATTTCATCCATGAGCAAAACGGGCGGCGCCCCTCGCTCTGCCTGCATCAGACAGCTATGCGCCAGCACAACTCCAATCAACAATGCTTTTTGCTCACCTGTTGAACATTGACTGGCGGGCATATTCTTTGCCGCATACAGCACATACAAATCGCTTTTATGCGGTCCCGTACTTGCTCCACCCACAAGCGCATCGCGCGCGCGGGATTGTTGAAGTTGATAGCGATATAACGCCTCCACTTCCAATGCAGGTGTTCTTTTCAGCAATTCCTCGATTGTGCCTTGGGCGGTTATAATCGCCTTAGGGAATAATTTTTCTTCCGCGTCGCTCGCTCTATCACATGACGCTTGCAAGCGCTCAACAAAATCAAGTCGCGCCGCCGCAATTGAAACGCCTGTTTCCGCCATTTGTGATTCTAACCCATCAAGCCAACTGGCATCTGCCTCCCCCGCTTGAAGCAATTTACTACGTTGACGCATCGCATTATCAAAACGCGTTACACGCCCCGAATGCCCTTTATCAAAGGCAAAAATAAGCCGATCCAAAAACTTACGACGACCACTCGCCCCTTCCAAAAACAACCTATCCATTTGCGGTGTCAACCAAAGGCACGCCAGATAATCACTCAGCGCATTCTGGCTTTTGGCATCTGCGCCATTAATGCGCACTTTTCGGCGTCCTGTTTGCGTATCAAGCGCCGTGCCAATTTTAACCGCAACATCACCATCATTCAGCCCCGCCGAAATGCCCCACGGCGCAGAACAACCGTGGCGTTGCATATCACTGGCTGGCGCGCTTCGTAAACCGCGCCCTGGCGTCAACATAGAAACCGCTTCCAACACATTCGTCTTCCCCGCCCCATTCGCACCACACAGCACAATCATGGACGACGATAAATCACTCAACCTCAGCGCCTCATAGCACCTGAAATTTTGCAGTAATAAATGCGTTAAATAAGACATATTCTTTTTTACCACAGATAAACACAGATGGACACGGATATTAGGGCGCAGAATGTTGATAAAAGTCTTTATTAAAGACCGTCATTGCGAGGAACGAATTGACGCAGCAACCCACTTCAATCTCACAATTGATGCCGCATCAGCCCTAACGGACTTCCTCGCAATGACGAAAATAAACCTAAACTTTTTTATTAATTTTAAAAATCATAACGTCACCTCTTTACGGTAATCAATCATGTTTTCATCTACGTCATTGATATACGCATGGGAGGGTGTCAGTTTATAAAAACGATGTGGCGCCAGGTTTGTGAATGCCTCTATAGGGCGCTCCCATTTCTTACGTTCAATTTCATCAGGGAATGATTTTTCAAAATAGACGTCCATAATAGCGGGAAGCTCATATACCTTAACTTCGGAAACCGTGGCTTTAATCTGCAAACCAGAGGCATCATCGGAACTGGCTGTGCTATCAAAGATCGTGATGGCCACTTGCGGATTTATAGAGATATGTTTTGAATGCTTAGCGTTTTTATTTGAATAGAAATAAAACGCATTATACGCTTCATCATACACATAACATATTGGCGCAATCCAAACTTCATTATCAACACAGGTCGCTAACGAAAAATAGCGATTATCTTTGATAATAGGATGCGTCATCAAATATTAAACGCGCAATGGCATCAATACATACAGGCTTGAAGAATCGCTTGTGTCTTCGATGATTGTTGGACTGGCGGAATCGGCCAGTGTCATACGACAGCCATCACCTTCGATTTGTCTAGTGATGTCCATTAGGTAGCTGGCATTAAAGCCAATTTCCATGTTGTCATTGCCGTTCACTTCCAAATCTTCCGTCGCGCTTCCTGCATCAGGAGAGTTCGCAGACAAAGTCATTGTTTTACCTTCAAACGTAATTTTAACAGCGCGTGATTTACCATCAGAAATGGTTGAAACACGGTCAATCGCAGAAGAGAAAATCTTAGGGTTCACTTCAACAACTTTATCATTACCTTGCGGGATAACACGTTGGTAATCTGGGAATGTACCGTCAATTAATTTAGACGTTAAAACAATATGGTCAAAGTTCACACGGATTTTACTTTCAGATAATTCAATCTGAATGGCATCGCCCGCCTCTTCAACCAATTTGCGTAGCTCCGCAACGGCTTTACGCGGTAAGATAACGCCAGGCATTTCCTCAGCGCCCGCTGGGAGTGGCATTTCGAAACGGGCCAAACGGTGACCATCTGTTGCCACAGCGCGAAGCACTTTCACGCCTTCATTTTCAGCAGCATGAATATAAATTCCATTCAAGTAATAACGTGTTTCCTCAGTACTCATCGCAAATTTTGTACGATCAATCAGTGCGCGAAGTTCATTCGCAGGAACGCTAAAGCTTGTCGGCATATCACCTTGAGACAGTTCAGGAAAATCAGCAATCGGCAAGCACGCCAACTTAAAGTTGGAGCGTCCAGACTTCACACTCATCTGAGTGCCCGCCTCATTTAAGCTCATTTGAATATCACTCTCATCAGATAACTTTTTAACGATATCAAACAAGGTCGCCGCAGGAACTGTTGTTGCGCCCGCTTCCTCTACCTTTGCAGGAACAGACTCATTAATCTCCATATCCATATCCGTGGCAGAGAAGCTTAAAATGCCGTCTTCTGCGCGAATGAGGATATTTGATAAAATTGGTATCGTATTACGTTTTTCAACGGCGCTTTGAACATGGTTTAAAGGGCGTAAAAGCGTTGCGCGATCAATGGTGAACTTCATCGGTAATATTCCTTACTTATCTGTCATAGTATGAATTTTACTATAAGCAACTAAGAGAGCTTTACCAAGCGCATAATACGGATACACACGAGTTTTCCCGCATATATTCATAACAAAACCCCGCACAATGGCGAGGTTTTGTTCAATTTCATTTAATTATCGCTATTTACGCGCGATATCAGCCCGTCAATGCACGGCGAAGCACTTCAACATCCTGTGCGAAAGACGCATCATCATTGGAGAGTTCTTCAATTTTACGGACGGCATGCATCACGGTTGTATGATCACGACCACCAAATTTACGGCCAATCTCCGGCAAACTACGCGCAGTGAGCTGTTTCGCTAAATACATTGCAACTTGGCGAGGACGTGCCACTTGACGCGCTCTACGGGCACTATGCATGTCAGAAAGGCGAATATTGTAATGCTCAGCTACTTTGCGTTGGATTTCGTCAATTGTGATACGACGATCATGCGAGCGAAGAAGGTCTTGCAATACATCTTGCGTACTTTCCAACGTAATAATATTCTTAGACACATCAGCATGAGCAACAATACGGTTTAACGCCCCTTCTAACTCACGAATGTTTGACGTTACCTTTAAGGCCAAAAATTCAAGAACACTATCTGGCACATCAACTTGTAATTGATCACGCTTTGCCTTCACAATACCTAAGCGAAGCTCGTATGTTGAGGGTTGAATATCGGCCACCAAACCCCAAGCAAGACGTGAACGAAGACGCTCTTCGATGCCTGTTAAATCACTTGGCGCTTTATCTGCAGAAATAATGATTTGTTTGTTTTGATCTACCAACGCATTGAATGTATGGAAAAATTCCTCTTGTGTGCTTTCTTTACCCGCAATAAATTGAATATCATCAATCATTAAAACGTCAACGCCACGGAAAAATTCTTTAAACGCCATTGTTTCATTTGAACGCAAGGCTTTCACGAACTGATACATAAATTTTTCTGCGCTTAAATACATCACTTGTTTTTCTGGTTGCTGCTCACCAATCATCGCGGCAATCGCATGCATAAGATGCGTTTTACCTAGACCAACACCGCCGTATATAAAGAGCGGATTAAACGGAACAGTCGCACTTTCAACAACGCGACGCGCGGCAGCATGAGCAAGCGCATTCGGTTTACCAACAACAAAGCTATCAAATGTAAAGCGCTCGTCCAATGTCGATGTAACATCAAACACGTCTGATTTTTGCTTGGTATTCTCATTCGCTTTTTTACTTGGCACAACAGGTTCATCATCAATCATTGCGCCTTGAACAACAACAATTTCAAGACGTTTAATTTCAGAGGACTTATCAGCAGCCATTGCTAATATACGCTTAGCGTAATGTGTCTGAATCCAATCCTTCATGAAACGCGTAGGGACAGAGACTTCTAAGGTACCGTGATATTGCGCTTGTAACTTAAGAGGCTTTAACCAACTACGGAATATAGCTTCACCAAATTCACCGCGTAACGCTTTATGGACTTGCTTCCATACAGCAATAATTTCCTTACTAGGCGTAAGAGTTTCCGCGCTGTAATCTTTTTGTAATTCGTTTTTATCGATAGGTAGACCCGCTTCAGTTTCAGACATTTATTTATATTCTCCAGTTACAAGTTTCGTTAAATTTTTAATAATACACATTGCCTATGGCGGCGATAAAAAGACAAAAATATACCCTTCACAAAAACAAGGTTTTTGCGTTTTTTCGTCTTATTAAATTCTTATAAATGTAAGGACTTCCTTTAAAAGCTTAAAAATTTTAAATTTTAAATTAGTTCCTTTGTGCCAATTATTATTTTATAATTGCGATGATTTTAAAAACCATCGGGACATTCCCCTAAATTATTCACAACTAAATTTTGAAATGTTCAAATAAGTTGTTAACAACAATTGAGACATTAAACAGATTTAATTTTGGGTCAATCAGAATCATGTAAAAAAATAAAAAAAGATTTTTTATTTTCTATTGACTCATAACCCATGCGGTTTTGTGCGTTTTTCTGCGCAATAAAAAGACTCGTCAAAAGTCATAATTGATTCGAAAAATTAGAACATAATTACGTATCATTTTTTTTTGGTTTCTATAGTTCTTCACAGGGAAAAAATTAATTTCAATAAAGTTTTGCACAACAAAATTTAGGCAATAAAAAACCCATTAAAAATAACGGGTTTTTAAAAATCAGTAATCTAAATATATGTTTTAGCTTTTTGCTGCTTTAACACGTGCGCTTAAACGAGAAATTTTTCTAGCAGCTGTGTTTTTGTGGAGCAAGTTTTTTGCAACAGCGCGTTGAATTTCTGGTTGCGCATTTTTCAATGCTTCTTGCGCGGCAGTGGCATCATTATTTGTCAAAGCCAATTCAACTTTTTTAATGAATGTACGCATACGGTTACGACGCGCACCATTAATTTCAGCGCGGCGGGCGTTACGACGAATACGTTTTAGGGCAGATGCATGATTAGCCATGGTTCACTCTTTTCTTTATATTATGTAGTTATTATCAAATTAATGGCCTCGCTTGAATCCAAGCAAAACTTTGTTCTGAGGCGTTTGTAACGTAAAACAGGCAAAATTGTCAAGATAACTCTGATAAAAAAACTTTATTTTTGCTCTTTATCGCTTTTTTCTAAGGGATAGAGCATGAATTGGACTAAATCCGCCCCCCCTGATTTCGTGAAAGACAGGCGTAACCTCTCATCTTCACGTGTAAATTCATAAGGTGTAAGCGCCGTCCAGCCCATCTGCGGTAAGGACTTCGCATAAAAATCAAGGATTTGTACGGTATTTAAGGCCTTAGATGCCGCCCCTGTCGCATAAGCAATGCGCCCTGTGGGTTTATCAAAGCTAAGCGCCATCTCAGGCAACTCAACCATTTCAGGCATCACAGGCACATCGTACAAGCTCTCAAAGAACATATTTTGCGATTGAGCCTGCACAGGCGAAGCCATAATGATTAGAATAAATAATAATTTTATCATACTCTTACAATGCCTATTTTTGTTTACGGGCGCAATAGAAAGTGGAACGTCCTGATTGCACGATGCGCTCTATGCCACCTGTTTTAGTAACATCACACTCACAGTTTGGGCAAGCCTGCCCTTTGCGGTCATAGACAGCGAAGTTATGTTGAAAATACCCCAACTCCCCATCGGCATGACGAAAATCCTTCAATGTACTGCCCCCTGCCGCAATCGCCCCTCTAAGAACTTCACAAATACAGCGCACCAGCTCTTCATATTTAGCCAACGAGATTTTAGGGCAAGGCGTCAACGGGTTAATACCCGCTTTATATAAGGCCTCACACGCATATATATTACCCACCCCTACAACATTAGTTTGATCGAGCAATGCTTGTTTGATAGATGATTTTTTTGATTTCAGTTTGTCTTTTAAATACACCGCGGAAAAATGATTAGATAAAGGCTCTGGTCCTAAATGGGCAAACGCCTTGTGAGAAGTCATTTCATCATTATTTAAAGTAAAAATCATACCAAACCGTCGAGGGTCATTATAAATAATGCGCGCACCATCTTTCATATCAAATATCACATGATCGTGAACTCTGGCCTCATATAGCTCATTCGGCTTGAGGATCAGCATACTCCCCGACATTCCTAAATGAATGGCGAGGATTTTATTATTTGAAAAATGGATGAGAATATATTTTGCGCGTCGCTTTATAGAGTGAATAGTTTGGTTTTCTACATCGTCTTTAAGCGTGGGCGTAAAAGGAATGCGTAAATCGCTACGATTCAACGTCACTTTTGTGATGTGATTATTGTTTAATACGGGTTCAAGCCCGCGCATCACAGTTTCAACTTCGGGGAGTTCTGGCATAAAGTGATGTTATTTCATCAATTCCCAAACCGCAACATTGTTTTTGGTGCGCATTAAAACGATATTTTTTGTTGGAACATATAGCCCCCTAATATTATTCGGCGGATTTTGCCAAACAAGCTTACCTTTATATTTTCCTGCCATTACCACTATGTTAGAACGGCTGAGATTATCGTATCTATAAGTCTCACTGGCAGGGGGAGGTGATTTGATGTTTGGCTTCATAATCACAATATCATCCCTAATTTCAATTTCACCATTTGAATAATAACGGCGCGTTGATGTTTTTGATGGAATGAGTATTAAACGATACGTGTTTTTACGTATTTCCATCAAAGCCGTACCACGACGTAAAGCCGCTTGCCATGTTCCTGACATTTCAGATAAAGAAATTGAATTTTGACGTTTATAGCTTTCTTTAGAGACTTCCTGCCCCTCACCTGTGGCGCGATTCGGCGCGGTCGCGGCTTCACGAAACGCGTCTAAATCACTTTGACTTGCTACCTCTTCACTGGATTCACTAGCTTCACTGGACGCGCCTGTAAACTTATTATACGCCACAAATCCAACCCATATAAGCGCTACAAGCCCCAAGGCCAAGATACCTAAACCAATCAAGTTGTTCCTATTCGTAAGACTCACAGGTCTTTTTACACGTCTTTGCGACTTAGACTTTTGGGCGGGAGGACGCTTAGGTTTTTGCGATTGATTGCTCTGACGCTTTTGATGTTGATCTGGACGAGGCGCAGAAGACGTCTGCCCCTGTGGCTTTAACGCGCGTTCTTGCGTTTCACGTGTGGGCTTCTTTAAGGCTGGCTCGTCTTTATAATCATCCATGACTTCCATTATACCGTAAAGTCACAAAGCAGACCAAGAAAAAAGACCCCACTCTTTACTTTCCCTATTTACAGCCCATTAACTTATCTGTTTTATTTAACCAGCATTAAGAAAAGATTACACGTCTTTGCCAACCTGCGGTTTACTTTCGCGTAAGGTGGTTGTTTCAAAAGAAACGATGCGGTCAGGTAATGGCAATTATACAAGTTAATTGATAGCGCTCTTATACTACCCATTAAAAATATACGTCTTTTTTTATGCGTTTAACTTAACGTATAGGAGAAAAACTATGTCTACATTAAATTCTACCCAAACCACCCTTATCAAAGATTTAATAAGCTTTGATACAACCAGTATCCACTCAAACCTTACACTAATTACTCACGTAGCCAATCAGCTTGACGACCTTGGAGCAAAAATCACACTTAATCATAATAAGGGTAAAACGAAAGCCAATCTATTGGCAACAATAGGCCCTGCAGATACTGCTGGTGGCATTATATTATCGGGTCATACCGATACAGTTCCTGTCACGGGACAAGATTGGCGTACCAATCCTTATGAAGTAACGGAAGAGAATGGTAAAATATTTGCTAGAGGGAGCGTGGACATGAAGGGATTTTGTGGTTTAGCCTTGGCACAGTTCATTGAAACTGCAAAAACCCAGAGCCGATTATTACACAAACCATTAAGCTTACTTTTAACTTATGATGAAGAAGTAGGATGTTTCGGCGCTAAAAACTTAATTCATCAATATGGGGCTGTATTACCAAAACCAGAACTGGTTCTAATTGGTGAGCCCACCTCGCTAAAAGCTAATATCGCTCATAAAGGTATCCGTTGTTTTAATGTTCATGTTAAAGGGCATGGTTGTCATTCTAGTAACCCAGATGCGGGGATCAGCGCAATAGAACATAGTCATCAATTTATAGGACTCCTCTATCAATTACGTGAAGAATTCAGGCAAAGTGGTGTGTCTGATACTCGTTTTTCCCCCTCATTTTCAACAATCAATGTTGCGACTGTCAACGGCGGAAGCGCGATCAATGTTGTACCTGATGAATGTGTATTCAGCTTTGAAACCAGAACCATTCCTGGAGACACTGGCGATTACTTAGTGCATAAAATGAAGCGCTGTTTTGAACAAGCCATAAGCGCAACAGGCGCAAAGCTCAAAGTAAACTTGGATGAATATGTAACGACATTTCCTTTCGCCGGTGATGAGCATCATAGTGGTTCACAATTTTTAATCAGTCTTTTAGATGATAAAGAAGTAGTCGTCGCACCATTTTGTACTGAAGCCAGCGCCTTTCAAGAGAATGGATGGAACACCATTGTTTGTGGCCCTGGCTCTATTGAGCAAGCACATCAACCCAATGAATTTATCACGATACAACAACTAGAACGCGGGGCAAATTTAATTGAACGTGTTACGCAACGCTGCCTAACAGCTGGTTAAAGCCTAACAAAAAAGGCCGAGGGATGAACCTTCGGCCTTTTGAATTTGTTTTCGCTTTATGAGATTCCCGCTCAAGGCGGGGATGACAAGAGGAAAAATTTATTCAATGGTACTTTCGTTTGACTAGGACAGTAAGGCGAAGCGTATCAACAATACGCGAGCCGCAACTGGACAACGTCCAAACGGAAATAACAGCAGAATAAATTACATCATGCCAGGCATACCGCCCATACCGCCCATACCGCCCATGTCGGGCATACCGCCGCCTGACTTACCGTCATCTTCAACGTCTGTCACAACCGCTTCAGTTGTAATCATAAGACCCGCAACAGACGCAGCATCTTGGATCGCTGTACGGACAACTTTAACAGGGTCGATAATACCAGTCTTAACCATATCAACATAGTTGTCATTTTGTGCATCAAAACCGTGATTGGTGTCTTTTTGCTCAAGCAATTTACCAACAATGATAGACCCTTCGCCACCTGCATTTTCAGTGATTTGACGAATAGGAGCTTGAAGCGCGCGACGGATAATTTCAATACCAACTTGTTGGTCATCATTATCTGTTTTCATACCTTCCAGCGCACGTGCTGCATATAAAAGAGCCGTACCGCCACCTGCGATAATGCCTTCTTCAACGGCTGCGCGTGTTGCGTGCATTGCATCGTCAACGCGATCTTTACGCTCTTTCACTTCAACTTCCGTGGCACCGCCAATACGAAGAACTGCAACACCGCCAGCCAATTTGGCTAAACGCTCTTGTAGCTTCTCACGGTCATAATCAGAAGTAGTCCCTTCGATTTGTGCTTTGATTTGTGAAACACGGGCATCAATATCACCTTTAACGCCAGCGCCATCAATGATGGTTGTTTCATCTTTTGTGATTTGTACTTTCTTCGCTGTTCCCAACATATCAAGTGTCACGCTGTCTAGCTTGATACCCAATTCTTCGGATACCACTTGACCGCCTGCCAAAATCGCCATGTCTTCAATCATCGCTTTACGACGATCACCAAAGCCAGGCGCCTTAACAGCCGCAACTTTCAAACCACCACGGAGCTTGTTCACAACCAAAGTTGCCAACGCTTCGCCTTCAACATCTTCTGCTACGATAAGTAACGGACGTGAAGATTGAACAACAGCTTCTAAGATAGGAAGCATTGCTTGTAGGTTAGATAATTTTGAATCGTGGAATAGAATGTATGGATTTTCTAGCTCACATGTCATCTTGTCTGAATTTGTGATGAAGTAAGGAGACAAGTAACCACGGTCAAATTGCATACCCTCAACAACTTCAAGTTCGTTGTGTAAAGATTTTGCTTCTTCAACAGTGATAACGCCTTCTTTACCCACTTTTTCCATGGCTTCCGCTAACATTTCACCAATTTCAGTATCGCCATTGGCAGAGATTGTACCAATTTGTTTAATCTCTTCGTTGGTTTTAACATCCTTAGCGCGTTTTTTGAGGTCTTCGACAACGGCAATAACCGCCATATCAATACCACGTTTTAGATCCATTGGGTTACGTCCCGCAGAAACCGCCTTCATGCCTTCACGGGCAATCGCTTGCGCTAAAACAGTTGCCGTTGTTGTACCGTCACCAGCATGCTCAACAGCTTTTGAAGCCACTTCGCGGATAAGTTGCGCGCCAATATTCTGGCGTGGGTTTTTCAACTCAATTTCTTTAGCAACAGAAACACCATCTTTAGTTGTGCGCGGGGCACCAAAAGATTTTTGAATCACAACGTTACGACCTTTTGGCCCCAAAGTTACTTTTACAGCGTTGGCAATAATATCAACACCTTTCATCATTTCATCACGAGCATCTTCGTGAAATTTTACATCTTTAGCAGTCATAATATATTTTCCTTTTAGTAAAATATGAGACCCTCAGGCGTGTAAACACGCTACGGGTGTCTTTGTATTTAGATTTAATTGATTAAGTTCTTAAATGAAGAGTGTTTGTCGGTGATTAGGCAAATTATATGAGCGTACATTTGTACGTGAATATAATTTAACGACGTCAGCGGCGAACAATCGAGATTTAAGCGGCGATTATGCCGATTAGGTCTGACTCTTTCATAACCATCAGCTCTTCGCCGTCGATCATAACTTCTGTGCCAGCCCATTTTGAGAAGATTACGCGATCACCAGATTTTACATCTAATGGGCGTACATCACCATTGTCGTTTACGTTACCCGTACCGACGGCGACGATTTCACCTTCTATTGGTTTTTCTTGTGCTGTATCTGGGATAATGATCCCGCCAGCTGTTTTTGCTTCTTGCTCTACGCGACGCAATAAGACTCGATCATGTAATGGACGAAATTTCATTGAAGATTCTCCTTATAAGAATTTGATTTCGTTAAACTTTTTAACACCTCACCATGAGCATGTTAAAACTCCGTCTCCGAAGTTGAGTTGTTATAGCATGTTGAAGCCAAGATATTCAATAAGAATCTAGTGATTTATTCATGGTAATATTGTGGCATAAATGGCTTCTAAGTTGCGCTCAGGCGCGTAAACGCGCTACGCGGTTTCTTTGTAACTAATTACGAAGGGGCGCGTAGGTTGCTTGCAACCCTGAGCGCTTTTAATATGCCTGAGCGGCACTTTAAGCACGCCTTTATAATTCAGTAACCATTATGTGCTATAATACTTAAATGGTTGATTCAAATAATGAAATCGCTATCCAACTGCAAGGTTTTCGCCTGATTACGGCGCAAATATATTACCACATGCCTGACCATCCGCAGCTGTTACAAGAATTTATCTGGCAAAAATATGACCTTGCTCCTCAATTTCCTGAGCTACACGGTTTCCTCCAATTTTGGGAGCGTAAAATAGATGGCTCCCTACACAGCGTCTATGTCGCCAAAAAGGAAATCATCAGCCCCAACAACGCAAGAGCGGTTGATGCCGAGTTCACGTTACAATAAGAAGTTGACATAACGATAAATTTATTGTAGCTCCTTTCGTTATGAGAAAAATAAAGCCTTTACCAGACAGACTGCGTAATTCGAAGACAGTACTTCGAAAAACAGCTCTTTCGTTCACACACGCTGCCACAAACTCTATTTTTATGATGCAACCTCCCTGCCAATCTTTCGGCGAGGTTATCGCCCCAACACAGCCAAATAACACGATTAAAGAGTATAGCCTAATTCATCAAAAGGAATTAACGGAACGCACGTATGTGATAACTGCTCGTAACTTACACGAAAATGGCACGAATATAAGAGCCATAAACTTATTAGAAGAAGGCATTGAAAACTTTGGCGAGTCTTCTTTTATTTGGGGATTATTAGGAAAATGTTATTCTTTTGACAATAGCCACGATGAAGCAATATCTGCGTTTGATAAAGCCTTAGAATATGCCCCTAATAATCAAAACCTGTTGAAGAGGTATCAAAGCGCACAGGTAAAATCTCGTCGAACAGCTGACAAAGGCAATACAACAGGCAGTCACCCTATGTACGATTAATCTCAATAAAACCTTGTGTAACTGTCTTCTACCCACAACGCTTGGTCGTCGCGAAGGCCGATGATTTTGCGGCCTTTATTCATGCCATTTAACGTCGCTTCGAAAACATCATTAAATTTAGGCTGGTTAATATGGGGCATGATCGAGAAATCAATCAGGTCATAAGCGATTGTACTGTCGAGGTTGGCTTTCGAAGGGTCGTCAAGATTGCCAATAAATTCAATATCAGGACACATCACAATAGACCCTGCGCTGGAACCTAAATAGATACCGTCGCGTTTAAAGAAAACATCCAGCACGTCTTGGAATTTTATTTTGTTCATTGCCTCAAGCAGACAAAACGTATTTCCCCCCGTGACATAGAGAATATCTATGTTCATCAAGGCCTCCAGCAACTCGCCTTGTGTTTTATTGGTGATATCAAACTCAACAAGGCTGTTCACTTGGGGGCGAATGGCATCAAGCTCTGGTACGAGCCATTCCCCATGCCCACTTTCCGCATAAGCAGCGGTCGGGATATATAGAACATTCATATCCTTCAGCTTATCACCAAAAACCAATGGCAACTTTGGCGCAAAATGTTCAACCGTCGAAGTGAGTAGCATTTTCATTTTAAATCTCCGTTCCAGGTGCAATTGTTACGCGCAAACCATCTAGCTCTTCGCTCATTAATATTTGACAGGACAAGCGGGAATTGTCTTCAACTTCCATCGCTTCATCCAGCATATCTTCTTCGTCATCGCGCATGTCGTGAAGCTTTTCCACCCAATCAGGATGCACATACACATGGCAAGTGGCGCAACAACACGCCCCGCCACATTCGGCTTTGAGGTCTAACTTATAATCTTTGATAATTTCCATTACACGCCAGCCTTCGATAGCTTCCAGCGCATGCTCTTTACCATCCCTGTCTGTTACCAAAATCTTCATGATTTAAAACTCCGTTTTAAAGCCGTCATACGCGCAAGCGCGAGGACGCTATTCTTTCAACAACTTCATAAACGCATAAGCAAAGCCAGCGGTGGCGAGGATGTTTTTGACGAGGCTGGCCACCACTTGGATAAACACAAACGCAACTTGGTCACCCGCGCTCAGTCCCGCTGTGCCGTCACCGCCGATTGTGGCAAAGCCACTACCGATGATTTGAAACACCAAAAATGCAGGAACCGCGCACACAAGCCATAAGCCAATAAGGCGCAAGCTCAGCTTTAACGGCTCAACCAATTTCAATACTTTATCCAAAGGGGCATTGATCGCCAATGGGATATACAGCCATAAATAACGGAACAACAAAAACCCCGTAATGGCGATAACCAGCGCCACAATCGTCACCCGTGGATCAGGATTGCTAGGGTCTAGCTCGGCGGGTAATGCATTCAACATAATCGCCTGGTAGCCGTAATATAAATAATTAACCACTACAAACGCCAACGCCCCCGTGATAATACCGCGTGAGCGCGAAGTCAGTTCGACAATGTCCTGTTTCTCATTACCAGAAGGACGGAACGGCCAGCGATGCGTCCCCGTCATAATCGTGCGCGCCCAATGGGACAACATCCAGCCCTCTAAGAACAAAGCAGGTAACATCACAATCCCCGTCAGCCAAACATGTTCACGCGTAACATAGACAACCACTACGGCAAAGCAAATCAGCTTTACTAAAAACGGAACAAGCGCCAGCTTCATAAGATAATGACGCTCCGCCCATACAGTGCGATAGGCATGCCCCGCCATGACAGTGATATCAATTTGCTTTTCTTCTGGTGCTTTAAGCGGCTTCATTATTATCAACCCCTAACTTTTCTTGTAAAGAGGAGGAGGAGGTTGTGTATTGAAAGCGTAATTTCTTATCAGGATAAATATACCGAAACGCCTGTTGCGCCATTAACGCGCCTTCATGAAAGCCTGATAAAATCAGCTTTAATTTCCCCGGATAGGTGTTAATGTCACCAATTGAAAAGATGCCATCCGTATTGGTCTCAAACTTCTCAGTATCCACGGGAATAAGATTTTCGTGTAGGTTCAATCCAAAATTAGCGATGGGCCCCAGCTTCATCGTTAAGCCATAAAAGGCTAACAAGGTATCACATTCTATTTGATAGGGATCGCTTCCCTTTGGATGCACGGTCACAGCTTCTAATTGGCCGTTATGTCCGTGAAGTTCTTTAATATCACCAACAAATAATTCCATTTTCTTATCCTCAACCAAGGCGCGCATTTTAGAGACACTATCTGGCGCAGCGCGAAACTCGCTTCGGCGATGCACCAGCTTGGTTGATTGGGCGAGGGGCTGTAGGTTTAAGCACCAATCAAGCGCACTGTCGCCACCACCAGCAATCAACAAATTCTTACCCTCAAATTGCTTCATCTGACGAACGGCATAAAAGACAGACGTGCCCTCATACTCCTCAAGATTATCAATCTTCGGTTTTTTCGGCATGAACGAGCCACCACCCGCAGCAATAATGATAACCTTCGCCTCTAATATTGTGCCTTGATCTGTGGCTAGCTGCCAATTGCCGTTATCCAGCTTTATCAAGCTTTCTGCCATTTGTTGAAAATGGAAGATAGGCGAAAAAGGCTCAATCTGCTTCATTAAATTATCCGTTAACGCCTGCCCCGTCACCACAGGAAAACCAGGAATATCATAGATAGGTTTTTCAGGATACAACTCCGCACATTGCCCACCAGGGCGATCCAAAATATCTACCAGGTGCGCCTTAATATCCAACAACCCCAGTTCAAATACGGAGAAAAGCCCAACAGGCCCCGCACCAATAATAATAGCGTCCGTAATATGTGTTTGTGCATTTATTGTCATGATGCAATAGAATTAGAGGGAATATCGAGTAATTTCAATAGACATTGTTTAAAATTTACTTGATTTCTATTATGGAATATTATACCAAGCATTATGACACATAATCTAAATTTACCGACTATCCACGTTGTTTGCTATGGCGTGAACTTACCTGAAGATATTAAGGCAGAGATTGCGAAAGCACATGCTGAATTAAAAACGCATATAACACCGTCTTCTACACCTCAGCTTGACAGCTATGAAGCTTATACAGGAACTAAAGTTGAAACAGAAGACGATTTAACACAAGAAGCAGCAAGAAACCCGAAAGGAATGATTAATTTTCTTGAGCTTGCCTTCTTTGAATCAAATAATTTCCGAACTGAATGTGATAGAATTGAATCACGAATAACCAGACATTTAGAAAAACTTATTCAAACGCCAGAACGTATTATTCCTTTATCTGGCGCGGTTGTTTTACCTTCGCAATATTCGCAATTAGATACATTTCAAAGTGATTTAAATTGGCACGATAACGAATCGAAAGAGGCGCAACATTATCATTTCGCCCTTCATGCTAATGACGCCTTAAAAGCAGGAACGCTTCAGCCTTATCGCTCTTTTGATAACAACCAGAGCAGTACACAATATGATATTCAGATTGACCGCCTGAGTGCGTTTTTCAACGGAAACGCTCAAAAATTAGGCTATTTAATGCAAGGCAATAAACGAGACTTTGTTAATATGAGTAACTTAGATATAGAAGAAAGCCCTGTCTTTGACATTGCTCAAATAGTGGATGACAGTGAGGTTAATCCTTCGAAAATTTATGCGGGTCAGCCTATTCTTGAAATGGGCTGTTAATCAACACTACCCCATAATAAAGTTTTAAATTTACCATTTAAAATTCATACTATTCACGCTATTACTATTATCATGAATAAAGCAATTTCAAATTGGCTGTTTTTTACGGCGTTTATGGTTTTTTGTATGGCGGTTATTGGTGCAATTACGCGCCTGACCGAAAGCGGGTTAAGCATGGTGGAATGGCGTCCCTTTATCGGCGCCCTCCCCCCTCTATCCGAAAGCGAATGGCAACGCGTGTTTGCGCTGTATCAAGAAACGCCTGAATATATAAACAAAAATTTCGGTATGGAATTATCTGAATTTAAAAACATTTTCTTTTGGGAATGGTTTCATCGTTTTTGGGGGCGTTTGATTGGCTTGGTCTATGCCCTGCCCCTAATTTACTTTTGGATACGCAAAAAAATCCCCTCGGGCTATGGCTGGAAATTATTCCTTGGGTTAATCCTTGGCGGCTCCCAAGCTGTGATGGGATGGTACATGGTGGAAAGTGGATTTGTTGACCGCCCCAGCGTTAGCCATTTCAGATTGGCCGCACATTTAGGGCTGGCCTGCATTATCTATGCTTATCTATTATGGCTGGCATTTGATCTACGCGGTAGCGTAAAATTATGCCCTTCAAGCTTTTGCCTGAAACGTCATGGTTGGATAACGCTTGGCTTTGTATCTATCACTATTATATGGGGGGCGTATGTTGCAGGGCTGGATGCGGGACTAGTTTATAATAACTGGCCACAGATGGGCCCTCATTGGATTCCACCAGAATTAACAGGGCTGGGCAGTATCTTCCTTGATCCTGTGGCCGTGCAATTTACGCATCGTTGGATTGCGATTGTCACCATGGTTATTGTTCTAAGCTTTGCATGGCGCGTAAAAAATTACGCCCTTGCAGGGATGGTCATTGCACAAGTTGTTTTAGGGATCGCAACCCTCTTAAGCATGGTGGCCATTCCATTGGCCGCACTGCATCAAGCCGGCGCGTTTATCTTAGTGGGGTTAATAATTCATCAGCTATATAAAATGCATAGAAAAAATACATAGAAAAATTCAAGCCTATTTCTTAGGCGCTTCTGGCTTTTTCTCTTTTGCTTTTTCTGCTTGGGCGGAGCGTGAGCGAATAACTTCTTCTGGAATTAAGATATCCTGCATTAAGCTAATCAAATTATCTTCCGTTCTATCCATGCTTTTAACTAAACGCAGACAGGCGTCTTTACTCGTCACAGGCGTTTTCTTGACTTGCTCGTTCGAAAATTTATAGGCCTTATCATTCAACTTAATGATGTGGTTATAATCCGTCATATGAAAGGCGGTTTGCTCTTTTAATTCTTGCTTTAAAAACGTACGCGCCTCTTTCAACACGGGGTTCACACTCCCCTTCCATGCATCAAAACGCTCATTCATTTGCTTCTTCAAATCAGGGTTTTCTTTTGAACAGGCCTGCACAGCGCTCCCGATATCCTCGCGTACCGTTTCAATAGCGCGCATCGTGCTGTGCTTGCTACGGATGATAAAAAAGGTTTGTTTGTTTTGTTCAGGAAGGCGATCAAGCAACGCATTTTCAGAAGACAACCACTCTGTAATGGGCGTGTCTTTTTTAATTTCGTCTTCAACTTTTCTCTTATTCTCATCCGCCAGCTTTTCAATTTCTTCCTTAGAAGGCTTCACCTCCTCTTGCGCCAAAACAGGCGTAGATATGAAAGACAAAGTTAAGAAGCATAATAATAAACGAGACATAAATTATTCCTAATAAAGTTAATGACATTAACAGTATAGAGTTTACCGCCCTCATAACGCAAAGAAAACATAAAAAAACCGCCGAAGATTACAAAATCTACGGCGGTCAAAGGGACGAAAAAGATTTAAATAGGATATAAAAGGCCAATCACGGGGCAATGCAATAAAACCAATCCTTGTACAAAAACCTTTATTTTAAGAGCCATAAAAACAACCCCTACGATTATGTTAAATCATAGGGGTTAAATCTATATAAATATTAGATAAAATTGTATCTATTTAAAATATATTGTTATTTATCAAATAGTTAAAAACCACCTTCCAATTAGTCAACAAGGCGGTTCCACCACCCTTTTTTCTTTTTAGTCGGCGCAGCATTCACAACTTCATACTCTTTCGCTGCTTGCTCCTCTACCTTTGGTACATCATTTGATGCCTTGGGCTTTGCGGTCGCCTTTTCCTTTGCTGGCGTTGCTTTGGGCTTCTTCACCGCTGACTTAGGTTTTGTTTGCGTTTTAGCCTCAGATTTTTCATCTAAGATTTCAGTGTCGCTCTTTTCCTTTTTCTTAACTGTCGCTTTTTTAGCCGCTTTTCTAACTGGCTTTTTACCCTCTTCTTGCTGAGCGGAGTCTTTATTACTATCCTCTACAGTTTTAGTCTCTTTAGACGCAACCTCGTTCGCATCAGCGTTTTGAGTTTCAGAAGGATTTGACGCATTATTGTCATTACCCTCTTCTAGGTTTTTCTTATTATGACGGCGTCCACCGCGACGGCCACGACGACGACCTTTTTTGCGGTTTTCATCATCACCTGTCGTATCATCCCCATGATTATGTTGAGCGGTTTTAACTTCGCCTTCAATTACTGGGTCTTCATTATCGGACGACTTATTATTGTTATTATGTTTTTTCTTAGCCGCCTGCTTTATCACATCAACGCGATATTCTGAGGCACGCAATTCTTCATCTACACGGATATGGACACGGAACTCGTAGCGCTCTTCAATATCGACTAACATCTGACGTTTGTTGTTCAAAATATAAACAGCCACCGCATTAGGTACATTCAAAGATAGCTCAAGCGCAGTGCCTTTAATGCCCTCTTCTTCCAACGAGCGCATCGCAGAGATAGCCGCATAGTCCAGTGTTTTCACCACGGCGCTACCATCACAATGAGGGCATTTTTCAAACTGTGCTTCGGTCAAGCTTGGGTTCAAGCGTTGACGTGATAGCTCCAGTAAACCAAAAGAGGAAATACGTCCCACTTGGATACGCGCACGATCCGTTGAAAGCGCATCACGCAATCTATTTTCAACTTTACGATTGTTGCGACGCTCTTCCATATCAATGAAGTCGATAACAACCAAGCCACCTAAATCACGAAGGCGCAATTGACGCGCCACTTCTGTGGCAGCTTCTAGATTTGTTTTCAACGCGGTTTCTTCAATGTGGCGCTCTTTCGTTGCCCGACCAGAGTTGACATCAATAGATACCAAAGCTTCCGTAGGGTTAATAACCAATGATCCTCCAGATTTCAATTGAACCGTAATTTCACCAATTTCAGTGATTTGCTTTTCAACATTATAACGGTGGAATAACGGAATACGATCATCGTTATATTCTTTTACTTTTTTCGCATGGCTTGGGACTAACATTTTCATAAAATCTTTAGCTGTCTTATACGCTTTATCGCCTGCCACAAAGACATCCTCAACATCGCGCGTATATAAATCACGGATAGAACGCTTAATCAAATTGCCCTCTTCGTTAATTAACGCGGGTGCAGATGATTTTAATGTATCTTCACGGATAGTGTTCCATAGGCGCGTTAAGTAATCTAAATCGCGTTTAATTTCCGCCTTCGTACGCTCAACACCAGCGGTTCTTAGAATAACCGACATCCCTTGTGGAATAGTTAAATCTTTTAAGATATCGCGCATACGCTTGCGGTCTTTGAAGTTCCCAATCTTACGGCTCACACCGCCACCACGAGGACTGTTGGGCATTAAAACACAATAGCGTCCCGGTAAAGACATATAAGTTGTTACCGCTGCGCCTTTATTACCGCGCTCTTCTTTTGTGACTTGGATCAACATAATTTGACCGCGTTTCACAACTTCTTGGATCTTATACTTATGGCGCAAATTAAAGCGAAAAGGCTTGCCGCCCTCACCATTATCAACAATTTCATCTGACGATTTCGACCGTGACTTACGCATCGGTTTACGAGTTGGTTTAGAGCCACGGTTATTACGTCCACGTCCCCCACGACCGCGATTATTACGTTCATATGGTTTCTTCGTATCTTCTGGGCTATCAAGCTGTTGTGCTTTTTCTAACGCTTCCGCATCAAGCTCTTCATCTGATTTTTCATGCTCGTCTGATTTAAGGTTACCGATTGTTTCTTCTTCAGGCTCAACGTTATCTTCTTTATCATCTTTTTTAGTCGATTTTCTCGCTGTCTTTTTTGCAGCTTTCTTAGGTGCTTTTTTAGCTGTCTTTTTCGCCTTAGATTTTTTATCTAAATCCGCATCATCTTCATCCGCGGGCTTATCAGAACCACCAACCTCAACGATAGCTTCTTCATCATCATCGTCCTCGTCGGCATCAACAACCTCAACGCCAGATTCTGCATCATCATCCACATCAACAGCGTCCGCATCATCGTCGTCGTCGTCACCGTCAATAGCATCAAGTTTCTTTAGCTCTTCTTCTTGCGCAGCCAATAAAGCATCGCGATCACTTACGGGAATACGAAAATAATCAGGATGTATTTCTGAAAAAGGTAAGAAGCCATGACGATTACCGCCATAATTTACAAACGCGGCCTGCAAAGAAGGTTCAACACGTGTGACCTTCGCAAGGTATACACCACCTTTAATTTGTTTACGCACACTGGATTCATAATCAAATTCAATAAGGCGATTATTCTCAACGATAGCAACGCGGGTTTCTTCTTCATGCGTTGCATCAATTAGCATTTTTTTAGACATGATATTTTGTTCTTTCTTATTATAAAAAGCGCAAAAATGGTCACCAATGCCTTATCAAGCTTTGCGACAAAAATCTGAGAAGAACATCGGCGCAAGTTTGCGCGTTATCCATATTTTTGTCATTTGGATGCTTAAAATATGACCAGCGAAGGCTGCATCATTCTTTATAAACTGCCGCGTTTTGGGTTTTTGAGCGTAAAAAGCATCAAATATTTGTCCTTCACCGGCGCCAAACGAGAAGTTTTTTGTTTGAATGGGCGCTTTATTGTCAAACAGCCCGAAAACTTCTTATAATTATAGTCGTTATAGCTAGCGAAACCTTAAATATACAATTAAATCAAACATTTATGCTAGAGCCACAACGTGTCGCAAATAAACACTACAATGCTAAGCATTAACTTACAAGCGAAAAAAAACAGACCCTGTGACATCGTTTTTACACTAGTAATTCGCGCCTAAAACTTTTACAACATAGATTATGTTTACCATTGCAATTATAGGCCGTCCCAACGTCGGCAAATCGACCCTTTTTAACCGCCTTGTCAAAAAACGTATGGCCATTGTGGACGACACCCCTGGGGTCACACGTGATTGGCGCGAAGCCGAAGGCTACCTCCTTGATCAAAAAGTGCGTATTATAGACACGGCTGGCTTGGAAGAAGCGTTTGATGATTCAATTCAAGGACGGATGCGAAAACAAACAGAAGAAGGTTTAGCGCAAGCGGACGCTGTCTTATTCCTTATTGATGGCCGTGAAGGCGTGACTCCAATTGATGAACATTTTGCCTCTTGGTTACGCAAGAACAATAAGGGCAATGAAAAATCACTGCCTGTCATATTAGCCGTCAATAAATGTGAGAACGAGCGTGCCACAGATGCAGGTCTTGGTGAGGCTTACTCATTAGGCTTTGGTCAACCTATCCCTATATCCTCCGCCCATGGCCACGGCATCGAAGATTTATATCATGCGTTTGAGCCTCACTTCCCAGAAGAAATCACCGAAGAGGAGCATCAAGGCGACCAACTGCCTGATATAGAAAACCTAGATGACCTAGAAGGCGATGCTCATTTTGATTTTGCCGCCATAGAAATTGCTGACGAAGACGACAAGCCTATCAAAATTGCAATTGTTGGCCGTCCTAATGTTGGTAAATCCACGCTGGTGAATGCCCTATTAAATGACAATCGCGTTATGACAGGCCCCGAGGCTGGGATTACGCGCGACGCTATTGCTGTGGATTGGGAATTTCAAGACCACAAAATCAAATTGGTTGATACTGCAGGGATGCGTAAAAAAGCCAAGGTTGATCACAATATCGAGAAAATGTCTGTCGAGGATAGTTTACGGGCCATACGTCTTGCGCAGGTCTGTATCTTGGTAATTGATGCGGAGCATATTTTAGACAAGCAAGATTTACAAATTGCTGATCACATCATCAGTGAAGGTCGTGCCATGATTTTAGCCATCAACAAATGGGATTTAATTAAAGGCGATGGGGCAAAAAAAGCGGCGCTAGACGAAATTAATTACCGCCTTGAAACATCATTAGGTCAAGTACGTAATATTCCCTCCTGCAGCGTCTCCGCTTTAAACAACCGTAATCTTGGGTTTTTAATGCAAACCGTTTTGGACACGTACGCCATTTGGAACAAGCGCGTTAATACCTCAAAATTAAACCGTTGGATGCATGCACGGGAAAGTCAAAACCCTGCCCCTCTTTATGAGGGACGTTCAAACCGCTTGAAATATATGACGCAGATTAATATCCGTCCGCCAACATTCGCTATTTGGGTGTCACGTCCAAAAGAGCTGCCTGACACCTATAAGCGTTATCTTATGAATGGACTAAGGGATGATTTTGATTTAAAAGGTATTCCCGTGCGTCTACTTGTACGAACCAGTAAAAACCCGTTTAATTAGTAAAAAATATTTAGGAGATATTAGACAATGGAAAATGACTATTCACAATATATTGAATTAGCCATCACATGGGGCATGCGCATCATCAGCGCACTTGCAATTTTA
>CALDHI010000027.1 GCA_937941545.1 uncultured Alphaproteobacteria bacterium
TTCTTCATGGCGTTCGCGTTCATTGCAATGCCAGTATCATCAGCGCAAGCTTGTGCAACATGTGGCTGTGCTGACGCTAAAGCACACAGTCACGACCATGGCGATAAAATGAAAAAAGCGCCTTGCGCTAAATGCGCCGAAGCAAAGGCTCATTACGCAAAAACAGGCGAGAAAAAACCTTGCAAAAAGTGTGATGAAGCCAAAGCGCATTATGATAAAAAAGCAAAGCACTCTATGAAAGATGACATCGTCACAGAAGAAAAAGTTCTTATTAATGATGGCTACATGAATAAAGGTAGCCTGAAGCTGAAAAGTGGTCAGTCAATGAAGACAGGCGGTACTGGATCTTATAATTAAGCTAACTCAATAATATATTTAATGCCGATATCATTGATTTGGTGTCGGCGTTTTTATGCTTTCTAGCGCAGATTAACCCCAATAACACCCTACTCCAACACAATATCCAATCTGTCCTGCAACGCAGGCGTGCGGCGATTACGGGTGATTTCAACCAGCCCCAGCGCCGTTGTACCATGCACTTGCACCGTACAGGGGTCATCCTCCACCATCTTTTCTAACGCCACAACCATAGCGTCTTTGTCTTTCTTATTTTTCAGCTTTAGGAAATCTATAATAATTATTCCGCCTAAGTTTCGCAGGCGTATCTGGCGCGAAATTTCGGCCATGGCTTCTAAATTTATCTCAAGATTACTGCGGATATCACCGCCGCGATTTACATCCACCACAAACATCGCCGCCGTGGGTTGCATAATCAAACTTCCCCCGCTTTTCATCAAGACGTAAACTTGGAATAAATCTTCCACTTGGTCGAGGACATCACGAAAATCAAACAAGCTTAAATCCATATCCATATCGGGCAGTTCAATCGGTTCAATCTTTGTCACCAAATCAGGAGCGAACACCTCGCACCACTCCTCCACCTCTTGATATTGCTCATGCGTGACAATCTCAATGGAATCAATCAATTTACCCGCATGGTCACTTAAAGTACGTTGCACCGCATCGGGGCCCTCCATGATGAGGGCTGGCTCGTTTCCTTCCAAAAATTGTTGTAGCTGATCCCAAATATCTTTCAAAATCATGGCTTCGCGTACAAGCACATCCGTTTGCGCCCACGCCGCCGATGCCCTTAAGATACAGCCATTCACACTGGCGACTGTATCCAGCATCTTATTCATCTGCTTGCGTTGTTTCTTATCCTTCACCCGCTTTGAAATGCGATTATCTTTCATCATGGGGGAGAAAATAAGATGACGCCCAGGCAAGGTGATATTCATGCTGACCCGCGGGGATTTATCTTCAATAATCACATCCTGACTATTCAGTTGAGGCAGGTAGCCATTTTTGGCCTGCACCACTAACATATCGCCCGTTTTAATGCGTTTGCCAATCGCCTCCCCTTTATCATCTTTTGGATTTCCGTCTTTATCAAACAAACACAAATCTTTATTATGCAGAATTCCCGTAAAGCCTTCTTCGCTTAACAACACGAACGCCGCATCCAAGGATTTATCAATCCGTATCACCCGCGCCCAAAAGATAGAACCCCACCGCACCGCCTCTTCATCTGGCGCGGGGTCAATCTCCAACCCATACAGCTTATGCTTCTTGAGTGTGGCACACCAAAGACTGCCTTCTAATTCATCAATTAGGATATTAAGATTTGTCATGATCGTTTTATTGCCGTTATTTCAAATAACCGCCACTCCCCAATATCTTCATTGTATCATAAAGCGATAGCCCTACGACATTACTATATGAGCCTGCCATATGTTTCACAAATGCGCCCGCCATCCCTTGAATAGCGTAACCTCCCGCTTTACCATCCCATTCACCGCTATCAAGGTACATTTTAATCTCATACGGTGTTAAGGGCTTAAATTGCACCAAAGTCTCACAGGCACGCTTTATGACCTTACCATCGGGCGTAATCAAACAAATACCGCCATACACATGATGACGCCGCCCTGACAGCTTGTGAATATAGGCACTCGCTTGTTCTAAGCTTTCCGCCTTATCAACCAACTGACGTCCACAGGCCACGGTGGTGTCCGCCGCTAAGACGAAGCTGTCTTTATTGTCTTTATATATCTCTTTAGCTTTTTCTTGTGCTAAGCGCACCGCGAGGGCTTTTGGCGTTTCAGCTTTTAAGGGCGTTTCGTCAATATCTGGAGATAGGACGCTATCGGGTGTCACATTGATTTGTTTCAACAATCCCAACCGTCTTGGTGATGCGGAGGCTAATATTAAGTTTGATGTCATGAAAAACCTGCTGATGTTATAGTCATTGACGAGGATACCCTATAATTCTATATTATCAAGTGTACCTGCTTTGGCGGGCTTTGTTTTAATAAAGGACTAAACTAATGAATCAACAAGTGCCAATTACCCCCGCAGGCTTCGTCGCCATTGAAGCGGAGCTAAAAGAGCGTAAAAACGTTACACGCCCTGAAATTGTTGAATCAATCGCTACCGCGCGTGAACATGGGGATTTGAAAGAAAACGCGGAATATCACGCCGCCAAAGAACAACAAAGCTTTAACGAAGGCCGCATCAAAGAGTTAGAGGGCGCAATCAGCGCCGCGCAGGTTATTGACCCCTCTAAATTTACGGGTAAGAACGTTAAATTTGGTGCGCATGTTGTGATTGTTGATGAAGCAACCGATGAAGAGCGTAACCTGCAAATTGTGGGACAATATGAATCAAATGCGGATAAGGGAATGATCTCCATCACATCTCCAATCGCAAAAGCGCTCATCGGTAAATCCGTCGGAGATTCCGTCAAAGTGACTACGCCTAAAGGCAAGGTTGACTATGAAATCTTAGAAGTTATTTATAAATAATATAGATTTTTATAATACTCATCAGAGATTAAATAAACTTAGTCCACACAGATTGGGATACCGGGCTTTTCTTTTGCGCTCCGTACGAGGGGCATTGTTTTAACGGATGTTACATTGGCAATTTGCGTTAGCTCTTCGGTTAAGAATGTTTGATAGCTTTCCCAATCTTTGGCAACAATACGCAACATAAAATCAACCTCACCAGACAGCATATGGCATTCACGAATTTGTCTTATGTCTTGGCATGCGTTTTCAAAAACTTTCAAATCACCTTCTGCTTGCGAAGTTAGCTTGATAAGCGCAAAAACAGACAGATTATAGCCTAAGGCCATGCCATCTAAACGGGCGAAATATCCCTTAATAAAACCAGCCTCTTCCAAGGCACGTACACGGCGTAAACAAGGCGGCGCAGAAATGCCCACACTCTTTGACAAATCAACGTTGGTCATCCTGCCATCCGCTTGTAAATTACACAGAATTTTTCTATCAATCTTATCAAGCTTTATACGTTTCATATCAAATCACCTTTTTATGCATAATATTATTATGCTTTTACCGATAATTCAGGTATAAAGTTTCACTATGCAAAACACAAGCAATAAATTGAAAAAAACACCCATTACAGCGCCCCTCCCTTCATGCTGGGTGATTACCGAAGGAATGGTTGGCACAGAAAACCAGTGCATCGGCATAGCCAATGCCCTTGGACTTTCCCCGCAAATAACAAAGATTGGTTTAAGACAACCATGGAGAACTTTATCGCCATGGTTAGGCTTTGAAAACGCGAGCAGTTTTACGCATCCTTTAAACGCTCCTTGGCCTGATATTGTTATCGCTTCTGGTCGCAAATCTATTGCGGCGGCGCGGTATATTAAACGTATGAGCAAAGGCAAAACTTTCACGGTTCAAGTTCAAGACCCTAAAATTAATCCTAAGAATTTTGATCTTGTTGCCGTTCCCTTTCATGATGATATGCGCGGAGAAAATGTTATCGTTACGCACGGCGCACCCAATAAAATCACAGCTGAACAATTGGCTTTGGCCAAAGAAAAATTTGCACCGATTTTTGAAAAAATGCCTACGCCCCGCGTGGCTGTTTTAATTGGTGGAAACAGCAAAACGCACACCCTCACCCCTGACATCACAAAGACATTTACGCAAGACCTAAACGCGTTAAATGCCTCTCTTATGATTACCGCATCACGGCGAACGGGTGAGGAAAATTTTGCACATATTCAACGCGCCTTATCAAATGACAAAAACTTCATTTGGGATGGTAACGGCGATAATCCATACTTGGGTATGATGGCATGGGCGGATCATATCATTGTTACCGAAGACAGTGTCTCTATGTTGTCCGATGCCGCCACCACAGGAAAACCTGTGCATGTCATTCAACTTGAAGGACGCTCAAAACGCTTTGATAAATGCCACCAGCACTTCCAAGATATAGGCGTATCCCGTTGTTTTTCGGGCGGTAACTTAGAGACATGGAACTACGAAGCTATTAACGATGCACAAATGGTGGCGCATGCTATTAAAAAGAAGCTGGGAATAACATAAACGCATAGCTTTACGCATTGCCTTCAGCTGGTTAATTATACAACATACTTTAAATACAGGAATATTATGTCTGATACACAACACACAAAATTACTTATTATTGGTTCTGGCCCTGCGGGTTATACCGCCGCCGTTTATGCCGCTCGCTCCAACTTGCACCCTATCCAAGTTTTAGGCTTGCAACCTGGTGGACAATTGACGATTACAACCGAAGTTGAAAATTACCCTGGTTTTGCGGATCCCATCCAAGGGCCTTGGCTAATGGAACAAATGCAGGCACAGGCAGAAAATGTTGGTACGAAAACAATCTATGACTTAGTCACCGATGTTGATTTTGACTCGCGCCCTTACAAAGCCACACTTGATTCAGGCGATGTTATCACGGCGGATACCGTCATTATATCCACGGGCGCAAAGGCGCGCTGGTTGGGCTTGCCTTCCGAAGAAAAATTCATGAACATGGGCGTTAGCGCTTGCGCCACCTGCGATGGTTTCTTTTTCAAGAACCAACGCGTTGCCGTGATTGGCGGTGGTAATTCCGCCGTAGAAGAAGCGTTATTCCTTGCTAATCTTTGTGAGAAAGTCACGCTGGTGCATCGCCGCGATGAATTACGCGCAGAGAAAATCATGCAACAACGCCTCTTCGATAATCCTAAAATTGACATTCTATGGGATAACGAAGTGGAAGAAATTTTGGGTGTTGAAGTGGGTCAAGGTGATAAACCAGGTGTCACGGGCTTGCGCACCAAGAACAATAAAACAGGAGAAATGACGCAAACCCCATTGGAAGGCGTGTTTGTTGCCATCGGTCATGACCCTGCAACGTCTTTATTTAAAGACAATCTGGATATGGATGATGAGGGCTATCTTATTACTGCCCCTGATTCAACAGCCACCTCTATTGCGGGTGTTTATGCCGCAGGGGATGTAAAAGATAAAATCTACCGCCAAGCTGTAACCGCAGCGGGCATGGGGTGCATGGCCGCCCTTGAGGCTGATAAGTATTTAGCGACCTTAGAAGCAGAAAATAAAAAAGCGGCTTAAAGAATATAAAATTAAACACCGTCATTGCGAGGAGCGATAGCGACGCGGCAATCCAGTGCCAAGCAAATAGATTTCTGGATTGCTTCACTTCGTTCGCAATGACGTACTCTAAATAACAAAGGATTTATAATGGATTGGGATAAATTACGGACATTTCATATTGTCTCTGAAGCGGGAAGCTTCACCCATGCGGGTGATACGCTGGGCTTAAGTCAATC
>CALDHI010000028.1 GCA_937941545.1 uncultured Alphaproteobacteria bacterium
GGGCGTAAAAAATGTGGCAATTCCAATAGCTTAGCCTTATATATCTCACCTTGTGCTTTACTCACCGCACGCCCTGTCTTAGGGCTGACGTAACATAAACTATCCGCATCGCCGCCGCCCGCACATTTATGAAGCTCCATATGAAAGCCTAGCTCACGCAACAACGAAATCTCCCACATCACATAGGCCGCGCCCCATTGGTCGCCTAAATCCTCGTTCGATAACATGTCCAGCAACGCCAAGAACCCATGATACAATCCCGCATGCCCCTCGCGCTCTGGTAGGGCCGCATCACACAGCGCACACGCGGATATCATCGCGGATAATTTTAAGGAGTGATCCAATATCTCAATCGGCAAGCCCCGCTCCGCCTCTAATTTATACGACCCTAAACTATCCGACACGCGCGCGCTCCACTCCACGCCCACTTGAGAGCCAACCTGCAGAAATCCCCGCTTTTTAGTGGACATCGCGCCGTGAACATATCCCGCATGACGCCCGTGTTCTTGCGTCAGCAACGCCACAACCGCCCCGCCTTCGCCGTGCGCCCGTGCGCTTAACACTATCCCTTGATCTGACCATTGTTCCATAGCCTTACCTTAAAGGTATTTGAATAAATATTAAATAGCTTTAAGATAGCTTCATGACTGAAATCACAATCAAAGAACTACGCGCCCTATGCACCAAAGCCCTTTTAAAAACAGGCTTAAGCCAAGAGGATGTCGATATCACCGTTGATCATTATTTAGAGAACGAAGTCTCTGGCAAAACCTCACACGGCATGGTGCGTGCTACCCGCGTGCCTTCAGCTATAGAGCAATTCGGGCTGCCTATTAAAGCACCAGAAATCACAAAAGACCAAGGCAATATTGTTTCGATAGAAGGCCATATGAATATGGGTCCTGCTTTGGGCAAAGCTGTTTTAGACACCTCCATCATCCGCACTAAACAGCACGGCCTATCCATTGTTGGAGGCAGTCATTATATTTCAAATAGTGGTAGCATGGCTTATTACCTCAGACGTCTGACGAAGGAAGGCTTAATTGGTTTTATGAGTTGTAATTCCGATAGCTTAGTTACCGCGCCAGCAGGGACAGAAAGACTTATTGGGACAAACCCCATCGGTCTTGGCATTCCAAGCGCAAACGGTGAAGACTTTATTGCTGATTTTGCGACCTCTGCTATTGCCTATGGCAAAATTTTAGTTGCGCAAGCCAATGACGAAGACTTACCAGAAGGCTGCTTAGTTGATAAAGAGGGCAACCCCTCAACCAATCCGCAGGATGCTTTTAGCGACGGCGCTATCTTACCACTGGTTGATTATCGTGGTTTTGCGCTTGGTTTATTTGTTGAAATGATATCAATGCTATTTGGCGCAGATGTTCTTCAAAAAGATGATTTCGGTAAAGATGGACTCTTTATCATTGCGCTTGATCCTTCAAAATTAGATGATAATTTTGCTCAACGTGTTTCACATATTCTAAACTATATCCGCAACAGCCCGCCTGCACCGGGGCATGACAGCGTCTCTATTCCTGGTGACAGGTCATCTGGTGTCTATCGTGAGAACTTAGATAAAGGCTCCATTAATGTTGCTGATAAGACATTAGCAAAACTCATTCAACTTACGGAATAACAATATGATAACCGCCAAAACATTCTACATGATCCGCCACGGCCAAAGCGTCGCCAACGAAGCGCAATATTTTAGCGGCAACCTAGACGTGGCCCTCACCGATTTAGGGCGCACCCAAGCCGATGAAGCGCGTCAAATTGTGGAGGCCATGGCGGATGAGCATAAGCCCACTTATATCTACCATTCCCATTTGCAACGCGCCCGCAACACAGCGAAAATTATAAACACCAACCTTGGCTTGCCGATGAGCGAGACGCCCTTATTGGGGGAACAACATTTTGGCGATTGGGAGGGTCAAAGCTGGGACGATTATGACACTAATTTTCGTAACGATCACAATCCGCCAAACGGTGAAACAAACCTACAATTTGCACAGCGCGTGCGTGATGGCCTAAACCTTGCGCTGAAACAAGACGGCTTGGCGCTGGTTTCATGCCATGGCGGGGTGTTTAAATCATTCTCTCGTCTTTATGATTTACCCGCTAAAAGCGTCAAAAATTGCGTCCTCTATAAATTTATCCCTGCGCCAGATAATGAGGCTTTTCCATGGGTCATTGAGGAAATGAGTTAGGTTCGTCATTGCGAGAAACGAAGTGACGAAGCAATCCATTTCTATATTAAGATGAATTGCCCCATGGTTCTCTTAAGTCGCTATCGCTCCTTCGCAATGACGACTAAAATACTAACCCTTCATCGCTTTCCACACATCAAACGCTTGGCGTGTCTCGGCCACATCATGTACGCGGAAAATTTGCACCCCTGCCTCAACACCTTTAATCGCCGCCGCCAACGACCCCGCCAGTCTGTCTTGTGCCGGGGTATTCGGGCATATCTTTTCAATGAAGCTTTTACGCGACGCCCCCAAAAGAAACGCCACCTCCAAATCTTTAAATTTCTTTAAGTTATTCAGTATCTTAAGATTATCTTCTAAGGTTTTGCCGAATCCTATTCCAGGGTCAACGGCAATCATATGACGCGCAATTCCTGATTGCTCACACGCCTTAATACGGTTTTCTAAATACTGATATATTTCTTCAATAATATTATTGTACGTTGGGTTGTCTTGCATGGTTTCGGGTGTGCCCTGCATATGCATCAAAATGACCGGTATTTGCGCCTTTGATATTACATTCAACGCTTCACTATCATGCGTTAACGCACTGATATCATTTATTATATCTGCCCCACACTCAATTGACTTTTGCATCGTATTTGCGTTGCGGGTATCCACCGAAATCACCGCATTAGGTGCTACCGCCTTTATACCCTCAATCACAGGCAATATCCGCGCTTGCTCTTGCTCTGGCGTTACAGGCACGGCGTTGGGGCGGGTTGATTCACCGCCGATATCCAATATATCCGCTCCCTCCTCCAAAATCCTTAAGCCATGAGCGACGGCCTTATCTGTATCTATGAATTGCCCGCCATCAGAAAAACTATCAGGGGTGACATTCACTACCCCCATAATCAGAGGATGCTTGGCTTTAAATAGGCTTATCATATAAACCCTCCGCTAATACTTTTGCCTGTTGCGTATTATCACATAAATCAATCATTTCTTGAACCGTTTGACCCACCTTTGGATGAAGCCAGTTTTTATCAATCTCCGCTAAAGGATTTAAAACAAACAATCTTTTATGCATACGCGGATGCGGCACAATGAGGCGTTCACCATCATGGATAATTTTGTCATTATAAGCGATTAAATCTAAATCCAGTACACGCGGCGCATTTTTAATTGAGCGCACACGGCCAAACTTCTCCTCGACTGCTAACATCTGCGTCAACAAATCATCCGCAGATAAGTCCGTAGCAATCGCCACCACAGCATTATGATACCATGGCTGCTCTGCATCGAACGGTACGGGCGCGGTGAGCCACATGCGCGACGAAAGCATGATTTCCATGCCATGCGCCTCCATCTCAAACACCGCCGCTTTAAGCGTTTCGACGGGTGTGCCATGTTGGCTCGGTAAATTTGTGCCCAATGCGATAAATATCATAAAAAATGCCCCTTAAAATATTAAGAGGCATCTTAGTCATTCATAACAATATTACAAGATTGTTGAGTATGCGTTACTTAAAGCAGCTTTAAATTACCAAGCTCGGACGTCGCCAGAATCCATGTGGATGAAGTTTGAGCGGGAGTAATAACCAACACCGCCAGCGCCAAGCGCCACCGCGATATTACGCAGGCGTTTCGTGGAATATCCTTCCATACGAAGGTCAATTGCGCGCCCCTCCATGTGAAGAGATTTTTTTGCGACACCGCCAGAATTAGAACGAAGCATGTTATTTGTCTTGGGAGAGCGATAGCCAGAGATAATCTCAAATGGCGTGCTTTGCCCTGTTTTTGAATGCACCGCATGAAGAATATCCATCACGCGCGGATCCATAGGATAGACCTGATCCGTTCTAAAATCACGAAGCACCATGTTAATTTGTTTAAACGCATCAGGAAGATACTTATTTCCCACACGATACACACCTGAAAAGCTTTCCTCTGTATGGGCATTTCTAAAAGAAAGGCGACGACTGCCTCCGCTGCTGATAACGCCGTTTTTGTAGGTGGCTGCCGATGCAATATTACTTAAAGAAGGAAGCATAACGCCCCCTAAAGTTGCGGCGCCAATGGCCAAAAACGAACGTCTATCTAATTGATTATCCTTCATATCGTACATGAAATTTGAATCCCTGAATTTTTGTGATTTTTAACTTATCTTATTGATTATATTCGATGAATGTTACTAACTGATTAATTATAGATGGGAATTGAACAATTGCCCGACTCATACATGGTACGCATAAAATCACATTTGTTCAATAATTTATCCATTTTATTTTATATTAAGCGCCGTTTGCGTTGCGTTTCCCTGCACAGGTTCCGCAATACCGTTGATTTCGGTCAGGGCTTCAATCAGCGTATCATCATGCCCATATATGTCTGCACCATAAACAATTTGGTTGTTTGCGCCCAACCAAACAGTTTGGTAGAGGATATAAACAGGCATCTTATTTTCCGCATACACTTCGCGCAATTTTCCTGTCCCTAAAATAGCGTCACGTTTTTCCGCGCTCCATACTTTGTTATCTTCCAAAACAAAATCAGCTAACTCAATTGGACGCTCAAGCCTTACACACCCAGAGCTTAGAGCGCGATCGGCGCGACTGAAATATTTCTTATTAGGTGTATCATGTAGGTAAATATTAAACGGGTTATTCATCAAGAACCGTATACGCCCCAGTGGATTATTCACGCCAGATCCCTGCACCATACGCATGGCATTTACTTCACTCCATGTTTTATTTTTCCAGTCAATCAGTCCTGGATCAACGGTTTTACTACCCTTCATGATTTCAATACCACGGTCAGAAAGATAATATGGGTTTTTGCGCAATTTGGGTAAATAATCATCTTTCTTAATCGTTGGCGGTACCGTCCATGTTGGGTTAAATCTGATACCATCCACCTGCGTGGTGAAAATATTAGTGGCGCGTTCTTGACGCCCAACCACCACAGGCATTTCGATTTTAACGTCCCCATCTTGCACCGCCCATAACATGGCCGATGGCACATTAACCATGATATATTTTCTCGGCTTGTTTTGTTCCACCCAGCGCAAACGCTCTAAGTTCGCCAAGACTTGTTTCAATTGTTTTTCACGCGAGATATTCATCAGCGCAACAGTTTGTTTGCCCACAATCCCGTCTTGTTTTAATCCATGTGATTTTTGAAACGCCATGACGGCGGCGGCCAAATCATCATCATAAAAATAATTTGCGTCTTGATTGGCTTGCGCATCAAACCCCATGCGTTGGCGCACAGATAGCACCGCCTTGTCCGTTGTGCCCGGCGATAGCGCACGGGTAATGTTCACTTGCGCGCCATTTTCGCCTTTTGCTGGCATCTTATAAAGGCGCTTTAATTCTGATTGCAATGTCGTATAAAGTTTTCCCTTGGGCGCAAGACTGTCTAAGGCCTCGGCCATATCAGGGTGAGACGACACATAATCAAGCGTATCAATCGCGCGCAGTGGCTTGCGCCAATATTGCGAGCGTTGCCCAATGCGTTTTGGATCCACTCGCATCGCGCTCATATCACGACCATAGCGCACCAGCGCGTCACTAATGATAAGGTCAAGCTGGTAACGCTCTCCCCCTTTTGCTGTTTCCATTAAACCACGGATTTTTTCAACATTATATTTATTGGGATTAAGGCCATGCTCCCATGATTGCTCAAACGCGATTAAAATGGGTTGAATGTTTTTATTCTTATAAAAAATATTTTGAATCCATACAGGCTTGAAATTACGCGATTCATAAAATGCCCTCATGCCTGGTGTATCGAAGAATTTTACGTTTGCAACATATCCCATATCCAATGCCGTGGTTAAGCCTGACTCGGTTAATACGGGACTTTCTAATTCTACAGGTTGATCAGCGCTTAATGGGGCTGAGGTTTGAGTAGGCACTTTCATACCATATTGAAGTCCGCCTTCCGCGCAGGCAGAAAGAGGCAATACTAAGAAACTAAACGTCATCAGAACCAAGCCTGATTGAATAAGCTGTGTGCGCATATTTATTTAAAGCCTCAGGCGGACAGGCCCGCTACGGCTATCCTAAGTAATTTAAAATTTATAATATTAAGATACCTTATAGATTTAGGCGTGAATGAAAACCTTTATTGGCACGCAAGGCGCATAAATCCACATCATTTAAGGCGCTTAGGGTCGCAAGCCACCTACGCAGATTTATTGACAAGTGGCAATCCATCTTGAGGTTATAAAGCTGGATTGCCGCGTCGCGTGCCTGCACGCCTGAGCGTCTCTTTAAAAACTAGACTAACTTTTTTATTTTTTATAAATCTACAAACACGTGCTTCTCTGTTCTCGCACCACCGTGAGTGACCGCGCCTTTTTCGGCTGACCCTACGGTTTGCGTGTATTTCCAGATGGCGCCTGATTGATACATATGTTCACGGGGCTTCCAGTTTTTCTTACGCTGCGCTAGCTCGTCATCGGATAATTTTACATCCATCGTCCCTGATTCGGCATCGATGCGGATAATGTCTCCATCTTCTAACAAGCCGATTGCGCCGCCAACAAACGCTTCGGGGGCAACATGCCCAACGCAGAAACCGCGTGTTCCACCAGAAAAGCGACCATCGGTAATGAGCGCGACCTTATCGCCCAATCCTTGCCCATAAATTGCAGACGTGGTGGACAGCATTTCGCGCATCCCCGGCCCACCTTTTGGCCCTTCATTACGAATAACCAGCACTTCGCCCGCGACAACTTCTTTACGTTGCACGGCATCAAAGCACGCTTGCTCACCTTCGAATACACGTGCCTTGCCTTCAAAGACTAAACTCTCTAATCCTGCAATTTTCACAATTGAGCCTTCAGGGCATAAATTCCCCTTCAATGTCACCACGCCACCTGTGGGGTGGATGGGGTTACTGCATGGGAATACAACATCTTGGTCGGCTGGCAACGTAACACCCTCTAGATTTTCCGCCAACGTCTTACCCGTGACGGTCATACAATCGCCGTGCATGTAGCCATTATCAATCAATTCTTTAATCACAATACCAACGCCGCCCACATCGAAGAGGTCTTTGGCAACGTACTTACCGCCAGGGCGCAGGTTCGCAATGAGCGGGGTTTTCTTAAAAATCTCCCCTACGTCATGCAAGTCAAAATCAATACCGCATTCATTCGCCATCGCAGGCAAATGTAAGCCTGCATTGGTTGAGCCACCCGTTGCCGCCACAATCGCGGCCGCATTTTCGAAAGATTTGCGGGTCACAATATCACGAGGGCGCAAGTTCATTTCAATCAGCTTCATAACCGCTTGTCCCGATTGCGTGGCGTAATCATCACGGGATTCATAAGGTGCAGGCGCACCCGCACTATTTGGGAGTGCCAAGCCAATGGCCTCTGAGACGCACGCCATAGTGTTTGCCGTAAATTGACCACCACACGCGCCCGCAGACGGACACGCGACACATTCAAGCTCTTTTAGGTCTTCATCGCTAAACTCGCCGCTGGCATGTTTACCAACCCCTTCAAAAACGGAGATCACATCCACATCTTTACCACGGAATTTACCCGGTAAAATTGAACCGCCATACATAAAGACAGACGGCACATTCAAACGGAGCATCACCATCATCATGCCCGGCAAGGATTTATCACAGCCCGCCAAACCCACAAGCGCATCATAGCAATGACCACGCATGGTCAGTTCAACCGAGTCCGCAATAATTTCACGCGATACAAGCGACGAGCGCATGCCTTCATGCCCCATCGCGATTCCGTCTGTTACGGTAATGGTTGTAAATTCACGCGGCGTTCCTTGCGCGGCTTTAACGCCTTTTTTCACGGCTTGCGCCTGACGCGACAGCGCGATATTGCACGGCGCGGCCTCGTTCCAACAGGTGGCCACACCAACAAGGGGTTGATGAATTTCTTCTTCCGTTAGACCCATCGCATAATAATAAGAGCGATGTGGCGCAGATTTTGCGCCCTCGGTAACGTAACGGCTGACGAGTTTAGATTTATCCCATTTCTTGATCATTTGGCTTTTTCCTTTTAAGTGCGCTCGTTTTTAAGTCGTTCAGGCGCGTAGACGCTCTACGCGTTTTTTTGTAATAATATTTTTTAGCATGCCGGTATAAGGCTGTAAATGTAGACTTATATTTTAAAAATATTTAACCATTAAGGGATTAAGGGCACCAAGTTTTGAATCGCTCAGGCCTACAGGCATGCTACGCGGTTTTCCCCTTCGTCATTTCGAGGAAGCCCTTTATGGCTGAAACGGCAATTCATCTTGAGTACAAAGTGGATTGCCGCGTCGCTACGCTTCTCGCGATGACGGGAGTATGAATAATCTGACAGAGACACAATTCTCCAGTTGATTTTTTTAAGTATATCACAAAAAACAATAAATAATACTAATCTGCGGGCGGAGAGACAGGTGCAGCACTAGTCGCGGAATGAACTGCCTGCGCTTGGCGTTCACGTGATTTTGTGCGAGCATGTTCAATGGCTTTTTTAAAGCGGATAGGTTGCGCGATTGGTGGCAATACCACCTCACCCACACCCATACCACGCACCATCACACGGCCATAGCCAAACATACGCCCCAAGATTCCTTGCAGGACATTCACACCCTCAACACGATCAATGGCAATTTCACCAACAGCGCGGGCAACCAGACCACGTTTATAAACAAGGCGAATATCAGTCACACCGATTTCAGTCGTCGCCTTAATAATCATCATATGCGCAAATTTAAGAACACCCATAATAAAAATAAAGAAAGCGAGGATTTTGATACCAGGGTGTAAATAGGCAATTTGCTCAACAAATCCACCTGCACCCACATTAGCGCCTGGAATATACGGCGCAAATTTAACAGAGGCGACAAGAAGTAAAA
The DNA here is from genome assembly GCA_937941545.1 of uncultured Alphaproteobacteria bacterium. Classification (GTDB taxonomy): domain Bacteria; phylum Pseudomonadota; class Alphaproteobacteria; order Micavibrionales; family Micavibrionaceae. The sequence continues at coordinate 9,077 of CALDHI010000028.1, forward strand.
TAGCAATAACCGAACTAACGAAGACGTTAATCAGAGCCAGAAAGACATACATCCAATGGAAATTAGCCACATGAATTAACGTTTCATCATCACTGATGGATTGCTTAATGTAATCAATACCCATGTTTATCGCCCCTTAAAAATTATTTATCGACGTCATCGCCAAACGAGATACCCATGCCACGCGCAGTTTGCACCAACGTGCTGTTTGTATCCACATCCTGATAGGCGGCAATGGCATCTTCAATCGCAACATCAACGATTTCACGATTCTTCCAAGCTACCATTCTATCAAATTTTTCTTGTTCAACCAACTCTACGGCTTTGACACCAAAAGCCGTTGCCAATAGACGATCATTATAAGTCGGCGGAGCGCCGCGTTGGACATGCCCCAAGACCGTGACACGCGCTTCGAACCCAGTCGCCTTTGAGATTTCCTCACCGAAGTAATTCCCAATTCCGCCATAACGTTTTTGACCATCAGTATGTGTCACCATATAAGGCTTGTCATCTGAAGTCTTAACAGACTCAGATACAACAACCAGCGCAAAGTTACGCCCTTTGGTTTTCACTTTTTTAATTTTCGCTGCGATATTCTCAATGGAATATTTAATTTCAGGCAGAAGAATCACATCCGCCCCACCCGCAATACCCGAAGCCAGCGCGATATGTCCTGCATCACGACCCATGACTTCAAGAATCATCACACGATCATGAGAGGCCGCCGTTGGTTGCAACCTATCCAGCGCCTCAGTCGCCACAGAGACAGCGGTATCAAAGCCG
>CALDHI010000029.1 GCA_937941545.1 uncultured Alphaproteobacteria bacterium
CATGTCAAAAGCCCCCATCATTGTTTGGTTTCGTCAGGATTTACGCCTGAATGATAACCCCGCCTTATCCGCCGCCGTTGAAAATGGCTTCCCTGTTATTCCCCTTTATATCTTGGATGATGTAAACGCCGAAGATTGGACGATGGGCGGTGCATCACGTGTTTGGCTGCATCATGGATTGAACGCGCTCAACAAAGATTTGTCTGAGCATTTAGTGATAGAGCAAGGCGATGCGTCGAAAATCATTCCTGCCCTGATTAAGAAAACAGGCGCAAGTGGAATTTATTGGAACAGATGTTACGAGCCTTGGCGCATTGCGCGGGACAAAGACATCAAAGCTGATTTGGAAAGTAATGACATTGATGTTCAAAGCTTCAACGGCTCACTACTATGGGAGCCATGGCACATCAGCACCCAAGCAGGGACGCCGTATAAAGTGTTCACGCCCTACTACCGCAAAGGATGCCTCAATCAACCCGCTCCGCGTGAACCGCTGGAGCGCTCAACGCGCATCACTTATGGCGAGACAGACGGGCTGGGGTGCGCTGTAAATGATTTAAACTTGCTTCCCACCAAGGAAGGCAACTGGCATGAGACATTGGCTGGGCATTGGGATATTAGTGAGGCTGGCGCGAACCAACGCCTGCATGACTTTTTGGATGATGGCCTCGCCAATTATAAAACAGGCCGCGATCACCCCGCCGACGATAATACATCGCGCCTATCGCCCTACCTTCATTTTGGTATGATATCCCCCAACACCGCCTGGTATGCCGCGCAAGAACGTGGAACATTAGAGGGTTGGGAAAAAGATATGGGGCATTTCTTGAGTGAGCTTGGCTGGCGTGAATTTTCTTATAATCTGCTTTATCACTTCCCCAAAATTGTCTGGGAGAATTTACAAGAAAAATTTGATAATTTTCCGTGGAAATCGCAAGAGAGCGAAGATTTATATGCCTGGCAAAAGGGTATGACAGGATTCCCCATTGTGGATGCGGGTATGAGGCAACTCTATGAGACAGGCTATATGCATAACCGCGTGCGGATGATTGTTGGCTCTTTCCTTGTGAAGAATATGTTGACCCATTGGCATCAGGGCGAGACATGGTTTTGGGATTGCTTGGTCGATGCCGATTTGGCCAGCAACAGCGCGTCATGGCAATGGATTGCAGGATGTGGCGCGGATGCCGCCCCCTATTTCCGTATTTTTAACCCGATGTTACAGAGTAAGAAATTTGATGGCAAAGGCGAATATATCCGTCACTTTATCCCCGAGCTAAAAGACATGCCCGATGAGCATATTCACGCCCCATGGGAAGCGCCCGATGGCGTCTTAAAAATGGCCGGCGTTGAGCTGGGTAAGGATTACCCCAAGCCCCTCATGATGCACAGTGACGCCCGAGACCGCGCCATGGAAGCCTATCAAAGTGTGAGGAAAGAGGTTTAGCGCTCTATAAAGTTATATCAAAATAATCGCGCGCGTTAATATCTAATACCTTATGATGATGCTCAGTGATGTTATAGATAACAATGTTATAAGCGCTACGCATATCTTGCATCGAAGAGTCCAAATTAACGTTTTTAAATTCATCATTTAAACCACGCAAATCTGCATCGGGCATATTGCTTAAAATATCACTCCCTATCAATTGTAATCCTTTTAATTGTAACTCTTGATTTTGTATGGATAAAGCACAACCAACGGCCCCCTGATAGTCTTTCTGAACAAGACGTTCTTTTATGAAATGATCAGATATTAAATCAACCTTATCTTGTGCACTCTCACTTCCCCCCATCGCAGCCACAAAATACAACATACGCGCTTTAAGAATATCTTGCGGCATGCCTAAGCCTGTTTCATGCAAATGACCTGCAATTTCAAATGCTGGGGAGACCCGATCTAATAACAAAGGACAAAGCGCCGTGTATGCCTCTGAATACCTTCGCTCATTAAGTAAGCCTCGAACTATATATAGATTGCGCAATTGCTCATCACTTAATGATGGATTATTTTCCTGCGACATAAGATATTCCTAAATAGTAAAATAAATTAAAAAACCCTTGTCTCACGCCTTTGAGATTATGTCAATAAAATTAATCCTTCGCACGCGCGCCCCTTCGCGTTTATAATATCTGCATGACTCACCCTGCTCCCATATACCCCCTTGCCTTAAAACATGGTGATAAAGTCGGCATTATTTCCCCTGCTGGGTGGCATGATATGAATAAACTTGCCCCTGCTATTAAATGGTTAAGCCAGTTTTTTGAGGTTGTTATCCATGACCAAAATATTCTACGCTACGGGCAATTTGCAGGAACACATCAGCAACGCGCCAATGCCTTGCATGATTATTTCAAGGATGATTCGATTCGTGCCATCTTTTGCACACGGGGCGGTAATGGCGCAGTGCATTTATTGGATTTACTCGACTATGACTTAATTCAGAGCAACCCCAAAATACTGATTGGTTTCAGCAATATAACAACTCTTCTTAATGCCATACATGCCAAAACTGGCCTCGTAACATTTCATGGCCCAGTGCTCGTTAGCGTCCCGAATCAGATAAAGCCAGAATGGCAACATCATATGATTGATGTTTTAATGGGTAAAGCGAACAGCGTAGCAATAAATAGCACTGGTGAAGTAAACGCGCGCTTATTTGGTGGCAACCTCAGTGATATGCAAACCCTTATCGGTACGCCTTATGCGCCTGACCTGAAGAACGCCATCCTTATGTTTGAGGACACGAACGAGCATACCAGCCGATATGACCGCATGGCGGGGCATATGAAGCAGGCAGGATGGCTTAATAAGCTTTCTGGCATTCTATTAGGTGAGTTTTTAAACTCGCTTGAGAGCAGTAATCCCTTTGGTTTTACTATTGAAGACATCATGCGTGACAACGCCCCTAACACGCCCCTCATCACGGGCGCCCCTATTGGGCATGGGGATAATTTATGCACCCTGCCGATTGGCGGTGAAATTAACATACAAAACAACATGTTAACATTCCCTGCCCTTAAATAGCTTAGCGCCTTCGCACTTGCGCGCATGACGGCTTTTAAATAAGCGCAGAAATTACCTTGAAAAACGGCGCACTTTCTTTTAAATCTCTCACATGACTTTTGTAGTGACTGATTTATGCATTAAGTGCAAATATACTGATTGTGTAGAAGTATGCCCTGTGGATTGCTTCTATGAGGGTGAAAACATGCTGGTTATCCATCCAGATGAGTGTATTGATTGTGGTGTTTGCGAACCAGAATGCCCCATCGACGCCATTTTACCCGACACAGAAACCGAAGCCGAGAAGTGGGTTGAGTTCAATCGAGAGTATTCTGAAAAGTGGCCAGTCATCACAGAACAAAAAGATCCACTGCCTGAAGCCGAAGAGTTTAAAGACAAGAAAAACAAGCTAGAAGAACACTTTAGCGCCCTTCCTGGAGAAGGTGATTGAAGTTAATTTCAGCCCTCTTAACGAATTTTTCTTGCTTTTTAACAAAAAATTAAGTATTGTTTATACATGGCTAAACGATAAGCGGTTGAAACGAGCAGATTATTCGTCACAGATTACGAAAATAAACGCTGCATTATATATTAATAATTTCGACAATCGTATCCATTAAGGACAGCTTTCCCTGACGAGAAGGCTATGGAAAACCATTAAGAACTGGCATGGTTCTTGTAAGTGATTAAGTAACGAACGTTATAACACTTACGAAATCAATGTCACTATTCTAATGGACATTTGGTAACAACATTTAAACAGAAAGGCTCTTTTTATGGCTGATAATGATAACTTTGCAACTGGCGATCACGTGGTTTACCCTGCACATGGTGTAGGCATCATCGAAGGTGTGGAAACGCAAACTATTGCCGGTATGGAAATCAAGCTTTACGCGATTAATTTCGAAAAAGAGCGTATGCGCCTGAAAATTCCAATGATGAAAGCAAAAGAATCTGGTCTACGTAAGCTATGTACTGCTTCACGTATGAAAGATGCTATCAAAGTGCTTAAAGGTAAAGCCCGCATTCGTCGCACAATGTGGAGCCGTCGCGCACAAGAATATGAACTTAAAATCAATTCTGGTGACCCCGTTTCTATCGCTGAAGTTCTTCGTGACCTTAAGCGTAGCAATGATGACAACGAACAAAGCTACTCAGAGCGTCAAATCTACCAATCTGCTTTAGAGCGTCTAGCACGCGAAGTGGCAGCGGTTGAAGATAAGAGCGAAGAGCAAGCGACAATTGACCTTGAGAAAATCATGGGTACAGAAGGCAACGCGAAAAGCATGCCTGCTAATGATGTTCGCAAAGCAGCGTAAAAGAATTCTTTGAAAAACACATTTTTTAAAGTTTAAAATACAAATAGTAGAAGTTATAAGGCGGAGGGAGTGATTATCCTCCGCTTTTTTTATGATTAAAAGAAAAGCCCCTGTCATGTACATTTTCAAACCTCATTTACGTCCCTACAGCATAATTGTTATCAGCTATATGGCTGTGTTTCTCGGCATTGCGCTAAAAATCCAGAATAGTGAATTTTTATTTTATCAAGTGACGATGATGATTATCATAGGCTTCGTGGTTTATATGGATAAGCGTGTGACGTTCAGTGCGTTGGTTTTGGGTGGCTTAGCCTTTTGGGGATTTGTGCATCTTGCGGGGGGTCTCATCCCTATTCCACAATCATGGACAGTTATTGAGAGCAGCGCGCCTGTCCTCTATGATTTAAAGCTTTCTCAATACACGCCCAAATATGATCAGCTTGTGCATGCCTTTGGGTTTGGGCTGTCCGTTATTGCGGCTCATGAAGCTTTACAAGCCCATTTGAAAAAGACCTTACCGCTTAGCTTGCCCATTTGTGTGACCCTGTTCTTTATCGCCTTGGGACTGGGTGCGCTCAATGAAATGATTGAATTTGTTGCCGTGATTTCCATCCCCAACACAAACGTAGGCGGCTATCTAAACACAGGCTGGGATTTAGTCAGTAACGCCGTTGGGGCGTTAATAGGTGTGCTTTATTTGAAGCTAAGAAGGCGCAACTTATCAAAAATACTATAAATTTGCAAAGATTGTCATAATATAGTATTTTGTTTCTATGGCTCTAAATCTTAACTTATCATTGCTAAGACCATGGCATGATCATGCTCAAAGAGGCATGAAAATACCATACGTAACAGCGTATTGCTCTGCAAAAAAGGAACTTAGGTACATAGCCGCAGAGCATGTTATAGATACTCATAATGCAACAACCCAATTGATTGCACATCAAGTACAATCCTTTCATCCAAATAGCTTAATAATAGAAGCGCCAAGCGAAGGATCTGGCGTTATGCCTAAATGGTTCTATGAATACGCATCTCATGGTATTGGAGAGGTAGCATATGCATTAGACTTAGCTATTCGGAATAATATTAACTGTGTTACTGGAGAACCATCACAACTACAAATAATTGACGGTTTAGAGCAACAAGAATTCACCAAAGAAGACTTTTTATCATGGCATATTTGTTCAATGTTAAAACACAGATATAAATATAAAACTTTAGATACCGACAATATAGAAGGCGCTATACAAGAATTTAGAAAAAACCTATTAAGGCAAATACCTATAGCGGAATCAAATTGTAACAAACTCAACTTTTACAATTGGTATCATGAAAAATTGCATACATCTTTTCATATAGAACACTTAGCTTCCCTTGATGGTAGCCCTTCTAAAAACAACACAAGCAATTACTTACAAAAAATAATGCAGGCAATAGATAACGTACGTGAACCCAATATTGTCAATACAATTCACCAACAATTACAGTCAAACGATAAAGTTTTAGTGATTTATGGCGCAGCTCATGAATTTAAACATAAAATAGTTTTACAAAACTTAATGTCACAACACACAATCACAAGCCTCAATCCATAAAACCCTACATCACAATCTTATAGGGCTGTCCTGCTTGCACTGTTTGGCCGTTAAGCATGCCGTTTAGGACGCGGAAATATTGTGTTTTGTCACCCTCAACATTCATTCTTGCTGACATACTTTGGATTGTTGCACCAGAGGGAGCGGTCAACACACGTAATGTTTTAGGTTGCAAGGACGCTTTTTCTGCGCCTGTCATTTTGCGCAAACTGTAGGTTGTTTCTTTTAGCTCAGTCACAAACGCACTGCTCGTGCCTTTTGGAATGGCCATTTGGAAACGGTAATATTTACCGGGCGCATATTGTATAGCCGTAAAGCGTAAATCAACTTGCTTACCATTCACAACACCTTCAAACCCAGTCGTCGCGGCGGATTGCCCGTTGATATTAGCGGTTTCAATGCGTGATTGCGCTTTTCCTTTAAGCCATTCATTTTGTAGATAACTCGCTGGGCTGGCGCTTGATTTGGCGGCATCGAAAACAACGAGAGAGCCATTTGGATGCGCCATCGCCACGTTACTTGGCTGATTTTGTACCTTCGCGCCTTTAGGAATACTAAAAGTGAAATCCATCGCGGGGTGATAAAAACGATTGCCCTTCGTGAAGCCTTGGTCGGCGCTGTCACCATAGGTTAAGCCATTAATTTTCGTTAAGTATGCCGCGCGATTAAGGTTGTTATTCGCGGGAAACTTAGTCGCTTCAACACGCGCTTGTTGCACGCGATCCGCGGTTAAGGGATGGGTTGAGAAATAATTCGTAGCATTTGATTTACCACCACTTTGAAGCTTCGTTTGAGCATCAAGACTGGCGAGGAACTTCGCCATAGACATTGGATCATATCCCGCACGCGAGATATAGCGCACACCAAGCTCATCAGATTGATGTTCTTGATTACGTGAATAAGACGATAGATATAGGTTAGAGCCTAAATTGGCCACTTGCCCCGCAGAGCCACCGACAGCCGCACCGATAACCGCCGCGCCAATACCTGCCACTGCACCGCGCGACATGCGCTCCGCCGCGTGACGTCCCGTGATGTGACCAATTTCATGACCAATAACAGCGGCCAATTCGGCTTCACTATTTGCCAAGGTCAATAACCCACGAGAGAAATATGTATAGCCACCAGGTAATGCAAAGGCATTAACCATCGGTGTATCGAGAACATAGAATTTATATTGAATATCTTTACGTTCCGTGTGCGCGGCAACCTTTTGCCCAACACTATTGACGTAATTTGCCACTGGCCCTGTCATGAATTTGCCAAATTGCGCTTCAACTTTTGCATGTTCTGATGCGCCGATGGCCGCTTCGTTTGACGCAGGCATTAAGGCCGTAAATTGTTTTTGTCCTGTCGCCGCATTGGTCGTACAGGCACTGATGAATAAAGCACTTGATACGAGCGTAAGCGTAAAACTCTTCTTGCAAAGGGTTGTGAGATTAGTCCATTTTATAGCCATGATACGTTTTCTTTCTATTTTATTATTACTCTGTTTTTATTGCGCCCCTGCATATAGCCAGGAGGATAGCCCAGCGCAAGCCATTCAGGTCAAAGTGCCAAGGGCTGATTTATTTGAGCTTAAACATACTAAATCAGGCAGAATTGACAAGGTAATTGATGGTCTTACCCTATTATTAAAAGATGGCACAATTGTGAGGCTGTCCTCACTGCGCATTCCTGATTTTCATATTTGGGAACAAGCGGTCTATTCCGAGCAAGCCTTAGGCGTGTTGAACAAGTTATTACCTGAAAAAACGCAAGTGATGCTGTATCAAACGCGCGATGCAAAACGGGGACGAGAAAACAGAATGCAACATCAATTGGTGCATCTTGTGATCAAGGATAAAGATATTTGGATACAAGGCGCGTTATTGGCGCGGGGGCTTGCCCAAGTGCAAACAACGCCAAAATCAACGCAGATGCTCTCTCAAATGTTGAATATTGAAGATAAGGCGCGAAGTGCCAACATTGGCTTATGGTCACCAGAAAGTGATTTTAGAACTATTACAATTGATAACGCCGAAGAGTTCATTGGTGATTTCGTTGTGTTAGAGGGCGTTGTGCAAAAAGTCGCCAGCGTGCGTAATGATATCTATCTGAATTTCGGTAAAGATTGGAAGAAGGATTTCACCATCATGGTGCCGTCTGGGATGCGTAAAGAGTTCTCTAAACAGGGCATTAATATAATGTCCCTTGCAAAGACCCCCATCAGAGTGCGCGGTAATTTAAGAGAATATAATGGCCCTCTTATTGAGCTAGATAATAGTGCAGATTTAGAAATTATGAAATCATTGCAAAGCCCGTCAAAAAATCTTAATTTAGCACCATGAATGATACGCTAGATAATCAATCCTTAACGGAATTTTTTCCGCCGATTGAACCTTATGAAACAGGCCTCATGATCGTTGATGCGCCCCATCAAATTTATTGGGAGCAATCAGGCAATCCTGACGGCGTGCCTGTTGTTGTGTTACATGGTGGCCCTGGCGGGGGATGTTCCCCTGCTTTAAGACAGTTTTTTGATCCCGCGCATTATCGTATAATTTTATTTGATCAACGTGGATGCGGTAAATCCACGCCGTTGGCTTGTTTAGACAAGAACACAATACAAGATTTGATTAATGATATTGAGCAATTGCGCGCTGTTTTGAACATTGAAAAATGGCATGTATTTGGTGGGTCATGGGGATCAACCCTTGCCCTTTCCTATGCGGCGCAACAAGCGGATAGATGTTTGAGTCTTACATTGCGTGGTATCTTTTTAATGGAGCAATCCGATATTGATTGGTTTATGGACACAAACAAACACGTCTTCCCAGAGGCATGGGAGAAGTTCTCTAGTGTTATTTCAAAAGATAAACGACATAAATTACTCAGCGCCTATTACGAAATATTTACAGGGGATGATGACGATAAAAAGCTGGATGCCGCGATACAATGGGACGCCTATGAAGGATCATGCGCGCACCTTATTCCAAACAATGAGGCTGTTTTAACGCAAGAACAAAAAGACAAAGCGTTGTCTATTGCGATGATTGAATGTCATTATTTTATGACTGAAATCATCAGCGATGAGGATAGCTTGTTGAAAAAGGTTGATGCGTTCAGGCATATCCCAGCGACAATTATTCAAGGACGTTATGATATGATCTGCCCTATCATATCAGCGCATAAACTGCACAACGTATGGCCAGAGGCAGAGTATATTATTGCCACACAAGCAGGGCATTCTGCGTTTGAGCCTGCGCTACGTTCGCATTTAATTAACACCACACAAAAATATAAAAGCATTAAATAAAAGGAAAAATATAATGACTTATAAAACTTTAAAAGATTTTGATTTAAACGGTAAAACAGTTTTATTACGTGCTGATTTAAACGTGCCAGTGCAAGATGGCAAGGTAACGGACACAACGCGGATTGATCGCGTTAAACCAACGATTGATTATCTTCGCACGCAAAATTGCAAAGTAATTATCCTGTCACATTATGGTCGCCCAAAGGGACAAGAGAATGCAGAATTTTCATTGTCATTTTTACCGCCCGTCCTTCGCGACCAGTGGGGTGTCTTAGTTGGCTTTGGTACAGACAGCACTGAGGATATTAAGCTATTAGAAAACTTACGCTTTAATGCAGGCGAAGAGGCCAATGATCTAGAGTATGCAAAAACTCTTGCCAGCTTAGGTGATATCTTTGTGAATGATGCCTTTTCTGCGGCGCATCGTGCGCATGCCTCTACGCAAAAGATTACGGAGCTGATGCCGAGTTGCGCAGGGCTGTCTATGGAAGCGGAACTTATTGCACTCACGAATGCTTTGGAAGCACCGAAAAAACCCGTTGTTGCTATTGTTGGCGGTGCAAAAATTTCAACAAAATTGAGCGTGCTGAATAACTTAGTCAAAAAAGTAGATTACCTTGTCTTGGGCGGCGGCATGGCGAACACATTTTTGTTTGCCAAAGGTGCGCCCGTTGGCCTGTCATTATGTGAGAAAGACATGAAAGAAGAGTGCCTGTCTATTGAACAAAAAGCCAAAGATGCAGGGTGTGAAATTATTCTGCCCGTTGATCGTATTGCCATTCTTGAATTTAAAGCCAATGCCGACCACGAAGTGATTGGTATTGATACAATTGCCGATGACCAAGAAAGTGTTGATATTGGCCCAGAGACCATCAAAAATATTGAAGGCATTTTGGAACAAGCGAAAACAGTTTTGTGGAATGGACCGATGGGTGTGTTTGAAATGAAGCCCTTTGATAACGGTACAAATGCCTTAGCGAAAAAAGTGGCGACGCTCACTAAATCTGGTTCTCTGTTAAGTGTTGCGGGCGGCGGCGATACTGTTTCTGCGCTAGACAATGCGGGCGCTGTCGAAGATTTTAGTTATATCTCAACGGCGGGCGGTGCCTTTCTTGAATGGATTGAGGGTAAAGAATTACCTGGCGTTATTGCGCTACAAAATGCAAAAGCAAAAGCGGCTTAAGTAAAGTAAAATTCGTATCATAACAAAAGAGAACCCCGCAAAAATTATGCGGGGTTTTTACTTTTGGAAGAAAGTTTATTTAATGAATTAATGTCTATCTTTATGAAACAAGCTTGTCGCAATTCTTTGATCCATTTTATCAAAGTAATGAATAGCGGTTGATAAATCGCTTTCACAAATAATGTTTGTGCTACGCACGCGTGATGTCAGTAAGAAGATGTTTATAAAATCACTTTTTACGATACCCGCCAGCGTACAAGCTGCGGCTAAGTCACGACCTGACTTTTGCTTCACAACACGCTCAATTGCATGGGATGGCAGGCTACAACATACAGACATCTGTGCAACAAATGTTGAAATTTGACCACGACGCAAACTATCCACTATCACTTGCGGTGACAGCATATTATTCTTAAACATGTATTCTGCTTTTTGGATTAAATCTTCAGTTGGGTTTAATATACCACTTTCAAGTTTAGAAAACTCACTCACTAAGCTATCAATTTCACTATCGACAACCCCCAGATTGGTGGATTCAAAATTGTCTTTAATAAATGTTTTTAATTCTTCGCCAACAGTTTCATAAATTTTTGCTACAAGTTCAACCGTAATTTCATCACGCTTCAATAAAGGAGATGCCAAGTCATCTGATTGCATCGCCATCGCGATTAAATCAGCCATGTTTGTTTTATTAAATATAATCGTATTATTTTTTACCAGGTTAATAGCAACATTTACGTCGTTTGTGCTAACCAACATATTGACTAATGTGCTTGAAAGTTCTGGACGTTGTGCAATGATTTGACCGTGCGATACGCCTTTTGCTTTTAAAATATAAATCAAATCAAAATCCGTTAAATCTTTACTGTTCTTTAAAACAGGATTGGCAACTTCAATATCATCATTCGCTAATTTTAAAACAATACGCAAAGGAACATTTTGCATGACAGATAAACGCTCTGACAAGGCAAGGCGTAAATTTTGCTTTGCTTTTGAAATGAGCGCGAGTAAAACATCAGCAATAAGCTCATGCCCTGTTGCAGATAAATCATGTTTCAGCAAGCCTGTCATAATTTCTACAAGCTCTTCACGGCTTTCCCCGTCATCGGTTTTTGCCATGTCATACAGACGATTATGATCATGAAGCTTTACAAGCAACTGACACACTTCTGGTGAATTTTCTAATCCGTTGAGAATCAACTTTTTGTACCCCTGTTTTATGTTGGCTTTATTACTAACCGTAACAAAATCATCTTTATTATTCGGGAGGTTAACCTCCTCTTTTATTTCTTTATCTCTAAAACTTATAATCATATATACACACTAAAGGTTAAGGGTTTCTTAATTATGGGATGTATCAGTGAATATAATCTGAATAACTTCAAATTGCGTAAATTAACTTCTCCCACTTATTATGTTAACAGTTATGC
>CALDHI010000030.1 GCA_937941545.1 uncultured Alphaproteobacteria bacterium
AATACTTATCGATGTGCGTGAGCAAGGCGAATATGACGAGTGGCATATTGAGGGCGCGATATTGGCACCGCTGTCTATCCTCCCCCAAGCTATGCAAGATATTGACCTGCCCCGTGATAAAAAGATTATCTTCCAGTGTCTGAAGGGCGGGCGTAGTGCGCAGGCCATTGATTATTTAAGTGATGGCAAGTTAAAAGACTTAGACGCTTATAATCTGGTCGGTGGCATATCTGCATGGGCAGAGGATGGCTTACCTGTTGTGAAGGCTTAGCCTTTTTTCTAGATTAAGAATAAGATAAAATAGCGTCCTTCGGCTTGCCGACATGACGCCTCTTATCTATAAAAGAAACCCGCAACAACAAAAGTCATTGCGGGCTCTATAGTGGGGAAACTTTCAAATCAAGAATTACCTAAAGTCATAAATTTATTTGTATTTGCAGATTCTGTATCTGGGGTAGAAGAACGTGGTGTAAACGCACGCCCTCTAACACGTTCTTTATTCATGCGGTTAAATTCTTCTGTAGGTATAGGCCATTCAATAACCCCTGACTCTTTATATCCCAAAGTCTTGTAAAAATTTACTGAATTAACAGCGTTAGAATCAGGACGAGTATTTAAGTATATAAAGTCACTCGGCTCTATACAAAAATCAGGATTATCGGATTTTTGTCCCTTCATTAAAGCTGACTGAATTAAAGGTAAAAAACTATGACCGTAACCTTTATTCGTAAATTCTGGATACAAACCTACTTTATAAATTTCTGTTCCTTCGCTGGGGTCAAGACCGTATCTATCAGCAGTTGATTCAAGTTCTCCATTAAAACCAGTCTTAACGGCAACACAAAATCCCATCGTTAAATCTCCCCTCTTAAAATGCCATGAAGAAGTTAAATCGCTCTCTAACTTATTTTGTGTTCTCTGTTTTTTTATTGGGTTAACATGCTCATCTCTAAGATGCCAATCATCGCCAATTTTTTTTAATTCGCCCAAAATTTCATCATAAGATAGTTTCAGAGGTTCTAGATAAAGATTAAAGTTAGAGATACGATCAACGACATCCATAGGCATCGAAGGAAGTGGATGGCTCATTAAGAAATGCACCATAGTTGTTGTGATTTGTTTTGTCTCAGTTTTATTTAACATTATAACTCTTTAGCCACGTTTTCCCATGCTATATTAAATAGAACATTCATTGAACTCGCCAAGTCTTTTTCTTTATACACTCGTATAAAAACATCATCATCGCCAAAAGAGAAAAAACCCACTTTTTCACCATAAATATAAATAGTTCTTTCATTAAATTGATTAATTGGGAATCCTCTATATTCAGCTAAGCTATTTGCTATTAAATTACTTTCAGTTTCTGAAACAATAATCTTAAATTCACCTCTATCTTTTATCTTATTCATGCGTTCAACATGATTCTTGTAAAAGCCATCGCCTAACCATTTTACAAGTAAATCAGGCACACCGTTAAAAAGATTAATATTACATCCCTCTAATGCCTCTTTGTACACGTCGTCAAAAAACTCTTGGATTCCTTTTTGACCTTGATACTTAGTCACTTGGTTTTGATTCCACTTCACACCATCATTTTCGGTGAAAGATATTCCCTCACGTTCATAGTATTTTTGGATGTCTTGGTTGCGGGATACGGACACGTCACTTTGGCCACTTTCTATTTTAGAAAGTGTGTTGGCGGCGATGCCTAAAAATTCGGCGACGTGACCTTGGGACACATCGAGCATCGCTCTGGCCGCTCTCATTTGCGTTGGTGTAATCATACTAATATTCCCCACAACTCAGATTATATTGTTTTTACTCGTACTTAATTATGCCTCTCTTATACATATGAAAAATATCATATGCAAGGAAAAATTGAATTATTTTACGAAATAACTAGAGATTTTTAGCTTCCCCAGTGATTTTTTTCATAAATTTAACTCTTTATTAATCAATTTAGGGTTAAATCAGTTTATTAGAACATAACTTAAACAAAAAGAGCTCCCACCCTATGACATATATTACTACACACATCCTAAGAACAGCGACCAATAATAACTATAAGAATGAGCGTAAAGACGACATTGAACATCTATCCTTATTTGACATCAAAGACTTGTATGACCGCGCCTATGACGCAATGGATGATGGCTGTCATACTTTGTATTCCAGACTTTTAATGCAAAAAGCAATCACAATGGATATCTACTATCGTCGTGAATTAGCCAAGAAAACAGGGCATCTATACCAAACACACACCTTCAAGCGTGATGCAGAAACTGAGCAAGCTGCGTAAAATTTTATCTAAATTCGAATAGAAACAACGTGTAATTTTATGCGTTTCGCGATATAGTTATATAAGTGAGATTAATAATATCTTATATCACCGCGCACTGCAAAAGGCTCCATGACTCATATTCAATCCATAGAACACTACATAAAGATTTTCGCTTTATCCTGCGTGATCATGATGGCGTTGATTACGCACGCAAACGCGGATGATATCACATCATCCACCAGCGTGGGTGCGTTGGCCTTTCCTGCCTCCAGTAGTGTTATTGATATGCCGAACTTATCCTCCAATGCGGCACGGGGCCTGCCTATGGCTTACCCTACGTTGAATATGACACAAGATAAGTCTGAGATGATTAAGCTGACCCAAGAGGCCGCAAGTGTAGTTGTGGGCAATCCTAATCATATAAGTGTTATGCTTGATACGCCCGATACATTGATTGTTGTACCACGCAAAGCAGGTGCGAGTCATTTTTCAGTGATTGGTAAAGATGGCAATATTTTAATGCAACGCCACGTTATTGTGGGCGCTCCCAAAGAAAACTATGTCCGCATAAGGCGCAGTTGCAATGCCAAATCTGGCGCGGGATGCCAAAAGACCAGTACCTATTATTGCCCTGGCACCTGTCACGAAGTGCAAGAGAACCTGCAATAAGCCCCCCATAGCCTTACTATAACACCCTCAACACATAAATCATTTTCTTATAAAGCGATATGCTCTATACTTTCGTTAGTTTAAAACAAACAACAAGATGGTTTTTATTCATGTTTAAAAAATATTCTACTTTTGCTCTTATCAGTGTCTCTGTTATTGCTCTATCTGCCTGTGCTTCTGGTGGAGGTTATGATGGCGCAAATGCAGGAAAGACTGGCTCAAAAGTGGGCAGTGCGCGCCCTAACTTGGAATCTAAATCAATTGATAAAGCCATGAAAACCGCATTGGCAAATGCTGAGGCTAGCGGCGATACGCAACAAGTTCTGGCAACCTTAGAACAAATATTAAAGCGTAATCCAGACGATGCCATTCTTGCCACACGTTATGCGCGTGAATTACGTGAGAATGAGCAAACCAGTAAAGCAGTAAGCGTGCTTACGCCTTATACAGATGTTGAAAAACCAAACGTTGAAGCCATAACAGAGATGGCGATGGCGCAAATCGCCTTAGGGGATTACGACGCGGCAAAAAAATATGCGTTGAAATCAACCATTATTGACCCTAAAAATGCACGTGGTTTTTTGGCTTTAGGCACAGCGCAAGATGCGCTTAAAGATCATCAAAATGCGGAGCAATCTTTTAGACAAGGATTAAAATTTTGGAAAGGTGATCCCTCACCTATCCTTAATAACCTAGCGCTGAACCTTGCCAGTCAAGGGCATTTAAAAGAGAGCTTATCTTTATTGGAGCGCGCCGTGAAGATTTCACCCAAGCGTATGGAGTTGGAGCGTAACCGCCGTATTATTGCGACGTTGTTAGAAACAACAGACCCACTCGCCCCTTCGCCCGTTAAAAAACCAGAGATCAAAATCCCTGAAACGGCGAAGCCTGAGAGTTAAGCCTATTTAACCACCACCCACGCCTGCGGCGGAAGCTTGGATTCCGGCGGG
>CALDHI010000031.1 GCA_937941545.1 uncultured Alphaproteobacteria bacterium
ATCAAAGGATGATCCAATTTTTGGTGATTCTGTATTGGGTATAACGCAAGCAGGGGGACGTCGCTGCGCCATTAAGACGTTAAAAAGTTTTTTGGAAGATCGAGGCAGGGAGTATATTTATAGAATCTCTGCGCCAGGGCAATCTGAGAAATCCTGTTCTCGGCTATCTCCACATTTAACGTGGGGAACCCTATCTATACGCGAAGTGATGAAATCTAACCAAGCGCGTCGCGCGGGTTTATCTCAAGAGAAAATGAAACAATGGAAACGAAATCTCTCTGCCTTTGAATCTCGTTTATCGTGGCATTGCCATTTCATACAAAAAATTGAAGATCAGCCCGAGATTGAATTTACATGTATGCATCCTGCGTTTGAGGGCATGCGGGAAAAAGATCATAATGAATCGTATTATCAAGCTTGGATTGAAGGTCGAACAGGTTATCCGTTTATTGATGCGTGTATGCGCAGTCTTAACTATGAAGGGTGGATTACCTTTAGAATGAGGGCGATGTTGGTCAGTTTTGCGAGTTATCAATTGTGGCTAGATTGGCGTAAGACGGGATATCATTTGGCGCGTATTTTTACCGATTATGAACCTGGTATTCATTACAGTCAGTTACAAATGCAATCTGGCGTTACAGGTATTAACGCACTACGTATCTATAATCCGATTAAACAATCGCAAGAGCATGATCCAGAAGGCAATTTTATTCGACGCTGGGTTCCAGAGTTGAGGGATGTTTCAAAGATGTGGATACATGAACCATGGAAAATGGATGACGCTATGCAATTGAAGGCGAAGTGCCGTATAGGCGAAGATTACCCCAGTCCCATCGTTGACCATGCAATAGCGTTGAAAAATGCACGCACCAAGATTGGTCTTGTGCGCAAGGCGGCGAGTTTCAAAGATGATGCAGGGAAAGTATATCAAAAACTTGGGAGTCGTAAGCTGCGTCCTAAAAAGAAAAATACTAATGCTAAAGATCATCACCAATTATCGCTGATGATTGATTAATCATTGGTGTTGAGAGCATGTTTTTATGGGTTGATTCTAAAACCAAAGGCAGGGCAGCGCCTGTTAATTTCCTGTTATGTTGCTTAAAGAAAACTATTGGCACTGATTATTATATCAATACAATGTTCCATAGAATAAATCTAATAATAGTCTATATATAGATGATGAATAATAAACCTATAAAACACACCGATAAAATCACCGTTTTTTACGATGGGGCGTGCGGCCTATGCTCTAAAGAAATTGAGCATTACAAAGCCATTGCACCAGTTGAGATTTTTGAGTGGATTGATATAACACGTGATTTTAGTGTTTTTGAATCCTTGGGTTATCAAAAGGCTGATGGTTTACGCGCACTGCATGCGTTGGATCATCAACGCAATATGCATATAGGTGTTGATGCATTTATCCTGATATGGACGCAATTAAAGCGGTGGCGTATCTTGGGGTTCTTTGTATCATTACCTATTATTCGACACCTTGCCGCATTTCTATATAAGCATTTTGCAAATTGGCGTTTTAAAAAATTGGGGTATGGGGCATGTCAGATAAACAAAAAGTAGCGGTTATTGGTGGCGGCTTGTCAGGGCTTATTGCCGCAAATCAACTGAATAAAACCTATGATGTTCAGCTGTTTGAAAAAGCAAGGGGTGTTGGAGGACGCATGTCCACACGCCGTGCAGAGCCGTATCAATTTGACCATGGCGCCCAATATTTCACCGCACGCTCGAAAGCGTTTCAAGACTTTCTTAAGCCTCATATTAGTTCAGGCTTAGTTCAAGAGTGGCAACCCAAAATTTTAACTCTAGAAAAAGGGCAAAAGCCTTACAAACGTGATTGGTTTGAGCCGCATTATGTCTGTGCCCCCAGAATGAATAGCCTCTGTAAGCAGCTGTCAAAAGGAATTGAATCACTGTTTTCTGTTGAAATCACTAATCTAAGCCGTCACGATGAGGCATGGACTCTTGAGGACAAATCAGGTGAGCATCATGGGCCATTTGACTGGGTTGTGATGGCCGTCCCGTCCCATCAAGCCCTTAATTTATTACCAAGCAATTTTCAGCCCCTTGAAGCGATCCGTGATGTGCAAATGACGGGGTGTTATAGCGTGATGTTAGGTTTTGACGTTTCACCCAAATTAAACTGGGATATTGCGATGCCCAAAAACTCATTGATCAAATGGGTTGCGGTCAATTCGACAAAACCTGACCGTGATACCGCCCCTTCAATTTTAATCCAAACCACCAACGAGTGGGCGGATATCCATATGGATGACAATGTTGAGGATATGGCAGGTATAATTATTAATGAGTTTTGTGAGCTGTCTGGTGTTACTATCGAGCAAATCAAGCATCAGGTGTGCCATCGTTGGAAATACGCAGATACTTTAACGCCTGCAAAGGAAGAATTCTTTTTAGATCAAAATCTCAATATTGGTGTTTGTGGTGATTGGTGTATTAAGGGACGTATCGAATCTGCTTTTCTCAGTGCTCATAAACTATGCAAAAAAATAATAGATTAGTTACTATAAGGTTGGCGCGTTGGAATTATCACAACCGATCACTCTTTAGCTCAATCGAAAGTCTTGCCATTTTTGCAGATAACTGCCTCAGTTCAGCATGGTGGTTTGCGCATAAATTTATTTCAGACAGACGCACTTCAATAGACCTGGTCGTTAATAGTGCTTATTGCATCTAAAAACTGCCTTATGAGAATGTTAATAAGCAACTGCGTTCACCACTATTAAATCTAACTTGCCCGCACTTAACAAAATTTATGCCCACAAGCTTCGCGTTCCTGGGATCTTAATAATCTACCTCGTAAAACGCACTTTGCGAATATCATTTATAGTTCTGTAACGTGTATTGCTGATATCAAGGATATAGCGGAACAACACAAACAATCCTAAATTTCATTATGCTTTAAAGTTGTTTTTTTAAGTTTTATTTTAAAGAATTATGAACCGCATTTGACTTCTTCATTTAACAAGTCAATAGCACTACCTCCGTAGCTAATATTGACTGACTGGCCATAATCTGCATTCGCAAGGGCACTACCACTAAAGCATGATGACTGAGATGAACCTTCGGCATTACCACCTGCCGCTGTTTCAATCGCGTTTAACGCCTCTGGGCTTGTGGGGTAAACACCACCTGCCGCCGGTGTAAGATTATTCAATCCCGCCGCCGTATCTGGTGTGGCTGTTACGCCGCCTGGTAATGTTGGTAAGCCAAGAATTGTGACATTAAGACCGCCAAGTTGATCCGCTTTTGGCTCAAAACCTTGGAAAATATCTTCCTGATTAATATCCACATTCACGGCCACCGCCTCAAAACCCTGTAAGAAGAATAATCCTGTTGAACCATTATCTAGGAAATGTTCAATCTTACTTTCAAGAAGAGAAATTTGCGCATTTGTATAGATTTCCTGCGGACCGATGCTATCAAATGTGCTATCCGTCGCATCCAGAATTGTTGGGTTACCCGGGGCTAGGAAGGCAGTATTATCAAGCTGGATATAATCTTCCGTAATATCAGAAAAGCTCTGTGCGCCAATCGTATCACCTACAAGTGACATCGGAGCAAAAGACGCATCATCGTTATTACTATCAAGTTCTGCTGGTGTAAAACGTAAACCAACACGGCCACCTTGATATGTGTTGGTATCACCTGTTAAGTCGATGTCACCACTTTCAAATAAAGATCCTGTGTCATTATCAGTGAATGTATTATCAGAGACTTCAACCGAAAAATTATGAGGACCGGAAACATAAAGGCCGTTTTCAACACTGTTTGATACATCATTCCCTGTGACTTCAATTTCATCATAGCCACCAACTTGGATGCCATCACCGCCTGAACGGAAATCATCAAGCGTCATGTTTGTATCTGTTATAACAGCGAGAGGTGTGCCTGAATTTGATACAGCATTATTCAGAATAGTTACCGTAGAGCCGCTATTATTATCCTTGGTCAGACCGCTTAGAACAACAACGCCATCATCACCGGACTCATCAATAATGTTATCTTCAACAATAATATTACTAGACCCAAACACATCAACGCCATCATCGCCCGCAGACGTGATAGTGTTAGATAACACCACAGCATCACCTACATTGTCTAGTTGAATACCATCTTCGCCCGCAACATTAATTGTATTACTAGAGACCTCTAAATCACCACTCTCATGAATATCAATCGCATTATCTGCCACGTTCTCGATTGTGTTTTCAGCGATTAAGATATCACCTGTAGCTTTGAATATACTCACACCATCTTCTGGCGAGTTAGAGATTGTATTATCTGTAATTGAGATATTCT
>CALDHI010000032.1 GCA_937941545.1 uncultured Alphaproteobacteria bacterium
GGCTGCGGCGGCGGGCTTGTGTGTGAACCTATGACACGCCTAGGCGGAACAGTCACAGGCATTGACGCCGATGCCAACGCAATTGACGTTGCCAAAGCGCATGCGGATGAAATGGCGTTGGATATCACATATAAAGCCAAATCATCTGAAGATATAAGTGAAAAATTTGATGTGGTTTTGGCTTTAGAAATTATTGAACATGTTGATAATCCTGCGCTTTTCGTCAAAAGCGTTCTGGATTTATGCAAGCCTGGTGGCATCGTGATTTTCTCAACGCTCAACCGTACGCCTAAATCTTTTGCACTGGGGATTGTGGCGGCGGAATATATCCTACGCTGGGTGCCTCAAGGCACACATAATTGGAAGAAGTTTGTGAAACCGTCTGAGCTTGCCAAGTTGGTGCGTGATAACGGCGCAACCGCGCATGACGTGTGCGGTTTAGTTTACAACCCCATAAACAAAGACTTCACCCTTAATAAATCACGCGTGGATGTGAATTATTTTATGAGTGTGGCGGTTTAAAAAGTACTTTCATGAAGTGCATGTGGACTTGAGAGAACAGCATCACATATATCTTCTGCCGTTGGCTCAAGTTTCTCATCAACATAATCTAAAGGTGCGGTTGTTACACTTGTTTTAAAAGGAGATTTTATTTCTGGTTTTTTCACAGATACATATCTATCGCGTCCATATTCGTCTTTAAATGCCATTTTTTACTCCTAAATTTAAATGAACTTAATAATTACCATAACGAAAAAATGTGTCAATATATTTTTTCGCACTAGCCACAATTATCTGAAAAAGCTATTATCTTTTCTATGTCACGATTCTTTTTTATATTAATGATTATTGTTCTGTTTTTAGTTCTTGCCTCTTTAGTAGTTGGCCTTGCCGCCATGATTAAAGGCGGTGAGTTTAATAAGAAGTATGGCAATAAACTCATGCGCTGGCGCGT
Organism: uncultured Alphaproteobacteria bacterium; assembly: GCA_937941545.1. Lineage (GTDB taxonomy): Bacteria > Pseudomonadota > Alphaproteobacteria > Micavibrionales > Micavibrionaceae. The sequence goes on from CALDHI010000032.1 coordinate 956, forward strand.
TACCCTACAAGGGCTGGCGTTGGCTTTGTTTGTTTTGGCCGTTTGGGCGCAAAATTCCGATTAACTCTTTAGGAGCTGTTTAAAATGAAAGTCTTAGTCCCCGTAAAACGAGCGGTTGATTACAATGTTAAAATCCGCGTCAAGGCGGATGAGAGCGGCGTTGAGCTGAATAATGTCAAAATGTCGATGAACCCCTTTGATGAAATCGCTATCGAAGAAGCCACGAAGCTGAAAGAAGCCGGTAAGGTTACAGAGATTATAGCCGTCACTATTGGCCCAGACAAAGCGCAAGAAACTTTACGTACCGCCATGGCGATTGGCGCAGACCGTGGCATTTTGGTTGCAACTGATGCGCCAACAGATATTGGCGGCGTTGAGCCTCTTGCTATTGCGAAAGCGCTAAAAGCCATAGTTGAAAAAGAAAGCCCTGACTTTATTATCATGGGCAAGCAATCCATTGATGACGATAGCAACCAGACAGGGCAAATGCTGTCTGCGCTGTTGGGTTGGTCACAAGGCACATTCGCCAGTGATTTAGAACTTGGTGATGGTGTGGCCACAGTCACCCGTGAAATTGATGGCGGACTTGAGACAATCGAGATTAAACTCCCTGCGGTCATCACAACAGATTTACGCTTGAACGAGCCACGTTATGCCTCGCTACCTAATATTATGAAGGCGAAGAAAAAGCCGCTGGATATTATGAAGCCCGAAGAGCTCGGCGTTGATTTCACCCCGCGCCTAAGCGTGATCAAAGTCGTTGAGCCACCCGTACGCCAAGGCGGCGGTAAAGTTGCCAACGTTGACGAGCTTATCGAAAAACTAAAGAACGAAGCGAAGGTACTATAAAAGATTAAACGTCATTCCCTGAATTGCTCTGTAATTCTAAGGGAATCTCTATCAAAACAGATTGCCTTAGAATTATTAAAAATTATTTTTGAAATTCAGGCAATGACAAAAATCAGGAAAGAAAATTAAACAATGTCCATACTTATAATTGCAGAACATGACCATAAATCCATTAAGCCGGTGACGCTAAACATTGTGACAGCGGCGCGTAAATTGGACACGGACGTTCACGTTCTTGTCGCGGGAACAGATTGTACGAGTGCCGCAGAGGAAGCGGCCAAAATTCATGGCGTAACCAAGATTTTAAAATGTGATGCGCCTGAACTATCGCATCGCCTAGCCGAGAACATGGCGCCTGTTATTGTTGGGTTGGCTGATGGCTATACGCATATCCTTGCGCCCTCCACTACTTTTGGTAAAAACGTGATGCCCCGCGTTGCGGCGTTGCTTGATACCCAACAAATCTCCGATATTTCCGCCATCCATGATGCGGATACGTTTGAGCGCCCTATCTATGCGGGTAATGCTATTGCGACGGTAAAGTCATCGGATGCCAAAAAGATCATCACCGTGCGCGGTACTGCGTTTGATCCGACCAAAGCCGATGGCGGAAACTCCCCTATTGAAGATATTACAGCCAGTGGCGATGCAGGTCTATCAACCTTTGTGAAACAAGAACTTTCAAAAAGTGATCGTCCAGAATTAACCGCGGCAAAGATTGTTGTGTCTGGTGGACGCGGTGTTGGCTCTGGTGAAGATTTTGATTTGATTGAAAAGCTTGCCGATAAATTAGGCGCCGCCGTTGGTGCCTCGCGTGCCGCCGTGGATGCGGGATATGTCCCCAATGATTATCAAGTGGGTCAAACAGGTAAAGTTGTCGCGCCTGAGCTGTATATCGCGATCGGTATTTCTGGTGCTATCCAGCATTTGGCCGGTATGAAAGGCTCAAAATATATTGTCGCTATTAACAAAGACGAAGAAGCCCCGATTTTCAATGTCGCAGATTATGGCCTTGTTGGTGATTTATTTGATATCGTCCCTGAACTTATAGAAAAGTTATAAGCCCCATGGCAACAAACGATAACAACGATCAACATCAAGCCATAAAAGACTATCTAAAACGCTCTTTTAAAGAAGGCTTCACTGCGCCCCCTGCTCCGCATAAATCCACACAAGCCAAGCAAGCCAAAGAATTAGAGAAATCAACAAAGGTGACTTAATTTTAACCGTGATGGGTTAGTTTTTAGCTTACTAAATCCCTTCTTAAAAAGCATTTAGACACGGTTATATCATTATAAGATGACCTGTTTTCTGCCGCAGGTAATTGTATATAATCATTAGGGACACATTCTTCATTTATAGAACTACACATTACTGTATCTGTCACAACAGCAATGGCCGAAGGATTAGATTGTGTAAGGGTCTCTTTCCAAGCCTGTGTTAATTCACACGATTGATATCCTACGTTTTTGATAAAACCTACAATAACCATACCTGCACTCGACCCATGCTTTAAAAAATCACTCTTAGGATCAATACCTCCATAAACCTTATTGGTAATTGATATATTAGCTTTTAGAGAGGGATTAAATTGAATATTATTTACACTTAAAGTTTGTAGGGAATCAACTAAATTCCATGAGTCACTGATTCCTAATATGCATTGCCTAAAGTCTCTACAAAACAATCCCCCAGCAATTTCTACGCTATTAACGAAGGCTCCAGAATTTTGATGACTTGCTTCAACAGCCTTATCAAAATCAGTCTCATTTTCAGGATATGCAAATTTTTGAATTTTTAGCATACGAAGAGTTTAAAACGGCTTAATTGTTATGTCAATGTCAATAACAATTAATTACAACCTTATCATTTCACTATCCGTATTCAACAAACTTAAAACATCTTCAATCTCTGTACGCTCTGCACGAAACAGCATTGTTTTCAGTAATCTAAAATCTAGCTTTTCGGGGCTGCCCTCTAACTCAGGGCGGGGATATTTGCGGTGTCGCCGCCAACGCTTTAAACCATTCCAACAACATCTGATGCCTGATTTATCAAGATAGATAATCTTATCGGCTTGCCTCAGGCGTTCAATACTCGCTTCACAAACATAGCCTTCAATAATCCATTTATCTTTGGTAATGAGTTGCGCTTCTTGCGCCAGCCATTCTGCCTTTGGCACTTCTGTCCAGTTGGGTCGCCAAAACAAGCTATCCATATGATAGACGGGTATATCTAATTCTTTTGAGAGTGTGCGAGCATAGGTGGATTTACCCGAACCGCTAATACCAATCACCGCAATCCGTTTAACTGGCTTCGGCGTCATCATCAGCGTCAAGTTTCATTTTGAAAATTGGGCCTGACGGCTTCATAATCACATCATCCATTTGTGCGTTATCAAATTTTGTATTTTCAATCTTCGCACCTGTAAAGTCGGCATCGCGTAAATCCGCGCCTGTAAAGTTGGTGAAGGTTAAATCCGCACCTTTAAAACTGGCTGATTTTAACTTACAATTCGAAAAATCCGCATAAGACAAAGACGCATTTTCAAAGCTGGAGGGGCTAAAGCGTTTTTCTGATAACGCATTCCCAAACATAAGCGGCATAAAATCTGCCCCCTTTAAATTAGCATGATTGAGGCGTACACCTCTAAAACTCGTCCCTCTGAAATCGGCCTCTTCCATATCACAACGCCTAAAATCACATTCATCTAGGTTCGCGCTTTGCATTTCAACTTTATATAAATTCATACCAAAAAAACGCGTACCCACGGCTTTTATCGCCGTAAGTTTTTCTTGTTTTAAGCTTTCTAAGGGACGCATATCAAGGCCACTCAAATCAAGTTGCTCCCCTTGCGCGCCAGATGTATTCACCCAATTACGGTGCGTATCAATCATGGTCATGAGGGGCTTGTCTGTCTCATTCACAGACAGGCCAACATTTTCATCCGTAATGGCTTCAGAAAAATCTGCCGACCCTTCAGTCATGCCTGTTAAATCCACCCCTGTAAGAATGGCCGCTTTCATTTTTGCGCCCATCAGGTTTGCGCCCACAACTTTGGCGCCTGATAAATCCGCGCCGTTAAAGCTAGCTTCGCGTAAATCCGCGCCCATAATATTAACGCCAGCCATAATGGCATCTGAAAAGTCTGCCTCTCCCGCTAAGGATCCCGTTAATTTCGCACCTGATAAATTCGCGCCTTTAAAGTTCACGCTTTGGCTAATCCCAAAACTTTCCCCTTCACGGGCTATACCACCCACGCGTAAATCGGCTTTGTTAAGGTTTGCGCCCTTAAGATTGGCGAATTCAATACGGCTCCCACGTAAATCTGCACGTAAGAAATTCACGCTGGCCAAATTTGAGCCTGATAAATCACACGCATAAAGCCGTGCCTCTTGGAAATTGGCACGTGTTAAATCCATATCCATCATGGAACAGCCACTAAAATCAACTTGGCGTAGGTCTTTCCCCGCCAAGGACAGCCCAGAAACATTCATATTTTGCAGCAATGCACGACGCCCCCCAAGGCGTCCACAAAGGAAACGCCCATGTAAATCAACCATTGCATCGAGTTGGTCTTGAGTTAAAACGGATTGTTTTTCAGTATCATGGAGGGATATACGAGTCTTCATACACCTATTATGCCCTTCAAATAGTTAAAAAAGTAGTTAAATTTAAGAATATATAATTTGTTTTCTATGAAAATAAGCTTCGCCACTTGGCTTTATTGAACGAGTGCATCAAAGAAGGCAATAGCGGGCGGTGATGTCCAGTCCGCATCTCCTTCAAAAACATGCGTTATGCGCCCTTGTGGGTCTAACAAAATGCTGGTCGGAATACCACGCATAGGGATGCTACGCTGTACTTCCTTCGCATCATCAAAATAGGCCGCGAACCCGTCAATATTACGATTATCTAGAAACTGTTTAATTTGCTCATGACTTCGCATGATATCAATTGAGATGGGAATAACCTGCAAGCCTTTTCCTTCATAGCGCTTAGAAAGTTTAGCCAACGAGGGCAGCTCCAACACGCATGGCGCGCACCATGTCGCCCAGAAATTTACAAGCTTGTAATCATTACCCAACACTTTCCAGCTTAGGCGTTTGTTATCAGGGGATAAAAAAGTGGCTTGAGGCGTTTCCTCATAGCGACGCTTCACGGTGACGGCGCTGAATTGACGACTAAACCCTTGAGGCACAGCAAGAGGATTTTCGATTCTATCGCCCCCCGTCTTCACCGTCTTCGTGACATTAATGGCGGAGAAAATAATGAATAAGATGCCTAAGATAGACAAAAATGAAAATAATTTACGTTTATTCATAAAATAAGCCTTTGTGTTCTTGCTTTTCAACGCTAGTCGTGATTTTTTAAGTATATCATGAAACAGAAAATAATTTCTATCTCTGTCCTTACATTATTTATTCTGCCCTTAATTGCGTGCGGGATAAAACCGGGTAAGCTCGACTCCCCTGATGCGTCAAAGAAAGACACCTTTCCTAAGACGTACCCAACCAGTCAATAAATCTGGTTCCTTATAACAACACCCTAATAACATTATTAAACTGAAAGACTATAAGCCATGACGATTGGATATGAAGAAATAAATGGATGCCTACATGTTGATGGGGTTTCTTTAAAAAAGATCGCTCAGGACTATGGGACACCCACTTACGTTTATTCAGCGGCAAATATAAAAAGCCAATATGACGCCATAGCAGGTGCAATGAAGCGCGCCTTTCCTGAAGACGCCAAACAACCAAAGCTTTGTTATGCCTGTAAAGCCAATAGTAATGTGGCGATCTTAAGTTACCTTCGTTCGCTAGGCGCTGCCTTAGAAATTGTATCAGAAGGTGAGCTAAAGCGGGGTTTGAAAGCTGGCTTTAATGCCAATGACATTGTTTCAACAGGTGTTGGTAAAACAGATAGTGAAATCACATCTTGCCTAAAAGTAGGCATTCATCAGTTTAACATTGAATCCATACCTGAACTGGAAAATATTAATAAGATTGCAGGTGAGATTGGCATAGGCGCTACTGTTGTCTTCCGCCTAAACCCCAGTGTATCTGGCGGCGGTCATCACAAAATCTCAACGGGGCGTACGCGTGATAAGTTCGGCATTAGTGAAGAGTCCCTGTATGAGGCCTACCAAATGGCGAGCGATATGGAGCACGTTACACCTGTCGGAATTTCAATGCATATCGGCAGTCAGGTTTTCACCGTTGAGTCTTTCAAAACCGCATTTGAAAAGCTACCTGCGATTGTTAAAAACTTGCGTGACTCTGGTCATAGTGTGACCCGTCTCGATATTGGCGGTGGCTTCCCTATCGTTTATAAAGATGAAGATTTATTGGATTTGGACCGTTATGCCGAATGGGTGCGGGATATTATTCTGCCTCTTGATGTTGAAATCATCATGGAGCCTGGGCGTTATTTAGTCGGCAATGCAGGTGTGTTATTAACCCGCGTGGCTTACGTGAAAGAAACCTCAACGCGGGACTTTTTAGTTATTGACGCCGCGATGAATGATTTAATCCGCCCGACTCTATATGAGGCATACCATGGCATTGAAGCCGTTGAAAATCGTGATGCGCCAAAGAAAACATATGATGTTGTTGGGCCAATTTGCGAAACAGGGGATACATTTTCAACCGATAGAGACCTCACGCAAATGGCGCGCGGTGATTTGGCCATCATTCAATCCACGGGTGCATACGGATATTGCATGGCGTCCAATTACAACACACGCGGTTTACCTGCGGAAATATTTGTGATGGACGACAAAGCGCACGAAATCAAACCCCGTCAAAGCGTGGAAGACATTATCAACACAGATATCGTCCCAGATTTTTTAAAATAAAGAGATTAATGATTATCAAGAGTAAACGTAACATTTACCGAGCCAACGCCGCGCGGCAAATTTGCGTAATCTGATTTAAACGAAAATGATTCATTAGGCTGTAAACTATCCAAAGGCGTTTTGATAATCCACGTATCACCATCTTCACCATTGGTAGAGCGCAATTGCGCTTGTAAATCAGGAAGGCCAACAACTTCTTTCGTCGTGTTTATAATACGCCCTTCGACACTTAAGTAATCACGCCCTTGTGCATCTTTTTGAAGCTTCGCTAAGACATTTTCAATAGTTAAGTTCTTTCCAGTAATTGGCGTTTTATACCCCACCAATCCATAGATTTTCGAGGCTGGTGGCCAAATGTTAATGACCTGT
>CALDHI010000033.1 GCA_937941545.1 uncultured Alphaproteobacteria bacterium
ATCACGTACCAAGCCATGAACATCTAGCCCATCTTCACGTATAAACGCACCCTGCCCCACGATAATCATCGGGCGCTCAGATTGCACTTTACTTGCATAGTCTTTGATGACCTTTGTTAAGTCTTTTGGCGATCCACCCAAATATTCGTAAGGATACGTTAAATCAACTTTCTCCCCGATCAGCGCAATAGGAAGACGTTTATCCAGCCATGTTTTACGGATACGCGCATTGACCAGCGTTGCCTCAACGCGCGGGTTCGTGCCAATCAACAAAATCGAATCAGCGTCTTCAATACCCGCGATGCCAGAATTAAAGCTGTAACCGCCTTTATTAGAAGTATCGAACGTTGCACCATCAACACGGCACTCCAATTTATCAACGCCCAGTCCTGTCATTAAGGTTTTCAGCGCATAGATACTTTCCGCATCCGCCAAATCACCAGCGAACGCAGCGATGTTGTCATTCTTGAATGTTTTCAACTTGTTCGCGGCTAAAATTAAAGCATCTTCCCAAGTCACTTTTTCCAACTTACCTGTCTTTTCATTACGGATAAATGGCGTATCAAGGCGACGTTTTGTTAGGCCATCATAGGCAAAGCGCGTACGATCATTAATCCATTCTTCATTCACACCATCGTGACGGCGCGGCAACACACGCATGACTTCACCGGCGCGGGTATCAAGGCGAATGTTTGAACCAACAGCATCATGCACATCGATACTCTCCGTCTTTTTTAGTTCCCATGAACGCGCCTTAAACGCGTAAGGTTTGGAGGTCAACGCGCCAACAGGGCAAATATCAATCATATTCCCTGACAGCTCCGTCGAAACGGCTTTCTCAATGAACGTGCCAATTTCGGCATTTTCTGAACGGTTCAACTGACCTAGCTCCGTCATGCCAGCGATTTCTTCACCAAAACGAACACAGCGCGTGCAATTAATACAGCGCGTCATAATAGTTTTGATCAGCGGGCCAAGGTTCTTATCCTTCACCGCACGTTTATTTTCATGGTAACGCGAGCGATCCCAACCATACGCCACGGCTTGATCTTGAAGGTCACACTCACCGCCTTGGTCACAGATTGGGCAATCAAGTGGATGGTTAATGAGCAAGAATTCCATCACGCCTTTACGTGCTTTTTTGACCATTTCGGATTCGGTTTTAACCACCATGCCTTCGCCACACGCCATCGCGCAGGATGCCACAGGCTTGGGTGGGCCACCTTCAACTTCAACCAAGCACATGCGACAATTGGCAGGAACGCTTAGCTTGTCATGATAACAAAAGCGCGGAATTTCAACGCCTAGCTGTTCGGCGGCTTGGATAATAGACGTCCCTGCTTCGACTTCGATTTCTTGGTCATTGATGGTAAGTTTTGGCATAGAATAAGCTCTCTTTTAAATAAGTCCTAAAATTGCCGTAACCTATCCACAAAAGCAAGTGTAATTTTCACTTATTCAAGTGGACTTTTATTTAATAAAAGGCTACATAATCCTCATGTCACACCGTATTGAAGTTTTCACAGTTTCCGAAGATGGTCGCGCCAAAACATATGAGCGCGACTTTGCCCAAATTACAGATAAGATTAAGCGCGTGCGCGTTGTCGATGTCTATACAATCGAACAGCCTATTGCCGAAGCGGACAAGCTTCAAAATTGCTTAAGCTCTTTCACAAATCCCGTCACACAGAAAAGCTTTGTTCTAAGCGAAGGTCAAGCGCCTGCTAATGAGTATTGGGATGTTGTTGATAATTTTGATCATGCCTTAGAGATTGGCTACCTGCCTGGTGTCACCGACAATATTGGACGTACGGCAGAAGAACTAACCGCCCTCACCCTTGAAAACAACCGTGATGTCTATTCTTCTAAACTTTTGCTGATTGATGGTGCTTTATCGCAAGATGAGTTGAATGAAATAGCATTAGAGCTTCACAATCCCCTCATTCAACGCGCAAGCAACAAGAATAAAGAACAATTTAAAGCCGATAACGGCATGGGAATCACCATACCCAGAGTGCAATTGGACAGCAAAGGCATCGTTGTTGACGATGTTGATTTGAATGTCAGTGACGAAGAACTCATCAAAATCGGTAAAGAAGGCATCGCCAACGCAGACGGCACACGCCGCGGCCCATTGGGTATGCAACTGGTTTATATGCAGGCCGTGCAGGATTATTTCCGCGATGTGGAAAAGCGTAATCCAACAGATGTCGAACTCGAAACGCTCGCGCAAACTTGGTCGGAGCATTGTAAGCATACGATATTTGCCTCTCCCATTGATGAATTTAAAAACGGCATTTTCAAAGACTTTATCAAACGCGCCACCGATGAAATTCGGGCGGAACGAGGCGAAGATGATATTTGTGTTTCTGTCTTTAGTGACGATTCAGGCGCGATTATCTTTGATGAAAACCATCTGATTACCGATAAAGTTGAAACCCACAACTCCCCTTCTGCGCTTGACCCCTTTGGCGGCGCGATTACGGGGATTGTTGGTGTGAACCGCGACTGTATTGGCTTTGGCAAGATTGCTAAGCCTGTCTTAAACCGTTATGGCTTTTGCCTTGCTGACCCGCGTAAAGACATTGAGTTCTATCGCGGGCGTAATAAATCAAACCCAACCTTGTCGCCTGACACTATTATGAAGGGCGTTGTTGCGGGGATTGAAAGTGGTGGAAACCAATCTGGTATTCCAACACCGCAAGGCTTTATGTATTTTGATGACCGTTATGTCGGCAAACCCTTGGTATTTGCAGGTACGGTTGGGATTATTCCCAAAGAAATTAATGGCAAGCCATCGCATATTAAAGGCGCAAAGGCTGGCGATCGTATTATCATGGTTGGCGGAAAAGTTGGCCGCGATGGTATTCACGGCGCAACGTTTAGCTCCGTTGCCTTAGACGAAGGTTCCCCCGCTACGGCTGTTCAAATTGGCGACCCCATTACCCAAAAGAAAATGTCTGATGTGTTGGTGAAAGAAGTGCGCCAGCTTGGCCTCTTTAATGCCGTCACAGATAATGGCGCAGGCGGTTTGGCGTCTTCCGTTGGTGAAATGGGCGAAGCATCGGGTGGTTTCCACCTTGAGCTAGATAAAGTGCCTTTGAAATACCCAGGCATGCAGCCATGGGAAATCTGGATTTCTGAAAGCCAAGAGCGTATGTCGCTGGCTGTCCCTACTGAAAATGTTGATACATTAATGAAGCTGCTGAACAAGCGTGGTGTTGAGGCGTGGGATATTGGTGAATTCACAGATACAGGGCGCGCGCATCTCTCCTATGATGGTGATACGGTCATGAATATAGCGATGGAATTCCTGCATGATGGTATTCCTGAAACACCCCTTAAGACAACCTTCACCCGTGGCGGAGAAGCCGAGCCAGATATTGCAGAGCCTAGCGATTATACGCAAAGCCTTCTTGATATGATGGGGCGTTTAAATATTTGCTCCAAAGAATTTGTGTCCAGCCAATATGACCATAATGTCCAAGGTACGGCTGTGCTTGGCCCTATCCAAGGCGTTGGGCGCGTTTGTGCCGAAGCAACGGTGAGTCGTCCTGTTTTAAATTCAAAACGCGCAGCCGTTTTATCGCAAGGCCTTGCGCCCCGTTATTCTGATATTGATACGCATCATATGGCACGCGCGGCATTGGACAGCGCGGTGCGTCACGCCATTGCGGCAGGTGGTGATATAGATCACCTCGCAATTTTGGACAATGTTTGTTGGTGTTCATCCGATGAGCCTGAAAGATTAGGACAATTAAAACGTGGGATGGAAGCGATTTATCATCTATCCAAAACATATCGTACGCCTTTTATCTCAGGCAAAGACTCGATGTTTAATGACTTCAAAGGGTATGACGAAGACAACAACCCTGTCACAATTTCTATTCCACCCACCTTGTTAATATCCGCCGTTGGTGTCATGGGGGATGTAGCGCACGCCGTCTCCATTGATCCAAAACAAGCAGGTGATTTGGTGTACGTATTGGGTGAAACCAAAGATGAGCTGGGCGCTTCAGAA
>CALDHI010000034.1 GCA_937941545.1 uncultured Alphaproteobacteria bacterium
TCGGTCTTATAGAGAAATCCATAAAGCGTATGAAAAACTAAAACCTTATGGGGATCAGCCAGATGATATTATTGTTTTTAAAAGAATGGAACATTCGCAAAAAGCTGCTTTAACAACAATGTCAAAAGCAGGGTTTATTGATAGTAAATCTTATATAGATGGGCGCGTTGTGTTTACTGACCAACGTCTATCGAAAGAACTAAGCTCTAGAATTAAAGAAATTTGTTCTTCAAATACTGAATTATACTCATTGTTGAAATTGTTAGTGAGTAATTACCAATTAACAGGAAACAATGGTTTAAAAAAACGCTCAAAATTAATGGAATATCGTTATGACCTTGTATAAACCTACATTGATTATCAAAAGAATGGTTATAAAACGTGACAATGGTATTGCGTATGATGAAATATTTCACTCTGGTGTTAATGTTATAAGAGGTGACAATTCTTCAGGTAAGTCCACCCTAATAAACTTTATTTTTTATGGTTTAGGCGGAGATTTAAATGACTGGAGTGATATTGCCTTGTTGTGCACACATGTCTGGTTGGAAGTAGAAATAAACGGAAATCCTGCAACATTAAGGCGTGAAATAAGTAACAAAGCAATGTCACCTATGGAAATTTATGGGGGGCGCTATGATGATGCTCAAAAAGCTCCTATAGAATCTTGGAAAAAATATCCATATGGCCGTAGTGCAAATATAGAAAGTTTTTCACAAGCTTTGTTTAGATTAATGGATATGCCAGATGTTGCCAGTGAGCTATCAGGCAATGTTACTATACATCAGATATTACGACTAATATATGCTGATCAATTAAGCCCAATTGATAAAGTATTTAGAGATGAGAGCTTTGACCATGCAAATTTAAGAGAAACTGTAGGTAACCTTTTATGCGGTTCTTTTGATAATGATATTTATCAATCTCAACAACTTTTAATAAAAAAAGAAAAGGATTTTAACAACACTTCTGCTGAGTTAAAAAGCATTATATCTATACTCGGTGGTGAAGAAAGCATGGGTGTAGATTGGGTCTTATCACAAAAAAATTCTTTTGAAAGAGAACGTAATAAATATTTAGAAGAAATCGCTGAAGCTGAAAAACAAAATTACCAATCAGATAAAAAAGATAGAATTTCATTAAAAGAGCAAAATTCGGTTTATAAAAAAGTACAAAAATTACAAAAAATATTATCAGAAGTTAAAGAAAAAATAAGAGAATATGAATTTGATATATCGGACTCCAACCATTTCATCAGACAAATTGAAAATAAAATTGAATCTATGCGAGACGCGGAATCTATAGCATCATTCATACACAAAGTGGATTATCAATCGTGTCCTGCTTGCCACTCAAAAATTGAAAATAGCCCTGATAAAGATACAGTTTGTTCTTTGTGTAACAACCCTTTTGATAAAAAAAGAGCAAAAGAAAGAATTGCAGGTTTAATTAATGAAGCTGCCATTCAATTGAATCAGTCTAAACAACTACAAGCTATTAGAATTAATGATTTAGCTGATTTAAAAGCTACGGAAACTAGGGCTATCTCATCATGGAAAGAAGCAGCTAGAGAGCTTCAAATGCTGCAAGTTTTACCTACTACTGCGGCTCGTCAAAAAATGAGGGAGCTTAGCAGAAAGATTGGTTATGTTGATCGTCAAATAGATGACTTAGAAAACAAACTTAAACTTGCTCAAAAAGTACAAGAGTTGATGATTAGAAAACAAAATTTAGCGGGAGAAATAGACAGTTTAAATAATAAAATCTCTCTAATGAAATCTACTCAAACAGCAAAATTATCTAAAGCAAGAGAGATGATTGAAAAAGAAACTATAGCCTTACTTAAATCTGATTTAAAAAGACAGGACAGTTTTGAGAATCCAGATAGCGTCTCTTTCTCATTCAAAAGCAATAAAATAAAAGTAGATGAACACTCCTATTTTTCAGCAAGCTCTAGAGTTATTTTAAAATGTAGTTTTATGTTAGGATTTTTAAATGCAGCTTTAAAAAACTCTTCGTTCAGACACCCTAGAATAAATATTATCGATATAACTGAAAATAATGGTATGGAAATGCAAAGAAGTTATAATTTACAGCATCAAATAATGAAAATTTCTGAAGAAGCCAATGTTGAACATCAAATTATATATGCAACAGCATTTCCATCCCCTGAAATTGATGATGAAAACTTTGTAGGAGACTACGCTACAAGAGATAATAGGACACTCAAAATTTTAACATAGTGATAATAAAAAATTTAAAATCTAATTATCATCGCTGAGGCATTTTTTATTCTCAAATTCCAAAGTTGAATGATCTATTTGAAATTTATCATATAACATTAATTTAATACTGACTTTAACACTATCCATTTCAACTACATCAGAAATAACAATGTGAGCTTCTAATGCGTTGCGTTGTTCATCTATTTGCCAGATATGAACATGGTGAGCATTTTGAACTCCTTTTTGGCCTTCAATTGCTTCAATAACTTTCTTTATATCAATATGCTCAGGCGTTCCTTCCATCAGTAAATGGATAACTTTTGGCAATGCCGTAAATCCCTGATAAAGAACATAGCCAGCAATAATTAAAGTCATGGCCGCATCTGTCCAAACCCATCCATATAAAATAATGAGCGTACCTGCTACTATTACTCCTACAGACGCCAAAGCATCAGTTACATTGTGTAAAAATGCCGCCTTTATATTCATGCTGTTTTTGGATTGGCTATAAGTCAGCAGTGCTGTGAAAACATCGACAATTAAAGCAATCCCAGCCACAATCACAATCATCCAACCTGCAATAGGTTCGGGCGTAATAAAGCGCATAATGGCTTCATAACAAAGATACAAACCAATGATAACAAGGGTAACGAGATTGATTAAAGCCGCGATTGTTTCAGCGCGTTTATATCCAAATGTTTTAAATTTATCTGGTGGCTTACGCCCAATACGAATAGCAATCAAAGCAATTAATAGTGATGCTGCATCACTGAAATTATGAAGTGCATCAGCAACCAAGGATAAACTTCCTGATATTAACCCACCAATTACTTGGGCTATCGTCAGAAGCATATTTGCTCCTACAGCCCACCATAAGCGCTTTTCGCCTATTTCAGAGGGATCGCCGTGATGATGATTATGTCCCATTTTTAACTTCCCATACCTTTAGGCTTCATTCCAGAGGCTACAAAAACGCCCCCTCTGTTATAAGAGTGATCCAATTCAAAACCATCTAATTTTTCTTGAAGATAGCTTGGAATAGGCCGATCAACCTCTCCCCCGCCAATCAATTTAACAAACTCTCCACGTAAACTTGGCTTCTCAATAAGCCAGTCCATTACAACAAATTTTCCTTCGGGTTTTAAAATGTCTAACAGATTATCGACAACACCTCTCCAATTTTCAAATCCAGAAAGCCCTAAATCACATAGCACCGCATCAACTGATTGAATTGGGTTTTCTTCTCTGTACTGTTCTAACCACGCCTTGTTTAATAAAGACACATCTGCATTTTGCAAGGCTACATTGGAATAGTCTTGCTCTCCTACCTTCTCAAATGCTTTTGATAACATACCTTCAGAAATATCTACGCCAATAATGTGCCCTGTGCCATTAAGATAGCGTTGGAAATATTCAAGGTTTTGCCCAGTCCCTATAGGCACATTTAAAACGGTTTGTCCTTCTTTTAAATCAAGACTATCAATAGCCGCTTGTCGAGCCTTGTGATAATAAACTTTGGGAGACAACCAATCATATACCCTTGAGAATTTATCATAGTAATCACTAGCCATTGTGTTCATTTTTAGCTCTTTCTATACGCTTCTCATATATTTCTACACGAACTTCATGCTTACATTCTAATCTATTTTTTACTGAAGGGTAACGTGCTTTTGGACAGCGTTGTTGCTCAATACTAGCAAAACGCGGCATTTCTTTAATCTGATCTTCCGTATAGCTTTTATGTTGAGCATAGGCAGTCCCCATTCCTATAGTTAAAATTGATACGGTTAAAATTGCTAATTTTTTCATAGTTTTTCTCCTTTTATGAAATTGATTGAGTTTTACTTTTGGATTTACGGTGAAACCCTATGCGGCTTGGAAACCATTTATATAGGGTCGGTAAAACCAACAGCGTTAATATGGTCGAGGATATAATCCCGCCAATGACAACAGTTGCTAAAGGTCTTTGAACTTCTGAACCTGCGCCAATATTAAATGCCATAGGAACAAATCCTAATGATGCAACAAGAGCCGTCATAAGCACTGGTCTTAGACGTGTCATAGCTCCTTTGATAATCGCTTCATCTAGTCCTAATCCTCTTTCTTGAAGATCACGGATGAAAGAAAGCATCACAACACCATTTAATACGGCCACCCCAGAAAGAGCAATAAATCCAACGCCTGCTGAAATGGATAATGGAATATCTCTTAGAGCTAGAGCCGCTATACCACCAGTTAAAGCCAAAGGGACACCTGAGAACACTAACAAAGCCGCTCTTGCTGAATTAAACGCCATAAAGAGCAATCCAAAAATCAAAAGCAACGCGACTGGTACAACAATAGTAAGACGCTGTTTAGCTGATATTAGCTGTTCAAAAGTCCCACCATAATCCAACCAGTATCCAGCAGGAAGGTTAGCTTTCTCACGAACGGCAATTTGTACATCCTGAACAAAACTGGCTAAATCACGCCCCCTAACATTAGAAGTTACAACAATACGCCTTTTCCCATTTTCACGGCTGATTTGTGCATAGCCATAAGCTATATCAAAATCTGCAACCTCGCTTAATGGTACATAATCAGGGGTATTCTCTTTACCCTCTTTTTCCGCTAATGGAAGCGGTATAGGGAGGTTTTTAAGAACATTAATATCTTCTCTTAATTTTTCAGGAAGTCTTACAACAATATCAAAGCGTTGATCCCCTTTGAAAAGCTGACCAGCTTCTTGGCCACCCATTGCTGTCCCAATGACATCTTGAACGTCTGCTATATTTAAACCATACAAGTCTAATTTCTTACGGTTTGGAAGGATGCTTAAGACAGGTAATCCAGAGGTTTGCTCTGTTTTCACGTCTGCCGAACCTTCAACGCTTTTAACAATTGTCTCAACGTCTTGAGCCGATTTCAAAAGCTGGTCTAAATCATCACCGTATATCTTTACAGCCAAGTCACTTCGTACTCCTGAAATTAATTCATTAAAACGCATTTGAATTGGTTGCGTAAATTCATAATTATTCCCAGGAATTTTGGATAAAGCCTCTTCCATTTCTTCTACAAGCTCTGCTTTAGGCTTCTTCGGATCAGGCCATTCTTTTCTTGGCTTCAACATAACGAAGGTATCGGCCACATTTGGGGGCATAGGGTCGGTTGCCACTTCTGGCGTTCCAATCTTGCTAAAGACTTCCTTCACTTCTGGGAATTTTAAGACACCTTCCTCTACTGCGTATTGCATTTGAACAGACTGGCTTAAGCTTGTGCCAGGTATCCGCATAGCGTGCATCGCAATATCACCCTCATCAAGGCTTGGGATAAACTCTGCCCCCATACGTGATGCTGAAAATACACTTAAAATAACAAGGATAAGCGCGCCTGCAATGATCGGCGTTGGGTGTAATAACGACCATTTTAAAACAGGCTCATATCCAATTTTTGCGCCACGGATAAGAAAACTATCTTTCTCTTCAACCTTACCTTTAACAAAAACAGCAACTGCCGCAGGAACGAACGTTAGAGAAAGCACTAGTGCCGACAATAGAGCAATAACAACGGTTAATGCCATTGGGTGAAACATTTTTCCTTCAACACCGCTAAGAGCAAATATAGGAAGGTAAACAATAGTAATGATTAAAATACCAAAAATACTAGGTTTAATCACCTCACTGGTAGCAGATGCCGCTAAAGAAAATCGTTCTTCTTTACTCAACAAACGTCCTAATTTTTTCTGCTCAAGTCCAAACCGTCTAAGGCAATTCTCAATGATAATAACTGCTCCATCAACAATTAAACCAAAATCTAGTGCGCCAAGACTCATCAAGTTTCCTGAAACCTTATTTTCAACCATACCTGTAATCGTCATAAGCATTGAAATAGGAATGACAGCCGCAGTAATAAGGGCGGCACGTAAATTACCTAAAAGTAAGAATAAAATAACAACAACAAATAATGCGCCTTCAACAAGGTTTTTTTCTACAGTTTTAATTGTGCGCTCAACTAGGGCAGTACGATCATAAATTGGCGTAGCAACAACCCCCTCTGGCAAACTATCATTTACGATTTCTAATTTAGCAGCAGCTCGCTGTGCAACATCTTGAGAGTTTTCTCCCATCAACATCATAACTGTCCCTAGTACATTTTCTTTACCGTTATGTGTTGCAGCACCTGTTCTTAAAGGTGATCCTAATTGAACATCTGCAACATCACGGATACGAATGGTTACTTCATCACGTTTTCCAAGAATAATGCTTTGAATATCTTCAATATTCTTAACTTGCCCAGGTACGCGGACAAGATACTGCTCACCATTACGCTCAATATATCCTGCACCAACATTACTATTATTCGCTTCTAATGAATCAATCACATCATGGATTGTTAAATCATAAGCTAACAACTTATCTGGGTAAGGCAGGACATGATATTGTTGTTCATATCCTCCTATAGTATTTACTTCTACAACGCCTTTTAAATTACGCAGTTGAGGCATAATAACCCAATCTTGGATTGTTAATAAATCCATAGGGGTATAAGCCGTGCCATCTTCTTTAACTGAGTCTTCTTCAGCTTCAACGGTGTACATTAAAACTTCACCTAAACCTGTGGCAATAGGTCCCATCATCGGCTCTAGCCCATCAGGAATTTCACTTTTAATTGTTGAAAGCCTCTCTGCTAAAAGCTGTCTGGCAAAATATATATCAGTGTCGTCATCAAAAACCACTGTGATTTGAGACAAGCCATATCGAGAAATTGAGCGCGTGTAGTCTAGCTTAGGCAATCCCGCCAAAGTTGTTTCAATAGGAAATGTAATGCGCTGCTCAACCTCTAATGGGGAGTAACCACGCGCTTCTGTGTTAATTTGTACCTGAACATTTGTAATGTCAGGAACGGCATCAATGGGTAGTTTTTGGAAATTAAAGATTCCCAAAACGCATAAACCAAATACGGCAATAAAAACCAGCCAACGGTGTTGAATAGAGGCATAAATTATTTTTTCTAACATAAGTATTTCCTAAGAATTAAGAGTAATGTAAATGAACATTAAGATTTAATGTTCATGTGCAGCGCCAGATTTTAAGATATCGGCTTTAATAACAAAGCTGCCTTGACTGACATAGCTTTCGCCTTCGCTAAGACCACTTACAATTTCAATATTTTTATTATCTGTTTTTCCTAATTTTACAGGGCGCATTTCGTATTCATTATTGCTTTCAACAAACACAACGCTTTTTTCTTCCATTGTCTGAATGGCACTTTGAGGAACAACTATGTTGGCATTGGTTTGAGAAACAGAGACATCACCCTCCACAGTCATACCAGGTCGCCAATCGCTGTTATCATTATCTAACTCAACAATAGCAATATAGGTTTGGCTTAGCGCATCTGCTGTTGGCAAAAGCATTTTAATATTTGAAGTTGCTTCTTTTTCGATATTACCCAGTGTATGAACGCTCACACTCTGACCTTCTTTGATATAGCCTGTATCTTTTGGAAAAATATGAAACTTCGCCCAAACTTTTGATAAATCGACTATTGAAAATAAAGGCGCATCACTAGTTAAGTTCCCAACATTGGTGTTTCTTGATAAAATTGTCCCAGAAATTGGTGCAGTGACATTAAAGACCTGAAGACTCTCATTACTTTCAACGGTTGCTAGAACTTGCCCTTTCTTAACCTTCTGACCCAATTCCACTTTGACGCTTCGCACTTGTCCCGTAAAACGTGCTTTCACTTCGGCAGAACGGTTAGAGTTTTGAACAATCTGACCTGTAAGAGAAATATTTTGAGAGATAGCGCCACCTTGGGCTTTTGAAAGCATGATACCTGCCTTTTTAGCATGATCTGGCTCTATATCTGTTTTGCCTTCTTCATGTTCATCATCATGTCCGCCGTGTTCGTCTTTATGTCCATGATCATCGTGACTATCTTCATCTTTATGATTTTCATGTCCATGTTCGTCATGCTCATCTTTTTCATCACCATGATCTTCTGTGTGATTATCCCCATCATGGTCATCGTGTCCTTCCTCTTCGTCATGCCCATGACCTTCATGGCTTTCCTCTTTATGTTCCGCGTGGTCGTGTGCATCTTCTGCATGACTAGATTGGGTATATAAATAAACCCCACCTAATCCAAATAAAACTAAAGTTATGAGTGCTAGTTTTTTCATTGTTTATTCCTTTTCAGTAAATAATGAAGCTGTGTAAGGGGTATAATTCCCACTCAACATATCAATTCGAGATTTGTTTTTATAAAAGACGTTTAACGCCTCTAGGTAGCTTTCTTGAACATCAAATAAAGTGCGCTGTGCGTCTAATAAATCCAAGAACGAAAATGCACCTCGTCCATAGCCGTATTCAGCTTGGTCTAAAGCTTTACGTGCAGAAGGTAAGATATTTTTTTGATAATCCAGTGCTTCTTGACGCGCATTATCCATTACCTGCCAAATCTCTATTGCTTGTTTATTCAGATTCAAACGTAAGCTTTGATCTTGCGATTGAGCTGCTTTAACACTAGCTCTTGCGCTTGCAATATTCCCTTGATTACGATCAAAGAAATTCAAGGGTATAGATACGCTTGCTAGAAATGCTGTGCCATCATCTTCGTTGAATCGTCTAACGCCAACCCCAAAAGTAGGGTCAGCAACTGCATTAGAGCGTTCTAAGTTCAATGCAGCTTCTTGCTTTAAAATAGACAGCTGGCTCATTGTTGCCATAGGTGTTTTTTCTAAAGCACTCGCAATAGCATCATAGCTCGGTATTTCTGGAAGGTTTGATACATCAGCCTGTATGTCTTGGTTAATGGAAGGAACGCCCATCAAGTTTGCCAAAACTGTTTTAGCTAATGATAAGTCTTTTTCTGCTTTGCGTTTTTCTAGTTTTGCGGCAGCTTGCTCAATATCAACTTTAGTATGTTGAATTTTTGGGGCTTTAGCTGCATTAACGCGTACCTTAACAGCCTTATGCATCTTCTCCCCAACACGAAGGCGATTTTGAGCATATTTAAGCTTCTCCCTTGCTATAGCAATATTTGCAAAAGCCTCATTTGTTTGAGCCAATACAGATTGTATTGAAGCTATGGCCTCTTGCTTAACTTGTTCTTTCTGGAAGCTTGCCACACGTTCACGGTTTGAGCGTTTCCCTGCAATCTCAATTTTTTGTTCAATGCCCAGCGTTAGTTCCGCACCATCAACACCGCTACGCCCTTCATCGCCAGCAAAGTTTTCAACTTCAAAACTAGCTTCGGGGTTAGGGAGTAATGAATGCTGAACACGGTATCCTTCTGCTCCATCATATTGAGCTTGATAACCTTGTATCATTGGGTTCTGGCTCAAGACCACACTGTAAGCTTGATCGAGAGTAAGTGCGTCTTGTGCATTTGATTGTGGGATAGACAAAGCCATCACAGCAATTGCAGGAAGAATATATCTTCCACGTAAAATCTTTAGGGGTAACATTATAATTTCCTTATAGCTTAAGTAATAAAAGTCCTATGCCTTGGGATAAGGCATGAAAAAGGCGCAATACGCCTGTGAACTTAAGCTATTGGAGGGCGATAAAGGGAAGATAAAGCATTAGAAGCCAAATTATCTATTGGCTCTAATGACGTTAGACCACTTACTGGAAAAGCACTGGAAACATTATGAATTGTAAAGCCAATAACGTGACTATGATGACATTCGCAATCATTGCATTGGTCATCAGCAGCTTCATTCTCATGATCTAAGCAATCAACACAATTCACATCAGGTGCAGCAGCGAATACGTTACTAGCATAACTGCCAGTAACGAACGCAATAAGAGCCAAAATGAGAATTAAATGTTTCATTAAAATAATCTTATCATAAAAATATGCTCTATTGTCAATTTTAAAAATTAAAAAGCATCCAAATTGCCATCGCCATCATCATAATGTTTTCTGTTAGAGAGATAAATCCAAGTGGTACATTACTGTCTCCACCAACACAGGCACACTTCAACTCACGCTTATCAATGTAAACGGCTTTTACAACGGATATTGCTCCGATAGTCCCAATGAACAAAGCGGCAGGGGCGGCAACAGGCGTAAATAAACCTGCAATCATCGCAACGCCTGTTAACATTTCTACAAACGGATAGATGTAAGCATATCGTACCCAGCGCATAGCAAGCAGGTCATAAGTTATAAATTGATTAGAAAATGAATCTAGGTCGCGCAGTTTCTGAATAGCCAAAACGCACATACTGATGGCTATAAACAATTCTGTAACTCTAATAAAAGATAATCCACCTGTGATAGCCCAATTCGTAGTGAGCGCCATTAGAAAAGTCGTCGCAAAAATAGCAATAATAGGCTGATAGGTTGTGCCTTCCTGCTTCAAGGTTTTTACATCAAAATAATTAAGAAGGTCATCATGGCCGCCTATACGTTTACCATCAATAAAAGTTTGTGGTGTCGTTTCTACATTATGCTTTTCCTTAAATGCATCTGTTTCTTCGCGGTTTTTTAGATGATGATCTTCCACCTCATATCCTTGGCGTTCAAGAAGGTCTTTTGATTTGATGCCGTATGGACAGATATGCTCATCTGTCACCATGCGGTATAATTTAGCTGTTTTAGTCATTTTTGTTCCTCTTATTTATCTCAAATGAAAAACAGGCCGAACAGTTCCCTATACGGCCTGCTAAAATTATTATCCGTAAAATATATCAGCCGCTAAGAAGGCGAAGAAAAAGCCTATCAAGTAAACAACGATAGAGAATATCAATATCGCCCAACTCGCTTTTCTAAGCCTCATGCAAGCCTTTGCTTTCAACGGATCGACAGGGCAAGGTGCATTTCGTGCTCGCCACTGCATGAGCGTTGAAAGAGCAAGCATGATACCTGCTCCTGCAAAGACATAGGCCTTTTGGTCAGATATAGCTGTAATCCAAGGCACAGCACCAACAAACCCTGCTAATGCCGCTCCCATACCCAATGTCACCAATAAAGCAGGAAGCGCACAGCAAATGAGCGTCCCCATACTGGTAAACAGGCTAAGGGTTGGCATGACAGTATGTTGCCAAAGTGAATTTGGATTACTTGACACGGTGAATACCTTCCACGTTATAACCCGCATCAGTGATGAGTTTTGTGATTGTCTCATCATCTAAAGTTTGACCATCATTGAAATTGATTGTGACAACCTTGCTCTCAAGATTTACATCAATTCCTTCAACAGACTCTTGCTTGCCAAACGTCTTTTCTAACGCACGGGCGCAGAAGTCACAGACAAGCCCATTCACGCTAACGTGAACATCACCTGATTGCACGGCTGCTTCCGTCTTGGTTTCATGTGTTTCACCTTCATGATGGCCTGCATAAGCGGGAGTAACACCAACAAGGATTAAAGCGGTTAGTAATAAAGTAAGTTTTTTCATGATATTTTCCTTTTTCATGTTTGAATTTTTGCTACCGCATCATTGCGGAAACAATTTGTTTTAGTATCTAAATACATAGTTAAAGAGGACTTCCCCACGCGTGTTCATACCTGCTTCAAGCAGGTGAACATCTTTGAAAAGCCTTACAAGTGGAGTGACAGTGAAATTGTCTTTTGCTTCTGGCGTATGCTCAACTTGGAGCATGAGCCATGTATGCAAATCACCGTATTCACCAATATAAGGCGCAACACCAACACGGGCGGATTGAGTATAAAAGTCATCAATCTCTCCTGCTTCGGTATATCGGTTCTCATAAGAGGTGAAAAAACGTCTGTCTTCCCAGTCTAAGGCTAGACCCGTGAAGACAGCAGGTTCAATTTTACCATCAAAATCGCCTGCATCGCTGTAGGCTACCCCCACACCAGACTTGAGATAAGCATTGGCTTGAGAGTCTTTCTTGTTCCAGCGTTTCAATAGGTTGTTCATCTGAACGACGTTAAGAACCATTTCTTTATCACGCCAGTTTTCAACTTTATAACCGATTGAGGTTTTCGCTGTTGGTGAGTAATGAACATGGGCGGTGTTTTTATCACCGTCATTATTCAACATAACTGTCCAACCTTCTGGATAAGATACAGGTCTAGCTGATACAGGCGGGGTAAACATCACCAACCCCATTAGTGTTAAAATGAGATATTTCATCATTTTCTCCTAAGTTTAAGATTAAAATCGTGTCATGCAGACACACTTCGAGTCTTAGGAGTTAAATTTCGGTGGTGGATTTGAGGGAGAGCCTTCGTATGAGGCCATATCTTCTTTAGATAAGGTGTAGGTTTCTGTGCTTAGATATACATCTGGCACAACATTTAAATCAGACAAGACTGGTGTTTGCGTAATAGATACGTGTAAGCACAAGCATACCCCTTCACAATGATTGGTATCTGATTGTTGGGGGTCTGGTTTCTCTGATTTATTCTCTTCGTGACACGGCGGCATATCGCCCATATCAGACTTTTGAGACATTTCGGCCATTTCCGTGTCATTCATCATACATGGCTTTGCCCAAGCTGATACGACAGTCGTATTAGCCAGAAACATAGTCATCAATAAGACAATAGAAAATCGTTTCATGTTTATCATTATAACCTAATTCGGAAGCAATGTCATTTTCGTTACTTACTACCTGCTTCGTCCACCTTCATCAAATGGAATACCAGACTCCCGACTCACCGTCCGAATACGTTTATCAAGGTATTCTATTGCTTTTTCTTGCTGTTCTTCTAATGCGGGTGTCATTTTTTTTGAATATAGTTCCTGAGTATTCTCTTTCGTTTTTTCTAAATACTCTTGGTAACGTTCTAAAACTTCAAAAGGTACTTCATTAGATGCCTTCATCCGATAATTATCAGATTTACCAATTCTTTTCATAAAATTTTCTTTTGTTATTTTAGCTATCTGCGGCGCTTCATCTTCAATAATTTTGCGCGTATGTGATAAAACCTCATCTAGTTGCTTTACCTCAACAATCTCATACTTATCTTTTTCTTTTAGTAATTCTGTAGCAAGCTTATGCTCGCCTTTTTTATATAGCTGGTCAGAGAGTCTATCAATTTGATTAACAGAATTTTTTCTGAATTTTAGAATATCGAAGTTATGATTTTCGATATTTTTTAATTTATCTTTCATGTAAGGTGATTTTACATTTTTAATATTTTCGGCTTCATTTTGAAGATTTTCTAAATAGTTTTTCCTATCTATTTTATACGTAACGGTTCTATTAATACCAAAGTTGTCTAGATGGTTTCTATATTCTAAGCGTAACTGTTGTAATTCAAACTTATTGGGAGAAAATTTATAACCATTATATTTATTATAATTATTAACAATGACATGAGTATGTAAATTATCGGTGTCTTTATGAGTTGTATAAACATACTCAAAACCTTTTTCCTTAAAGTTTTCTTCTAAAAATTGCTTTGTTGCCGTGTCTACTGATTTTTCATTTGGTTTATCACCTCCCGCAGATAAAATAATATGAGAAAAATCTCTTGGTCTCTTGGCAAACTTTTCTTCCATATCCTTATTTAAAGACTGAACAAATTTTACATCAGCAATAGGTATTTCTTTTATATTTAAATCATTATCAGTTGTCACAAGTAAAGGGTATTTATAATCTGGCTCTTTTATCAAAATTCCATATTTATGATCTTCTTTAGAGTAACAAAACTCACCAAATGCCAGATCAGTTTTTTGATTATCTTCTATTTTATCTTTATCATGTTTATTCTCTTTAAGGCTTTTTATATGAACATAAATTTCTCCTTCTTCTTTTGTTAAAGAGCTATCATAATATTTATTCTCTAAGACTGTTTCTAATTTATCGAATTCTATAAGAGCTTCTTCTAAAATTGGGTTTTCTTCTTTAATTTCTGGTTCAAAGTCATATGACCAATCATCTATGATTTTATCAAAACTATCGGCATCAATAATTTCATTGTTATGGTCAAAAAGGTCGCATTTTTCCTTGTCTTTTTGACTAGAAAGCTCACGAACAAGGTAATCCATTAAGATAGATAAATGGCGTTTTCCTGAACCTTTTGTGAGGATTTTAAAGATAACTTCTTGCGTATAAGAACGATATAAATCTTTTGTATAATTAGGATTTAAAAAACGGTAATCATTATATAATTTTTCTCTATCACCACGTCCTTTTAGCGATTTAATTAATTCTTCAAAATCATCTTTTTCAGAGATAAATAATTTATCAAAATCTTTTTTTCTCATACTCTACTGAATACCCTCTAATTTGGCTGTTTCATGCATAATAGATTTTATTAATTTAAGATCGTCCGAAATCTCAAATATAACTTTTTCTAAGTGATTTAATCTGTTTAAAAATGCTTTGTTATTTTCATCGTATAAATCATTATCATTCATTATTTTTCGCTCTTTATTGGAATGGTATAGGAATTGATTTAATAGGCCGCCAACTCTAGTTAGATTCATATTTACTTTAAGGATTTGGGAATAATGCTTTCGTGATATGGGCTTTACCCCATGACGTATTAACCAACGAATGTAATCACTAGTATTTGGTTTTCTAATCCCTTTTACGCTTTGATTTTTAGATTTATCTCTGCCTTTTGAAAAGCCAGAAGCTTCTATGTCTTGCGAAAGCTTCTGTTCTTCAAAAGCCCCCAACCGCACCGTAATTGTTTTGTTTTTGTTAGCCATTGGCACTCCTCTAATTTTGTTTGTAATACTATTCACTATCCTGCAAATATTTACCATAACACAATCCTCTCATACCCTTCATACACAATTCAAGCACTATCTAGCGGGGATTTCACACGTAACAATCCATAGCAACCTGTAACAAAATTTATTTTCGTACGTCTGGTAAACTATTCAAAAATAACGAATTTATTTGACCGTTACAGCTTCAAACCCTACTGTTGTTATGAGCGTAAAGCTTGGGGCGTTGTAACCTCTCAAATGCGATCTATCGGCATCAGATCGTTAAAATTTTGATGCCGCTTTCTCGACTTAGGGTTGGGGAGGCGGCGAAATAAAATAGCGTTCGCGTGAATACGTCGTGCCGCTCATTTGACGGTTACAAACTCCCCAGCTACCAGAGAAATCTGGTGGCTGTTTTATTTTAAAATTAGTCGAGTTTGTAGTGACAGAAATACCACCAAAACAGAGTAAAAATGACGAAGAAAATGCGTTATTAAAAGTAGAAGAAATTAAGCACCGCCCCAAATGGCTTAGGGGCTTAATTTATGTTTCAAATAAGCTTTTTTATTTAGGGTTGAATATCTTTGTTTTCTTCGTGAATAGAGGAATTTTTGCCTTAAAAGCACTCGGCACTTTTAATCTTTTTTTGCTTGTTTTCGTCTTTTTAGAATGGTGGTTTTATCACTATTTTGTGACAGAACTTGTTCCTAATTTTTACAATCAAACGTTCAATTTTCATCAAATAAAATCAACAGAAAGATAAACAAATGATTACATCAGATATGTATTTATTAACTATAGAAATGAGTGCATTTGGCGTGCATAGAAATGCAGGGAATTGCTTGGCTACAATAATTGCAAACCTTCAACATAAGCGCATATGCGACCCTAGGGTTGTCATACCAAAAGAAGATTTTGAAAGCCTCACAAACATAAGAACTATCAAAACACTTATTAGACACCTAATTGATTTGGATAAACATGGTTTTGTTGAAATGACTAATAATAAAGATCATTTTATAGTAAACATAATGCCATTTTTAACAAGATTAGACGAATTAAGAGCAGTTCATGATGAAAGAATGAAGGATGTAAAACATCCGTTTCCTGATCAATATGGGTGATGTTTCTTCACTAATTTTTCTCTAACTTTTCGAGATATTATTTCTTCTATCCAATGAAATAAATCTGTAGTTTTAGCTATAAAATTGTCATCTAATTCTGAATATTTTAAAGTTTTCAAATCATCTATGTTGATCTTTCCATAGATTTCTTTTTCATTTTGTAGATCAATCCATTCCAACAAACGTTCTTCATGCACTAGAACTTTTCCGCCCATTTTTTTAAAAACGCTATTTGTACCATTTGTTGATTTATTGAAGTTAAGTTTTCGTAGAAAACTGATTTCTATTCCTGGATTGCGTTCATTGATTTGTTTCATTGAGTAATAAGTCATATGACTTTCCTTATAAGTTGTTAAACACAACCACAGGTTATTACTGGTATGATTAGATAACTATGCTTAGTTTTAGTATAATTTTTATACTAACAATATGGTAAATTTACTCTGTTAGATTTTCAATATATGCGTGAAATTTTTCAAAAAGCCTTTTGGCTTCAGGTATTTTAGGATTGAACCTATTAATATTATTTCTACTAAAAAAATTAATTATAATTTCTTTATTGTAGTTAATTCTAAAATCAAAAATATAATCATCTAAAGCAAAATGATTACTAGTTTTTTTAATATAGTCACGAATACTTTTTTCATCTCTAAGAGGGCGACCATCTTCTGTTCTATACCAATATAAAAATTCTCTTCGAAATTCATTTTTGATAGTGACATCTTTGTCTTTGACACTAACTTTATTATCAATGAAATACTCAAAAAAAGTTACAATCAATGCAACTTCAGTTTCTTTTATATATAATTTTTTGGAAGCGTCCGTATTATTTGCAATTAAATGTTCAAATTTATAATGAAAGTAGTTTTCGGTATCTTTAATTGGGAATCCAGCAATTTCCATGACCTCTGGATTCTTTTCAATTTCAGTGATCATGCTATCAAAAAGTCCCATACAGGTTAGCATAAATTCTTGATTACAATTCCTACCTTCTTCTATTGCGGCTATTAACGCTTCATGCCGAAATTTAACAATATTCGCACATAACTGAGCTAAATCATCTTTTGGATTGCCAAACAAATAAGGGTACTTAGTCATTATCACCAAATATCTTGTTGTTCATGTTCTTTACTACATTTGAGGTATGGCTTTCGCTTAGGTGAGCATAGCGTTTGACCATTGCCAATGTCTTATGACCTAACACCTCGGCGATCTCGGCTAATGTTGCGCCATTCATTGCCAAGTAAGAAGCGGCACTGTGGCGTAAGTCATGAAAACGAAAATCTTTGATGTTGGCTTCATTTAATGCACCTTCCCAAGATTTCTTAATTTCATAAGGCTTATTGGGAACTTTAAGGGATTTGAAAACCAAGTCATTTTCGTCATAGTCATTTGGCCTTAATGCTTTGATGCAGTCCAATGCCTGACTATGTAAGAATAATGCTCTAGATTCTTTATTCTTTGTTTCATAAAGATAAATCGTATTCCGTTTAAAATCTACCTGAATCCATTTTAGGTTCATTATCTCGCTTTTTCTAGCACCTGTACTCAATGCAACGATAACGATTGTGTAGAGATAAGGATTACTAGACTGCTTACAGGCTTTCATAAGGGCTTCGCGCTCTTTATCTGATAAAAACCTCTTACGTCCTTCTGGCTCAATAAGCTTTGATATATTGGACATAGGGTTAGTCTGAATCCAATCCCATTCCTTTACCGCCATATTCAGGGCTGTCTGCATGGCAACCCAATAACGGTTAATGGTAGAACTACTAAGGGTTTTAACCGCTCCTTTGGATTTCTTACGCTCTCGTGACCTATTTTGAAGGTTCTCTCTAGCTTTAATGAAAATATCTTTGTTCAAATCAGAGAGACAATAATAGCCAATCTCTTCCTTCCACCAATCAAGAAGCCGTGTGACATCTTTTGCGCGTTTGGGGTTATTCTTTTCAAGGATAGATAAATATCGTTCTATGACATCTGAAACGGTATTCTTCTTGGATTGAGATTTTTGGAAGTATCGACCCTCACGAATTTCAGTTTCAGTTTTCTGAATCCATTTCTTCGCATCTGTCTTTCTTTGGAAGGTTGCTGATTGAACAGGCGTACCTTTCAGTCTTACTTTAGCGCGGTAATTTGTTTCACCGCCAATATCACTTTTTCGTTCTTCTATAGTACCCATGAAAATAAGGATAATCGAAAATGGGACATTAACCTAGAAAAAAGTGTCCCATGAGTGTCCCATTCGGTGGATGAAATCTTGGAAATGGCAGGGGCAGAAGGATTTGAACCCTCGGCCTACGGTTTTGGAGACCGTCGCTCTACCAACTGAGCTATACCCCTACAAAGTAATTACTATATAACGTAAACCGCCATAACAAAGCAATAAAAAAGGCTCCTATATTAGGAGCCTTCTTAAATTAGTATGTATCAGTAAAGATTATGCAACGATTTTCGAAACAACACCCGCACCAACTGTACGGCCACCTTCACGGATAGCGAAGCGTAAACCTTCAGTCATCGCGATTGGAGCAATCAACTTCACATTGAAGTTACAATTATCACCAGGCATAACCATCTCTGTTCCTTCTGGAAGAACAACTTCACCTGTTACATCCGTTGTACGGAAGTAGAACTGAGGACGGTAGTTTGCGAAGAATGGTGTATGACGACCACCTTCATCTTTTGACAAGATGTAGGCTTCTGCTTCAAATTCAGTATGCGGCGTGATTGAACCAGGCTTACATAGAACTTGACCACGTTCAACATCTTCACGTTTCGTACCACGAAGAAGCGCACCCACGTTATCACCAGCTTGACCTGAATCAAGAAGCTTACGGAACATTTCAACACCAGTTACTGTTGTTTTTTGTGTTTCACGGATACCGATAATTTCGATTTCGTCATTCACGTTTACAACACCTGCTTCGATACGACCTGTACAAACTGTTCCACGACCAGAAATTGAGAATACGTCCTCAACTGGCATTAGGAAAGGAAGATCAACTGGACGATCAGGTTGTGGAATGTAGTCATCAACCGCTTTCATCAATTCAGCAATTGCATTCGCGCCGATTTCTTCATCACGGCCTTCAACAGCAGCCAATGCAGAACCTTTAACGATTGGAATATCATCGCCAGGGAAGTCATATGAAGAAAGAAGTTCACGAACTTCCATTTCAACTAATTCAAGCAATTCTTCATCATCAACTTGGTCAACTTTGTTCAAGAAAACAACCAAAGCCGGAACACCAACTTGACGCGCAAGCAAGATGTGCTCACGTGTTTGTGGCATAGGACCATCAGCAGCATTCACAACCAAGATAGCGCCATCCATTTGAGCAGCACCCGTAATCATGTTCTTAACATAGTCAGCATGGCCTGGACAATCAACGTGTGCATAGTGACGACCTTCTGTCTCATACTCAACGTGAGCAGTAGAGATCGTGATACCACGAGCTTTCTCTTCTGGGGCTTTATCAATAGCGTCAACACCTTCACCAGCACCAAATTGCTTTGCAATCGCGGCTGTTAATGTTGTTTTACCATGGTCAACGTGACCAATTGTGCCGATATTACAATGCGGCTTATTTCTTTCGAACTTTTCCTTAGACATTAAGGTTCTCCTTTTAGTTTTTATTTGCGTTATTAGGTTTAAACAGCTTCGCGTTTTTAGCCATCGGTATAAGCTTTTATGCCATAACCGCCACGAATTATAGTGGTTTAATAGGAAAATCAGGGGTAAATGTCAATGGGTTTTTACTAATCTTGTGAAAGATTTAGATAAATATCGCATGGATGATTTTTCAAAAAGCACTTGATAGACATAATATCAAGCCCCTCCCCCTTGGTGTAAAAACATACAATAGTGATAAATCTACCTGTAGTTGTTTTTTAAGTTATAATAATTAAGTCGCCATTAAACATGCTGTAATTACGAAACTAGATGTCTGGCACTTTCGATAATACAAATAAAAAGAGCACGCCTTTGGATAACTTTACTCACCTCCGCCAAATTAATTTAATCATTTTAGAAGAGTACCTCTTTTTATCAGAAGTCTTGTCTTTAATGCTCAAAAATTTTGGCCTCACTACCATTCACAAGGCAACATCATTAGAAGAGGCAAAAGAAATTTGCGAGATGTGCGCTGCTAAAGGCCCTTATCATGCGATTGATTTTGCTATCGTTGATTTAGTGCCCCCCAATAACTACGGCCTTCATTTTTTGGACTGGGTTCGTCATCACCCGTCCAACACGCTCCAATATATCCCTGTTATTTTTACAACCAACGATGCCCGTAAAAAAATTATATTAAATGGGCGCGATCATGGCGCTAACGAAATTCTTATTAAACCGTTCACCGCCTATAATATCTCCAAGAAATTATTATCTATTATAAATCATCCCCGTAACTTTATTCGCTCCAGCAGTTATTGCGGCCCAACCCGCAGACGCAAAATTATGGCGTATGAAGGCACAGAAAAACGTCTCACAAAACCAGAGGATATACGCGTTGTATATGAAGAAAATGTCGCATAACACCCCACAACAAAACGCCAAAAATTTTGCTGAAGAAGTTATCATGATTGAACCCATCAATCGTATGAGATCAAAAATTACAAAAAATAAAAATAAAGCCTTCATCTTTTCAGATAAGCAAATCAAAGGGGCGCAAATTGCGATTAACCAATGTGAAAGCCGAAAACAAGCGGAGCAAGAAGACCTTATTAAAGATATATTCTCTCAATGGAAAAACTTAGTCGCCGCCACATCAACAAATAATAATGAAAGGGAGGCCTTTCAAAAATCCATTCACAAACTCTCGGAACTCAGCGCCCTGTTCACAGACGAGGTCATGCAAGATTTTGTCTTAAGCTTACAGAAATTTATCACGCAAAATAATTTAGCGACCTTAGACAATCCAGCGCATCGCATTATTATTCAAGCGCATTTAAATGTGATTAATTTAACCCACACACATAAAGTTAAGTTCAAAAATAGCGCAACCGCAAACAAGCTTTTTAGGATGTTGAATACAGCTATTGAGCAAAATAAAAGTCATATTCCCCCCTAAACTGGCCTCCATATCAGTCAATCTAGCTCCCTCACAAAAAAGCGAAGTTAATTGATAGATTTGGCGTCCTTTACCCTCAAGAACAAGCATATTAATACACATACTTCCCTGCTGTGGACAAATACATAAAGACAACTCTTTGTATATTTGTTTTGAATTTTTATTGAAAAGACAGTACTGCTCTCTACATGAAAAAAATTGCGTTATATAATGATATAGGCGTTAGCACTCTTAGCCTCCATGCCACACAACAATATTTTCAAAATAATACAGTAGAATTACTAACTGCTGAGGATATCTACAATAATAAGCTGGATAATTCGTTTGATCTGTTCATTATGCCTGGCGGACGGGATCGGCCTTATCATCAAAAACTATCTGGCACAGGCAATCAGAACATCTTAAAATATGTTGAAGCAGGGGGAACTTACCTTGGCATTTGTGCGGGCGCTTACTATGGCTGTCGTACTATTGAATTTCAAAAAGAGACAAAACAGGCTATATGCGAAGATCGTGAATGTGCTTTTTTTGAAGGCACAGCCGTCGGCTGCTTATCTGAAATTTCCGGCATACTCTACAATGAAAAACTCTCCTCTGCTTCTGCGACCTCGGTTACAATCCAAAACCAATCTTATAATACGTTATATTGGGGTGGTTGCTATTTTATAGGGCCGATAGATCAAGAATATATCATAGCGACCTATGACTCTTCTAAGAACAGGCCCGCTATTATCTATCAAAATATGGGAAAAGGAAAAGCAATATTATCTGGTGTTCATTTTGAAATAAACCATGATTTTCTTACAACATACGAGACAACGAATTCTGAAGAAAACCAAAAAATAATTTCTCTTGCAAATAAACTAAACCACTCTACAAAAACCCTTAGTGAGTATATGAAAGAGTATTTAAGCGTATGATTAGAGTTTACAATGGCGAAGGTTCATCCAGAACAGGGTCTCAACTCTTGGTAAAAAGATTTGCTATGTCAGGTCTTCGCGCCACTTACATCAATGAAACAGAAATTCAATCTGGCCTCGATTTAGAAGAAACAAAACTCCTTGTCTTTAGTAGCCTTTCAGTAACAGGCTTCAAAAAAGGTTTAGGCGAAACAGGCATAAATAATATTAAAAGCTATGTCGAACAAGGGGGGCACTATCTTGGTATTTGTGCAGGAGGATATTTTGGCGCAGAAGAAATCTATTTTAAAGGTAAAGATTACCTAACCCAAGAACCTTATCAAAAACAAGCGGAGGGTTTAGGATTTTTCAAAGGAGTCGCCATCGGTTCTCTTACCGAGATAACCAACACAGCCTTTACAGGAATGACTGACAGTGCCGCAGTCATACAGCTAACCACTTTGAATAATAACTGCTTCGACAGTCTCTATTGGGGCGGCGGTCGCTTCATAACCGAAGCGGACAATGAAACACCCGTCAAGATATTAAGCCTTTATCAACCACCTCGCCAATCAAGACCTTTTGTTATGGGTGTTCAATGTGATGTTGGCAGCCAGCAAGGAAAAGCAACGTTACTAGGATATCATCCAGAAGTTGGAAAAAATGATTTACGAAATTGGATTCTTCCTATTGAAGATCTTTCCGAGCATACCCATAGAATATTTCAGCAAGCATTCAGTAATAATACGCCGACAAATATCGACAATTCATTTGATATTTTATTAGGCCAAATTGGATTAAAAGAAATGATTAAGCCCGTTGCCAAACCTCATCCACTTTTTCCAAACGCGCTCAATTTAACAAGGTAAACCATAGTAAGCTATCCTATATTCGCACTATTATAGATAACATGAGAGAAGTTGGAGCGGGTGAAGGGAAACTGCTCCATTACGAAATCAAACCCTACCCTACTGTCACTTTCAGATTGTTAGGTTCTTATTACCCCCATCTATATCACAGTTTGTATCACAGTTGCTACCCACATAATCAAAATGTATTGTTACCTATTAGCAAGGTTTCAAATGACATTCTATGTAGAAATAAAGAACCATTTTGATGATGCACCTGACAGATGGTCTGCATCTGGGTTTGTGTATGGTCTTAACACGAAGTTTCTTGAATATACGACGTATAGTGAGCGTCAACATTTACCTGAGGTTTATCGAAGCTACGAAATTGAAAAAAACTTAAAAGAATTTGAAGCAAAAGAAGACGAAAATTTGCTTGAAATTTTGTTAAAACACCCATTCTTTGACGGTAACGAGTATAGTGCAAAACCTTTGGTGATAGGTTCTTCTACGATGAAGTTATCAGCTTACGAAATTATGCAGTGCTTAAAGAGAGATGTTAAAAAACATGACCTACCGAAAGCTGTAAATACTTTAAAGAGTATTTTAGAAGTAAAAAATTATTCTTTAAAGATTGTCGCAGTAGTTGCGGGTGTTAGCGTCTTAAGAAAGACTAAAATTGCAGAAAATTTACATATTGAACCAATTAATAACTTACCTAAAGGTGGTCTTTTAAAACATTTTATTGACGAACTAGCAAATGACACCAAAAACAGAATGAACCCTATGAGTTATTCACCATTACAAGGTGATAGAATAAAGTTTTTGACCACGCAACGATGTGCGCTTGTATATGATTATGGGGTTGTTGAAGCTTATCAAGATGATGAAGAAAAGCTTAAAGATATTCAGCACAAACAACTTAAAATTAGTAGTTCTTTATACGAAATTGCTTATGCAATTTCTGCTGCTCATAGCTGTGCACCCTTTGTTGAATTAAAGTGCATGATAGCTGACCATGAGGGTTTAAATAATCTATTTTCTACAGGTGGTGGGTCAATTGAAATTGCGAAATTAATACCCACAGATTTACCAAAATCAGAACCTATAGATAATGATTACGTAGCAAATTTTATAGATGCATATTTGTCTATTCAAGATGATACCCTTCATCAAAAGGTCAAAATAGCTTTGCAATACTACGTTGAATCGCAATGGGTATATGATATACGTGACAAAATCATTGGTCACGCTATTGCTCTAGAATGCTTACTACTAGATAGAAACACTAAACAAAAAACAAAAAATTTATCTAAGCGAGCATCTAGTATACTAGCTTCAAGCAAGAAAGAAAAAGCATATTATTTCACACTTTTTCAAATCTTTTATGGTCTACGAAGTGATATTGTTCACGCAGGTCATTTAAAAGACAAGAAATATAAAATGACTGATGGTGAAGAATTGTTTTCACAACAAATTTATAACAAAGTTAAAGAACTAATACCTGTGATTATTAAACACCTAGTTCAAAAATCTACTTAGCGTCAACAATACGATACACACTAGAACGACTGATACCTGCTTGTCGTGCAATAGCAGATGCACCCAGACCAGATTGATGTAATCTCATCACTTCATCAGATTTTGCACGTGCAGTTGGTGCTCTACCCTTATATTTACCGTCTGCTTTAGCTTTCGCAATACCTTCACGTTGACGCTCTAGCATCATTTCACGTTCGAACTGACCAATAGAAGCGAGAAGGTTTAACATCAATTGACCAGTAGCAGTCGCTGTATCAAGGTTCATATCGAGAATTTGAAGGTTAGCATTCTTCGCTTTCAGAGTGTCAGTAATCTCGACCAGATTGCGCACCGAACGAGCAAGACGGTCTAACTTGGTTACAACGAGCGTGTCACCGTCACGAATGTAATCAAGTGCTTGGTCGAGTTGTTCTCGATGTTCGACAGATGACACCTGCTCAGAGAAGACCTTATCATCACACCCTGCTTTCTTGAGGTCTCGAAGCTGTGCTTCAAGACCTGCTTTTTGTTCGATGGTCGATGTTCTTGCGTAACCAATCAGCATATCGTGTCACCTTTCTTTATGTGCTTCATATAACTCTTATACATTGTGACACATTTGTGTCAAAAGTCAATGTAAACTCCAGTGACACAGGGTTTGCGATGATTGGTCGTGTGTCGTTACCCTCTGGTCTATTGGTGCAAAAGGGGTGAAATCACGAAATGTATATATAATGGTAGAAAAGATTTT
Source organism: uncultured Alphaproteobacteria bacterium (assembly GCA_937941545.1). Classification (GTDB taxonomy): domain Bacteria; phylum Pseudomonadota; class Alphaproteobacteria; order Micavibrionales; family Micavibrionaceae. The sequence goes on from CALDHI010000034.1 coordinate 25,073, forward strand.
TTATACCTATGAATTTGAGTGAATAATCTGGGTGGTAAGCGAGGTCAAGGTTTCGCTTACCATGCTCTTTGATAAAGAGTGAAAGACATTAACCCCTTGCGTATCAAGTTGTGAAATACCGACTGTAGAGACGAAAATGTGCTACCAGACGCACGAACAGATGACGAATCTGCTACATAAGAAATCTAACGGTTCATATCAACACGAAACCGTTTCAGAACTATCGGTTCTGATAAAAAACTGAGTTGATACGATGAATGTGTAACCACGCAACATTCAGTTTCAAGAAATGTCGTCTACATAGCTTTCTTGAGATACCGTAGTGAGTAATATGCTTTTTAAAAGGTATAATTACAGAAGTCGCTTGTAGGGGTAATAGCATTACCGTTCCCGTGTTCATGTATCGTGAACAATCAAGTTATGTAGTAATCTGAGACAGCTTTATGCGTGTATGATTAGAGAACACTTCGCTCCGTAGTGGGTGAAGTGTGTCTAAAACAAACTATATCATGTATGAATGTTCGTTATTAAATAACCATTTCTTAGCTGATTAGATAATGTAAATAATCAGAACCATGCGAAGCATATCAAGTCACCTCGTGACTTGATGACACTAGTTCATCTTCATAAATCTCATCAGAATCTAATCTTATAAATACAGATGTAACGAAGAAAGATTCATAGATGTACAATAAAACAAAAGATATCGAATATATTAATTCACTAGCTGAATACTACCCAAAGACAGAAGATGAACTAAAACTAGTAGTTTTCAAACTCTTATCATTACCCTGTTCAAAATCACTAGGTAGAAGTCAATTCATTACGCTCTGTCAGGTTAATAAGTCGAAGTTTAATCAGAAACAAGCACTGAGGTCTGTAGAGAAGCAAATACAGAAACTTGAAGAACCATTGAGCAGAACACCTCATTCTCTTCTTAAACATCAATGTGAAAACCTACACACAGTTCATAACTCACTAGAGACGTGCTTTATCAATTATCACCACCAGAACTAGAGCAAAGATTTATGCATGACCAAGAAAACTACTAAGAAACTTATAACGATGCGTCTACACCCTGAACTGCTGAAAGACATTGAAGACACATGCATCAAAACTTCAATGGTATCTCGTACAGAGTTGATAGAAGAAGCGTGTCGTCTATTCATTCATGAAAACAATAACAAAGCATGACCTAATTAATGGGTGCGCAGGTACCCTTATTTGGTTGTGCTAAGTGCATATAGACTATTTGATTTGCTATATTCAATACCATTACATCAATAACTTAATCATTTACTTTAAATAGTTTATCAGACTGAGATAGTTCCAACACTTTATTTTCTTCTAAATAATTTTCACTCAGTTGAAGTTCAGAAATCTTTCCGCTTAACACAGATACGACATACTGACCATTAAAGCTATCATCATTAACACAATCAAATAGTGAACGCAGCTGATTACCATGAATACCTTCGATTCTGTCATGCATAGCGAACTGTGGTGTTTTAAAACTCTTGCTTAATGCGTATGAGATATAAGCTAAATCAAAAGCTGCAATAATACCTTTCTTTTTACCATCTCCAATGCTTCCTTCGACATTAGTAATAGAGAATTTATAGACTTCATCCTCTTCGTCGAATGTCGCTGAAAGTGCAAATTGTTCACCATAAAACTTTTCTGAATAATCTGAAAAGAAAGCGTTAAAAGTTGTGATACAACTTTTAAACTTATCTGCTTCCTCTTTCAGTGTTCCAACAATTTCACTTATACTATCAGTACTATTCGAAATTTCATCTTCTAACATTTTAAGCTTTTCTGCTTCTTCTTCTAGTCGACCTTTTTGTTCATACTTTTTATTTTCTTTTGACACAATATTTTCGTATTCAGACAAAGAACCAGTATGCATTATATTTTCGCTATACCTTCTCTCTTCAGTTAATAACTGAGCTAAAATCTCTTGTAATTTAGAAATCTCTTGCTTGAGATTAGGTATTTCTTCTGATAAATACCCTTGCTTATTCAATATCAAAGCATTATGAAACTTTAGAACATTATCAAAGCTATTCTGCATCTCTTTAATGTATAGCTGAGCTTCTTCGTAAATAAATTTTAAAGCGTCAGCATCAATATCTGTTTTTTGATTGTGCAATTCTTCCAAACTTTGATTTAATAAATGTAACCGATATTGTCTTTTTGAAAGCTTAGAGCTTAATGAACTAATTTTATCTTTAATTTCTTGTAATTCTGAAAATTCTCTTTCGTAATTTGGGTTTACATTAAACGTTTTTTTCTGCTCATTAAGCTTGTAAATTTCATTGTTAACGAGCTCTAAATGTTGCTCTATTTCTTCGTAATTACGATTTTTAAATCTATCTTTTATAACCAGCTTATTAAACTTAATTCTTTTGTCATAGATGTTTTTTTCAGAAGATAAGTCGACGGTGCTTGAACGTGTTAAAAGAAATCGGTAAACAGATTCATAAGTATTATTTGTTGCAGTTTGAAATAAGTATTTTACCACTTTATCCATACTTGACGCATCGCTACGAATATAACGTGAAGCAATTTCTCGAAAGCTAGGTTTATCACCTCTGAAATTAAATAATAATAATTTTAGTTTTTTTTGATATTCTTTCTCGTCGGTAATATTATCACCGTTAATTTCTGCAAGTTTTTTAGCTCTCGCTAAAAAATTACGCTTTATAATAATATCATCATCATCGTCTGTTTCAATACTTTCACTTAAGCATAGCGTAATAACAACGTTATTAGTCTCAAGAAAATCTTTAATTTTCGAATCCGTTTTAAATTCTGAATCTTGGTAAATAGATTTTGCTTTAGCACCCAAGCAGTAATCAACCAATTTCAAAACCGTTGTTTTTCCAACGTTATTACCTGAATCTTTTAGATTATCGACTGTAGTGGTGTCGACTATTAAATTCACACCTTTTTTGAAAGTAATGTTTCTTATTTCTTCTTCATTTTTATGTATGTGTAGATATTTTAAGAGCATAATTTAATTTTCTCTTTAGATGTAAGTTTAATAGCACCAAGAATAAATAACCAATCAAGTGTCATAATATGTTGTGTAAAAGAATAAGGGTTTATGAATTCTTTAAGCTCTTCATATAACAAATATGCATCATACTCTTCTTTATTTTTTATTTTTAAATGCTTTAAGACTTGAGCACCTAAAAAATATAAGTTGTATTCAGGTTTCGAATTTTTAGAAATAATCATGTCGTGCTTTCAGGGTTTTCTAATATGAGACATTTTATAAATGCATCAGCGACAATTAACTGCACAGATAAATCAACATCTTCATTGTCAGCGTCTAAATTTTCAGATTCTAATACTAAGCTTCTTAATTTAGCTTGTATATTTTCAATAATTTTATCTGCATGTTTTTGTATCAACTCATGAGATAAATTTTCATCTTGAGAAATAGAACCGAGTTCTGCTTTATAAAGAAATTGAATTTGACACAAGATCTTATCAATTTGTCTGGGTTTCTCTTGTTCTAAAACATCATACACATTTGTTAAATCAATATTGTTTGTCTTTATAGATTCAATAATATATTGACACTTTTTAACATTATTGTGAGCAATTTTTTCTTGTACTCTAGCAGGTAATGCAACAGAATTTGTTGATTGCAACTCAATTTCAAAGTTTGAATTTGCTATTGCATTAACAACCTTAGCAATTACCGACTTATTTTTTATTTGATGGTAATTATAATTAACGGTCATATTCTCTGCTTGATGACCAGTACCAGTATCTTTAATGACTTGTTTTTTATCAGTCATGTCTTCCTTCATTATTTATGGTCATATTCTCTGCTTGATGACCAATAGCTTTCTCACCCTCAACTTTTTGTTCAAACCTTACATTTTTCTTATACTTTTCTGCTCTTGCATATTGATGTATTGCAAGTAAAAAAGACAAGACACCTATCACCCATCCTGAAATAGTCATAAAACCACAATCCATTATTCAACCTTTCATAAAATTTAAGAATATATTAACAAAGTATAGTGATATGACCATAATTAAAATACATGCTTACAATAAAAAAATAACAAATCGTTATTTAAAGCATGATTCAAAAAACACTCTCATCCCACAGCACCTTCCACCCTTTAAAAGCAGGTAAAGTAGGTAGTCTATAGTCGATGTCGTACATCACAGTTTCGTCATCCCCTCGCTTAGTCGCAGATGTCTGCACAATGAAGTCTGAATGGTCTGGTAGTGTTCTGAAAGGTTTTGCACCAAACGCATCAGAGAACGTCTCTACGTGCTCAGAATCGACCCTAACGACTATCTTCTGCACAAAGCTACCGTAACCGTTAGACTTGATGTTATCCATGTCATTTCCACTTCTTTATTCTATCAATATCAATGTCGTATTTAATTTTATTGATTTCTCGTTGTCTGTTAGTCAGGTTATGAAGGTCAGCATAGCTATCATGCACACTTGAACCCAATGTGTTTTCATGACCAATAACTTCTTCCATGACAGAACGGTCGAGACCATTTTGCTTACCAAAATTAATGACCGTGCTTCTAAAACAGTGAAACGAGCGTGATGTATGTTTTTTTGAGACAAATTTATCTATACCAATTTCTTCTAGATAAGTGTGATTGAACCAGTCTTTTAGCTTTCTACACCATATACCGTCACCAGTCAGCGTAACCTCTGAGAACAGTTTTTTCTCTTTCTTACGTTTCTGAGACTCTACATAGTTTAAAAATCCAAGCTGAATCAGAGTACGGTGCACAGGTACTTGTCTATAACTATTATCGGTCTTTGTTGATTTGTTTTCTTCTGGTTCATCAACGAAATTAATATAATCAATACCTGTTGCTTTGTCTTTGACGATGTCATCAACATCTAACTGACAAATCTCATTAATGCGTGCACCAGTGTACAAAGCAATAAGCAACCCCCAGTGTCTGAACGTATACTGTTTGAACCAAACCCCCTTAAAGAACTCATCATTATTAAACATTAACTGCAGGTCTTCTATTGTAAACACAGGTCTTTGCTTCTTAGGTGTTACAATTTTGTTAAGCTTCGTAAAAGCTTTAACAAGGTTGTCGTCAACGTATTCATCATTTGCTAGTGACTTAAGAAACGATTTAACAAGTATAGCTTTTGCTTTGTATGTGCGTATTTCTAATGTCGTAAGCTTATGCTTCTTAGTTAGCTGAATCATTTGGTCGAAAGGTACTAACTCACCCTTCTTATCATGCAACACTTTCTGTTGCTTTGCGTGTAATGGTAAAAGGTGAAGAGTATCAACGTATTGAGTTCGAATATTTTCAGATAACAGTTCATCTAGATAACAATCATTCATACGCTCACAGAAATATTGTAATTCAACCTTATACTTACCTAACTGACTCTTCTTCCATGGTTTAGCAGATGACTGATTTTCATTAATGAACCTTTCAACCATTTCACTAATACGAACACGTGGTTTATTCGATTGAGGTACGCTCAAAGATTGATTTCTATCTTGTGTAGTATCTACTGTAACCTTACTCTCAACATATTCTCTGTAATACTGCAATGCTTCTTGGTCATATGCGGTCTTACCAAACTCACCTATTTTCTCAGCAAAGAACCAATCTTGAGCATTGATATCATCAGGGTTGAGTTCTACATGACAGTCGTACAACTCTTTACCTCGTGAAAACAGGTCTGCTTTCTTGTGAGCAGATGCGTCTATTTCGTCTTGGGTCTCACTTAACGTCTTCTTATCAGTCATATACTCAAACCATAGCATTCGTGCTCGCTGTATTGCTTCACGATAGTTACCTGTCTTCAAAGATTTACGTATCAACCCACTTTTGTAGTGAGCACCACGTACATCATTCTTTTTCAACCGAAGCTGAAAGTAATAAATACCGTTGCGCAGGTAGACATATGTCGCAACTCTTGTTCTTACCGTTTGGGTGTTTTGTATCACAGTTTGTATCACTTTTTGGTTAAAAGTGACAGAAAAGCGTAAAACTAAGTGATTGATTTCGTTATTTTATTTAACATAAAATGGAGCGGGTGAAGGGAATCGAACCCTCGTGACCAGCTTGGAAGGCTGGAGCTTTACCATTAAGCTACACCCGCTCAACAAGACCTCATATGTATCTAATATTCGCGCCTACTTGTCAAGGCTCTCATCGCCACTATGACGCGCATCCTTAATATCGTTCGATAAATTCTTATAGATCAGAATTTGAGCGTCAGCAGAATGCCCTAAAATATCACTCTCTGGGCGCT
>CALDHI010000035.1 GCA_937941545.1 uncultured Alphaproteobacteria bacterium
CTTCCTGAAACCATTCAAATTATTACCGTTGGGCAAGAGTTTGTAACCGATGGCCAAGAAGTAAAACCGATTGTTAGCACAGAAGAAGGCTCACTGTTATGATTGCCCCAATCATTGATGCCGCCTTAGCGCGTAGTCGTACCGTTTTATCCTTGATGATTTTCCTGCTAATAGCAGGCTTATATGCCTACGCCAATATCCCTAAAGAATCTTCCCCTGATATTAATATCCCCATTCTTTATGTCTCCATGAGCTTAGAGGGCATCTCCCCCGATGATGTAGAGCGCCTGTTACTGCGCCCGATGGAGCAAGAACTTAGCTCGATTGAAGGAATAAAAAAACTTAAATCAACGGGCTATACAGGCGGCGGCTTTGTTATTTTGGAATTCCAAGCTGGCTTTGATAAAGACTCCGCGATGGATGATGTGCAAAAAGGCGTTGACCGCGCCAAAAGTAAACTGCCCGATACATTAGATCGTGATCCAGAAGTTACCGAAGTCAATTTCTCTCTCTTCCCTGTTTTGGTCGTGACCTTATCAGGCAAAGTCCCCGAAAGAACATTGGTAACCATCGCCCAAGATTTACAAGAAAAAATCGAAGGCATTGGCACCGTCTTAGAAGCCAATATTTCTGGTGACCGTGAGGAATTGGTCGAGATTATTGTTGATCCCGTTCTACTCGAAAGCTATGGCTTGCGAGGTTCTGACATCTTGCAATTTTTTGCACGCTCCAACCGCCTTGTCGCGGCAGGGGATTTAGACACAGGCGTGGGTCGGTTTGCCGTGAAAGTACCTGGCTTATTTGAAGATGCCAATGACATCATGGAAATGCCCCTGCGCACCCAAGGGGACAGTGTTATTAAAGTGCGCGACGTGGCTGAAATTCGTCAAACATTTAAAGACCCCAACAACTTTGCCCGTGTTAATGGCGAGCGCGCCGTGGCGCTGAACGTCGTCAAACGAACTGGCGAAAATATCATTGAAACAATTGAAGCCGTCCGCGCCCTTGTTGAAGCAGAACAAGGCTTTTGGCCAGAAGGCATTGACGTTATCTATACCCTCGATCAATCAGATGATATTCGCCAGCGTCTCGCTGACTTACAAAATAATATGATCAGCGCTGTATTACTGGTCATGATTGTATTAATCGGCGCGATGGGGTTAAGTGCGGCTGGTTTGGTGGGTATCGCTATTCCTTCTGCCTTTTTATCAGGCGTTCTGATTATCTTTATGATGGGTTTGACCGTTAATGTTGTGGTCTTATTTGGCCTTATCCTATCCGTAGGAATGTTGGTGGATGGAACAATCGTTGTCACGGAATTGGCCGATAGAAACATCAGCGAGGGCATGGATAAAAAAGAGGCCTATGCCAGCGCCGCAAAAACAATGGCTTGGCCGATTACGGCTTCAACGGCAACCACCTTAGCGGCCTTTGCACCGTTGCTATTCTGGCCCGGAATTGTCGGACAATTTATGCAATATATGCCCCTCACACTCATCGCTGTGCTAGGGTCTTCCCTTGTTGTCGCGCTTGTATTTGTTCCTGTCATGGGCAGTATTTTTGGTAAGAAAACCGTTCAAACAAATAAAAAAGACAATCTACTGAGCGCCGCACAAAATGCGGATGATGTGAAAAACTTAAAAGGCCCTGTTGCTTTCTATATAAAAATATTAAGCGCGGCGTTGAAAATCCCTGGCATCATTCTTATCTTTACCGTCATGTTATTAATTGGCGTTCAGATCATGTACGGCAAGTTTGGACGCGGCGTTGAATTCTTCCCCAATATTGAACCCAAAGCCGCCAGCGTCTTAATCCATGCACGTGGTAATTTATCCGTCTATGAACAAGACAAATTGGTTAAAGAAGTTGAAGCCCGTATCTTAGATATGAAAGGCATTAAAGTTTTCTATACCGAGGCAGGAAAGCAAAACCAACAAGGCAACGATGATATTGCCGCCGATGTCATTGGAAAAATTACAATTGAATTTCAAGATTGGGATAAACGAAAAAGCGCGCAGGAAATTCTGCAAGACATACGTGATAAAACGATTGATATCGCAGGTATTCGCGTTGAGGCACAAGTGCAAGAAGAAGGCCCTCCCTCTGGTAAAGCCGTGCAAATTGAAATCGCCAGCCGCTTCCCTGAAACACTTGATCCTACCGTACAAATCATTATGGATGCCCTTAATAGTGATAGTGATTTCATTGATGTCGAAGATAGCCGTCCCTTGCCTGGCATTGAATGGGAAATGGAAGTGGATCGCGCCCAAGCGTCAAAATTCGGCATTGATATCTCCTTAATTGGAGATTATATCCGTATGGTTACAAACGGCCTTAAGGTGACAGATTATCGTCCTGATGGCGCCGATGATGATGTCGATATTGTTATTCGTCACTCTAAAGACCAACGCACGCTGGATCAACTTGACCGTGTTCGTATTGAAACCAATCAAGGCTCCGTCCCTATTTCAAACTTTGTGGAACGTGTTCCCAAACAAGCCGTGGGCACGATTAATCGCGTCGATCAAAACCGTGTTTTTACGGTTAAAGCCAATGTCAAAGATGGCATTAATATCAATTCTAAAGTT
>CALDHI010000036.1 GCA_937941545.1 uncultured Alphaproteobacteria bacterium
CATTTGTTTGCTAATAATGCTTCAAAAAATTTTTATACGAAAACTATTCACTAAAATTATAGCGAGAATTAGAAGGTGCCTTACGCAATCTTTATATCTTTACAGTGAGTAATGATGTGACTGAAACGCTTGAGCCTAAACAAAAAGCAACTTATGGCGCACCTCTTATCCGCTACATGGCAATGCACAAATCTATCGCAGTTCAAGAAGTGCTTTTGTCTAACCCACGGACATTGAAGGAATTAGCTCTTGTTAAAAAACTTTGTGGTTTTAAGGCGCACCCTGCCCTTTCATACTTTTCTCAAAGTGACGATACAACTTCAAAATCCTATGAACAGATGAATAGAGTTTGTGTTGAGATTTTATCAATCTTCAAGGACGTTGATGAAAATTCAAATTGGGAAAACTTGGCTTATTTGTTTAATTGTTTTGATGAAACGAGAGCCTATAATGCCCTTAAAGCCCTTACAGTTGAACAACTAGACGATATTCAAAACCTATTTACAGCCCTGGAGTTTGGTAGCAGTCACCTTGATATGCTTGATACATCAGAAAATAGTTTTTTCAATAAGGTGGCAATGGATTTGAAAGTTGATATGCGTGATTTTTGGACACCAGATGAAGGGTTTTTGAAAAGACGTAACAAAGCCCAACTTCAAACCGTTATCAATGAAAGTGGTAATATTAAACACTTTCACAATATTGATAAGTTCAAAAAGGGTGAGATTGTAAAGTCCTTGGCAAACGTGTTTGCGAAAGCTGAAAATCTTGAAGCACCAGACGCAGATGAATTGAAAACTACATTCTGGCTTCCAGAGGCAATGTCATTCCCTGCTATTGACCCAGATAAAGCCCCTACAGAGTCCTTAGAAGAAAATATAAGGGATGATGAGTCAGAACCAGAAAAGATGGTTGCATAAGCTTTAAAATTGAAAATAAGACCATCCGAGAAATCGGGTGGTTTTTTTATGTCAAAAATTTGGATATGGACGCGCCAACTTCGGCGCGACTTGTTTAAAAAGTTCTCTTGGTCAAATCCGTCAACACCCCCTTTCAGGTCGCTTCGCGCGAAAAAGCGGTATCCCCAATCTTCCTTCGCTGCGCTCTCGTGCAGATGTGGGTGATCCCCCTCCGCTTTTTCGGGTTATGACCGATTTGACCGCTTCCAATGATGTTTCACATCACTTCTAGGAATAAGAAGTTCGACCTCATTTAAAGAAAAAAGGAAAAGAAGATGAAACACGTTGATATTTATCAAACAGTCACCAACACAATAATTGAAGCAATTGAGAACGGCATCGAGGGAAAATGCGAATTACCTTGGCATGGCATGAGCGCCCTACCCTTCAACGCTAAAACGCAAAACCCATATAACGGCATTAACATTCCTCAGCTTTGGGCGTGTCAGATGATTGGCGGACATTCTAAAGGCGTATGGGCAACATACAGACAATGGGCGGAATTAGGCGCGCAAGTCAAAAAAGGCTCAAAAGGCGTGTCAGTAGTCTTTTGGAAGCAATACGAGCAAGAAGCAGACAATGAAAATGACGAAGCTAATATTAGAATGTTTGCGCGCTATTCAACGGTTTTCAATATTGACCAAGTAGAAGGCTATACGCTCCCTGCCCTAGATTTTGAGCCAGCAGAGATTAAGCCTAATGAATTAGCAGATAGCCTAATCAATGCAACAGGAATAAAAATAGTGCATATTCATCCATCTGCTTATTACGACATGGTACAAGACAAAATCAATATGCCCTGCCCTGAAAGTTTTAAAGGTAGCAAGGACGGTTCAGTGTCAGATAATTATTACAGTGTTCTGCTCCATGAGACAATTCACGCAACTGGACACAAAAGCCGTCTTGATAGAATAAACCTTAGTAAGTTTGGCTCACCAGATTATGCTTTTGAAGAATTAGTCGCTGAATTAGGCTCTGCCATGTGTTGTGCAATTACAGGAATTGAAACAACAGTCAGAGAAGACCATTCCAAATATATTAAAAACTGGCTCCACGCTCTTAAAGGCGATAAGAAATTCATTTTTGCGGCCAGCTCTCACGCTCAAAAGGCTGTAGATTACCTTTATTCATTCCAAGAAAAACAAAAGGAAGCAGCTTAGGCTGCTTCCCATAAGTTTCACGTGAAACAAAGAGTCATAGATTCCAACATCTTAGTGTTAGGAATATAAAAAAATGGCAGGGAACGGGCTCGTCCCCTCCCCTGCCATTTTTTATATAATTTATTTACCTGTAAGTTTTTGCCACGCCGTTTTGCTTTTTTCAGCTTCTAGGGCCTTTTCAGTTTTCTCTAATCTTGACTGTAAAGCGCTTTTTTCTCGCTCTGTGCTTTTCTTCACTTGCTCTCTTTGCTCTTCTTTTAACTCAAAGTCCGCAATTTTCTTTTGCATATCCGCGACATTTTTCTTCCAGTCTTCGGCTTTTTCAGATTCTGATCTTTTATCTTCCAACAAGTGAGTTTCATTATTTTGCGCTTTTTCCAACGCTTTACGAAGATAGTCCCTCTCATCAGTCAAGTTTTCAACAAGAGTTTCGAGGTTTTGAATTTTTTCACGCGAAACAGCCAGTTCAACCAGCTCGCTGTTACTATTGGCCCTCTTCTTTTGTAAAGATGTAAACTCATTACCACTAGATTTTACATCATTGGACACTTCTACTTTGCTTTCTGATGGCGTTGTTTCAGTGTTGTTAGAAGGTATGTTTAACTGACCATAACGCCTCTCAAGTTCAGCCACATCAATGGTTCTCTTACGCTTACCTTGTCGATTAAAGCTTAAGTCACCACTATCCATGTCATTGTAAATCGTTTGACGACTGACATCGGCTAATTCTGCGGCTTTTGTTGGTGATACGGCACTGGACATGGGCACTCCTATAGTTTGTAAAGGTATTTTACATGGTTTTGTAAAGATGTCTAGAGTTTACAACTTTACAAATAAGACCCTATTAATGTCAAATAATGTAAAATTTTTACACATTTTACATTATTAATTAGTTTACACTTGGACACCAAAATGATGTAAATACTTTACAAAAATCTGTAAACTTAGATTTACAAAAAACTAAATTATTATTTATTAACAGTAATTTAGCGGTTACCACTTAATGTAAAGCTTTTGTAAAATGATGTAAACTATTGTAAAATTCTTTACAGAGTTGATTTACAACTTTACAAATGATACAGTTTTTCTAGTCTGATTCTTTTCTCAAGGAGTCCTTTGTTCAAAAACCAACTATCTAGGAGAGTACAAAAGTAAATTAGATACATAAGCAAAAACCGTCCTTGCAGGGACGGTCTTTAAAGGAGGGGATACCTCAAATTCATAACTAAAAGTATCTCATTCCGATTCGCAATGCAAGTGTTTAGTCACATTTGCAACAGGATTTCTATGGCTTATCCACATTGAATTTATCTTTGTCAAAAATCGTATGCAACATACAGAAAACACCACAATACCGCGGGGTAGGGGAGGGCGCATCAGCTCACCACAACTTCGTAAATCAATAGAACAATCAGAAAAATTTGAAGGCTTAGAAAAAAATGTAAAGCATTTTGAACTTCTAACCTTAGTAAAGCGCTCAGGCAAACAGGCTGGATTTACATCCAAAATGATTGAGCTGCTTGAGCATTACATGATTTTGACCAGACAGATTGACTGGATAGAAGGTAGTCAGCCAATCGTTTACAAATCCCAATATCAAACAGCTATGGATTTAGGTATATCAGATCGTCACTTACAAAGACTTGAAAAAGACCTTTTTAAAATTGGCGCTATTACATTCAACGATAGCGGTAATTGTAAGAGATACGGCCAAAGAGACCCAAAGTCAGGAAAAATCATATATGCCTATGGCGTGGTTTTAACTCCATTAGCTTTGATGAAGGCCGAACTGGAAGCTTTAGTCCAGGAACAAAAACTTTACAAAGATGCTTGGATGGAAACAAAACGCCAAGTTTCTTGGCACCGAGGCCAGATTAAATCCATGTTGGCTGAAATGGAAGAACTACCAGATGCAGGGCAGGGGGCGTTCAACAATCAGTATGATGTGATAGCCGTTAGATACAAGACGACGATGAGCTTAGTTGATTTCCGTTCCATGCTGGCAAAGCACCAAGACTTGTATAACAGTGTTAAGGAAGCTTTAGAGAGCCTCTATTCATCATCTAAAACAAGTAAAGAGTCGTGCAAAGCGGACTCAATTGTCGGTCACAAACAAGATACAAATAATAATCAATTTAATAAATTAAATACAGGTAGCTCTTCGAGCAATGCTTCCGAGGAAGGCAGTAACGAAAATTCAGTAAGTAAGCCTTTAACATCTATCAAAGAGGATAGATTCAATACAGAGAATGAGACCCATATCATTCTCAAGACAGGCATACAGCATATTACTTTGAAGCAAATGCTCAATGTTTGTAGTGATGATCTTAAGGATTTACTTCCTAGAGAGGAGCGTCCCATGAATATTAATGATTTTGTTGATGCCGCTTACCAGTATAAATCGAAATTATTCATTTCTCAGGCTTCTTGGGGTCGAGCATGTCAGGCCATAGGGCGCGAGGGTGCAACCTTATGCTTGATATTGGCCGATAGAGGCGTCTCTCGTGAGGAAAATCGCGTGAGAAACCCTGCTGCTTACTTCAATTCGATGATTACCCGCGCAAAAGCAGGGGATTTACATCTTCACAAGTCAGTTTTTGGTCATTTGAAGCGCGAAAACACCGAATTAGCCGCCAATATCAACACAAATTCAACTCAACAAAGAAAGGGCTAACGCCATGAATCTTCAAACAATTATCCCAAATCCGTCATTCCTACCGATTATGCTGAAACAAAACTATCCGCACCGGTTATATCAAAATTCGTTCTACACCGAGGACGTTCGCAAAAATATGGTGAATGACGATACGCGGTGGCTGGTGGATCATATTTTTTGTCTGAAGGATCACGATGAAAATTTGAAAAACGTGGCTGTCCAATACTGGGATTTGAAAAATCTGGATGATGGTTCAATCATTTTTTCTTGTCGTGACCAGAAGGGGAGGGAACTGTATTTTGAACATGGTCATACCGACATGGCGAAGTTTAAAGATATTTCATTCGTTCTATATCGTAATATTTTGCACGTTCGTAAATAACGATACAGTCGCCCCAAATACATTAAAACCGCTTTCAAGAAATTGTTGGCGGTTTTATAAATCGAAACCTCACGTCTTACACTGTGTAAATTACATTACATTCTAAAACTTATGTTTTAATGCAAGTTAATCTATCTAACCTATTGTTACAGATAGTCTTTAAATATAAACGGCGCGTATCGTTTGTATTTTTAATGTAATGTATAAGGGTAATTTAATCATATGTAGTTAGATTTTATTAGAGGAAATTATAATGACAGTTAAACCAAAATATAAAGACGCTTAGCCCCCGAACAGCAAATTAAGTTATTGGAAATGGTGCGAGATTTTAAAGATTTCAGGGAAGGGAATGACCCCCATCAAGAACATGATTTTGAATGTGTTATATTAGAAAACGAGAAATTCTATTTTAAAATTGACTATTACAGTCCTGATTTACACTATGCTAGTGAAGACCCAAGCGACCCAGATAAAACATATAGAGTTTTGACTATTATGAGAGCAAATGAGTATTAAATGTAAAAAGTTCCCAAAATGGGAATTATTTACTTGTTCCCAAAATGGGAACTGTGTATAATAAGAATATAAGGATGTAGTATGAGAATAATATCTAGAAAGCCTTTAATTGAGTTTTGGGAAGAATACCCAGATAGTGAACAACATTTAAAGAGTTGGTATCAAATTGCAGGCAATGCAAAATGGGCTAAACCTCAAGATGTTAAAGACCAATATAGAAACGCCTCAATTTTACAAGATGGGCGAGTAGTTTTTAACATAAGAGGTAATAATTATAGGCTCGTTGTTTGGATTAATTATAAATTTTTTACAATATATATCCGTTTTATTGGAACACACGAAGAATACGATATTATCGACGTACAAGAAATATAGGAGATTTGATTATGAATATTTTACCAATTAAGAATGATAAAGATTATGAAGATTCTTTAGAACGAATAGAAGCACTGTTTAAAGCTGAACCCAACACCCCAGAAGGTGATGAGTTAGAAATTCTTGTTACTCTAGTTTCTGCCTATGAAGATGAGCATTACAAAATTGATGCACCTGACCCAATAGCCGCTATAGAACATATGATGGAAGCTCAAGGAATGAATGATAAAGATATGATTAAATTCCTAGGTTCAAAAAGTAGAGTTTCAGAAGTCTTGAATAGAAAAAGAGGACTAAGTTTGAATATGATTAGAAATCTTACAGTCGGGCTTCATATACCAGCAAGGGTTCTAATTCCCGAATATGACTTGACTGTTTAACAGACTAAATTGAATTTAAATAAACCCCATTTTAAGGGGTTTATTTCTGACTTAATCTGTAGTCCTTAGGATTTATTGCTAGGGATTTTTTTTGTTTAAGATTTTAGGAAGAAATAGATGATGAAGGATAGTAAGAAACAAAACATGATATAATAATTTTAATACAAGATAAAAGATAAACGTTGTTTATAAGATTACTTATTGATTTTAAACAATATAATACAAGGTTATTTTGTTGATTAAAGTTTTAATACACTTGTATGGTAATAAGGCAAAAAGGAAGAAAAAAGTGTTATTAGACCCTATTAATTTTGACGAATTTGAAGGCTTGAGGCAGGGCGAAAATACTTTGCTCGATACTAAGGATGAAGAGCATTAGGGATTTCTGTAACTCAATCCATACTTTGCGACAGCCCCCCTTAATTGGGGTTTTTAATTTACCTTGGTGGCTAGTTAAGTATATAAGACCCATATTTAACTTCTTGAACATACGGCTCAGCGAACTGATATGAACATCAAATATTTCTGCACCTTCGCGCAAATATTTAATACTTAAACCACTTTAGAATTCAAGGCAACGTACAGGCTTATTTAACAATGACTTCCACACAGATTCCCAACCTTTTATATGTTCAACACCATTAACTACATATGATTGGACACATCCAGAAGACCCTGATTCTTTCTTGTAACTATCATATAACTGACGTGGAACAATTTGATCTTCGCTTCCTACAAAGTGCATTTGCGGTATGTACGATATGTGATGTGCGACATCTTTTGCACTTAACGACTGCGGCATTTCTGAAACACTATGAATATTACTTTGTAACTCATGATTTAAGTTTCCTGCTACTGTTCTAATGGACATAACATCGCCACGCTTTGCTGCCAATAATGCAGCAATATTTCCTCCACCAGAAAAACCAATTAGATTAAATCCTGTTATTTGATGACGCTGCTTAATATCATCCAAAGCACTATTCATCGCTTCAATCACCTCTGGTGCAAAACGATGCGACGTCCAATATTTTTGATCACACGGCGAACCATCAACTGTTTTTGTGTATTGGCAAGGACGCGCTAAATAAATAACGTTATCAGCAGGATCTAAATTTGCTAATTTTAGCACTACTGAATTTCTAGGTGTAGGATCAAGCGAAGCTCTTTTCTTATTTAGCCAAGCCTTCCCATCACCCTCAATATAAATGCTAAATTCAGGATTTTTTGTTGTTATACGTTGATATGAAGTTAGTTTAAAAAACTTGGTTTGAATTTCATAGATTGATGAGCCCAATATATTTGAGAGCTGATCTATACTATTATTATATGAGAATAAAGAACATCCAGATAACAAAATTAAAGGAAAAAGGAAAAATATTTTCATGGAAATCAGTATAAGCGTTTACCTCACTTTTTCATACCGGATATTTTAAAAAAACTTTCACCAGAAATCATTATGACTGTCATGCGTGTCCGTCTTTATATAGTAGTTTGAATTAATAATAGGACATTATGAGTTCCTAAATAGTTGTTGCTTGAGGCATGCTTTGCCTACGTTTTTTCATGCCCCGGAAGGTTTGTTCAATGGGATTAAAGTCAGGGGAATATCGCGGTAGCAGTATTAAATAATGATAGCCTTCTGCTAGAATAGCTTGCACACGCTTGTGAAAGCTGGAATTATCCATCACCACAATCGTTGGTTCATGAAGCTCTTTCATTAGACAATCTTTTACCCAAGTTTCAAACAGCTCTGAATTACAGCTTCCTTGGAACAGCATTGGGGCAAGCCATTTTTTTTGGAACCCTTTTTGCCATGATGTTGAGCCATCAGTAAATTGGTGCGCCGTGTTCTTTTGCCACTCACCTCATCAATGATTTTAAGACCTTTTTGTGCCCAACCACTCGGTCTGCGTGACTGTGATTTAAAGCCTGTTTCATCTACGTAAATCAGGTTCTTGAAACCAAACTGACGATGTTCTCCTGCAAGCTTTTTAAGGCAAGCTTGCCTTTTCATATTGCATCTCTCTTTATATGCCCGTTCTTTTTTTTATGATAGGCATCTTTTTTAAAGCATAATGAACCGCACTGAGGCTTACATTAAAAACTTCTGCGCTCGCGCAAATACATATCCGGAAAGTCTTCTACATGTTTGCGTAAAGCGTTTTTATCAATTTTACGCTCACGTAACCCATGGGGCTTGGGACGAAGATCCTACGCATTCAGCCAACGGTAAATAGTATCTCGAAATATTTTGAATATTCGCATGGCTTCACTTTTGCTGCCACCATCCTATATGAAAGAAACAGCCGTCTCTCGTAAGTCTAATGAGTATGTCATACAAAGTCATAACATATACGATTGTTCATCCAAACTAATATATAAAATGGTACAGATTTAAGTCTGCGCTAAGAGAGAGTATAATGCTTCGTTTCATAACCCTAAACGGGTGCAAGATATTTTAGCCAAAGATTATCATTACCTCCTATTTTTACCGTCATATTCTCCAGATTTTAATCCCATTGAACAAACTTTTGGAGGCATGAAGAAAAGAAAGCAAGGTATGCCTCAAGGAACAACCATTGGTGAACTCATTCCGTCCTATTATTAATTCAAACTACTATAAAAGCACGAGGGATTGAGCCGTGCATTCCGCCGCGAAAAATAGAAAAGTTCAGTTTGGCTATGATAAAAAGCTCTATAAACAACACCATAAAATCGAAAACAGGGTTGGCTGGATCAAAGATTGGCGGCGGTTCAGAACCAGGTATTATCGCTGCGCACACACCTTCATGTCCACCATATATATTGCTGTTAATGTAATTTTCTATTTGAACCGTAAATGATCATTATGAGTCCCGATAATAAAACATTGAAATTATTTTATTATCGGGTATGATTTTGTTGTATTTTTATGTTTCCGTCTTTTCTTTATGTGAAGTTTAGCCCATGTTATTTCCTCAAAAATCACTTTCTCGTCATTATTTAAAAGCATTAAAGGCAGGTTTGCTTATTGCGCTTTCGACAGCAAATCAAGCAAATGCACAATGTGTGGGTAGCCCAACTCTGACATGCACCGGGACAACCACAAGCAGTGTTCTTATATCTAGTACAAGTCCCATTAGTGATCTTATTGTACAAGCCGGTGCAGATATTACTGTAGGGGGAACAACAAACAGCACAATCGCTATCAACAATACAGCTAATATAAACAATATGGGGACGATTGATGCCACAGAAAACGCACGGCAAACCCTTCTCTTAGAAAATTCTACAGGCGGTGCAATCATAAACTCTGGTGTAATTAGCTATAATGGAGAATACATATTTGCCGATGCTATTGTTGTGGGCGGTGGTGGTACTTACAACATTATTAATAGCGGAACGATTGAAAACACAGCGACAGTTAATAATTCTAATAGAGCGATTCAAGCTATTCGAGCTTCTAGTAGTGGCGCAGTTTTAAATGTAACTAATTCTGGAGTTATTTCGACAGCACGCGCTGGTGCGGCAGCGATATATGGCGACTCTAATGGTGGCAGGACAAGTACCCTAGATAATCAGGTTGGTGGTGTAATTACAACCGCGAGTTCAGCCACAAGCGTTATTGAATTTTTTGACGGTGCAGATACGATTACCAACGCGGGTACAATTGTCGGTGTTATTAGCACTGGTGGTGGTGGTGATGTTCTTACGAATACGGGATCGATAACGGGGAATGTCAATCAAGGTTCTGGAGATGACGTTTTTAATCTAAATCTTGATACCGGGTTTTATATAGGAACTGCGGACGGTGATTCACATACGGTTGGGGATATTGTTAATGCTGATGCGAGTGCTGGAAATGAAATACTTGAATTAGGGTTTGTTAATTATGAAACACTAAATCTTTCTGGTGATAATGAAATTGCAACAACAGGCACAGCTACATTCGAAAATGTTAACTTGCTCGGCACCACAGATTTAGCCATTAATAATGGTAGTGTTTTAACGGCAACGACAGGTTTAATTGGAGCATCAGGTAATGATGTGACCGTTAATGCAAGTGGTAGGCTTAATGCTGACACAACGCTTACAGGTGGAGATGAAACTTTTACGATTGAAGGTGATGTCAATGGAGATATTGATTTAGGCGCAGGTGATGATACGCTCATCATTTATCTGGACACAGGTAGTTATGTTGGAACCGCCGATGGCGGTACGCATGCCATAGGAGATACGCTTGTAATTGACAGCGATAGCAGTGATGCAACAATCAATGCAGATTCTGTTAATTTTGAAGATTTGGATTTGAGTGGTGACAACCAAATTACATTGGCGGGAGATCACAGTGTTGAGACGACAACGCTTTTGGGAACGACAGATCTTTCTATTGCGAATGGCGGATCATTAACGGCAACGTCTGGCGTTTATGGTACAGCAGGTAATAATGTTAATGTTGATGCGGGTGGCGCTATAACAGCAAGCATAACCTTAACGGCGGCTGATGAAACGGTCACCAATAATGTTGGTGGGGTCATTATAGGTGATATTATGACAGGTGCTGGTGTTGACGTCGTTACATTGAACGGTGATATGACGGGTGATATTGATTTGGGTGGCGACGACGATATACTTAACATTGATTTGGATACGGCTGCCCATAACGGTAACGCCGATGGTGGTGCGCACACGGCAGGAGATGTTCTTAATGTTGATAGTGCAAACGGCGACGCGACGTTAGATGGTAATTATATCAATTTCGAAACAGCCAATTTAACTGGCGATCAAACAATTTCAACAACAGGTACTTCAACATTTGATACTGTTACCCTTGCAGGAGAAACTAATTTAGAAGTATCGAACGGCAGTATATTAACCGCCACGACAGGGTTGATGGGTACGACGGCTAACTATGTTACAATTGCCTCTGGTGGAACACTAAACGCTGATACAACTCTTACCGCAGGGGCAGATAATTTTACCAATGCAGGAACCTTTAACGGGAATTTGGACCTTGGTCTGGGGGGTGACATTTTTACAAACAGTGGTTTGGCTACGGGTGATATAACGTCTGCTGATGGTGCTAATACATTTAACTTGAATGCCGGATCGTTAATTGGAGATCTTAACCTGTCTATGGGGACAGATACTCTTAATTTCAATGGTACAAATATAACAGGTAATGTTCTTGATGCTGATGTAGTAACAGGAACGTCAAGTTTGTTTTTGAACGCTGATACTACGGTAACTGGTGATGTTACGGTGAATAATATACGCTTAAATTCTGGCAACACATTAACAACCAACGCTCTTAACACAGACAATTTAATTTTTGATGTTGCTACAAACACAAGCTATGGTGCGTTAAATATTACTGGAGGCCCTGTTGATTTAACAGGGATAAATGTTAGTGCCTTGATTACAGATGCTGTAAACGACGGTGATGAAATAGCTGTAGCAACAGGAACAGGACAAATTACTGGCTTGAGCGGTGATGCAGGTCAAGCCTTTACTAATATTGACGACACGTCATTATTGTTTGATTTTGGTATTGCCGACGGAAGTCAGGCAGAGGTAACAAGCAGTGTGGATAACACAACTTTGTATATTCTTTCGGACAAAGTCTTTCAAATTCGTGAGGTTATTAGAAAAGGAAATAAAGTTAATGTTGGAGAAGTTCTTGAAGTTTTAGAAGTCATCCCCCCAGGTATTAACAGCCCTGAAATTCAAGCCGTGTTGAGTAAGGTTAACAGCGCAGGTAGTGCTGAAGAATTATCAAATATTCTCCAAGCCGCCGTTCCTGCTGTTGATGGAGGAAGCTTCTCTGCGGCACAAAATGTAACGGGTAACACCTTACGTCTTGTTTCTGACCGTTTAACAGTTATCCGTGACCGCGGCGGAAGTGCCAGTGGTGTTTCCTCTGGGGACATTACTGAAAATGTACAAATGTGGGGACAGGTGTTTGGTCACAAGATAGATCAGGGTGAACGTGATGCTATAGCAGGGTTTGATGCAATTACACGTGGTGTAACAGTTGGTGTTGATACTGAAGCTGTAGATGATGCGACCATTGGTGTTGCCTTTAGTTATGCTGATACTGATGTAAAATCTGATAGCGTTAATACTAGCAGAAGTGACATTAATAGTTATAATGTCTCTCTTTATGGTGATTATGATTTGAATGACACCACATACCTTGTTGGTGATATTGGTTATACTTACGGTGATAATGAATCAACACGATTTAATGTTGGTGGTGTCGCAGGGTTAAACGCGGATAGTGATTATGTTAGTCACCAGGTAGAAGCGCGTATTATTGCCGCACGTGATTATAATATTACTGAATACGACGGCGTTCGCGCAACGCCAAAAGTGCAGGCGCATTATATTCATTTCCAAGCGGAGGATGTAACAGAAACTGGTGCTGGTGGTGCTGGACTTGAAGTTGAAAGTGAAGCGTTGAACATTCTTGAGCTTGGCGTTGGGGTTGATGTTCGCAAAGACTATATTAAAAAATATGGAAGTATTCTCTCTCCTGAAATAAGCGTTGGGTATCGTTATGATGTGATTGGTGATGCTCTACAAACAACGTCTACATTTAATGCTGGCGGTCCATCCTTTGAATCTGAAGGCGCTGATCCCAATCAAGGTACGTTGAACTTAGGTGTTGGTGTTGGCTATACAACTCCAACCAATGTAGAGTTTACCGCGAGCTATGATTATGAGAGCAAAGACGAGTTTAA
The DNA here is from genome assembly GCA_937941545.1 of uncultured Alphaproteobacteria bacterium. Lineage (GTDB taxonomy): Bacteria > Pseudomonadota > Alphaproteobacteria > Micavibrionales > Micavibrionaceae. Next base: position 13,154 of record CALDHI010000036.1, read on the forward strand.
TTCTCACTCTGCTTTCTTAAGGCTAGCTGCCCCATTTTAATGGAAATCTGATGACCGCTCTGTGGTTCTGTCGCAAAGTATGAATTGAGTTACAGAAATCCCTAATGCTCTTTGTCCTATTTATTAATGCAAACTACTATAACACATCTTGCGTCATGGCTGGGCAACAAGGTTCTCATGGATTTCTACATTGCCAGAGTCATGGATTTGAACAACGACACCGCCTGTTTCACCTTCTTCTGGTTCTGAATAACGGTATGAAGAAAAATACCCTTTCGACTAATTCAACCCAATCGGCTGTTTCCTTGTGCTGTTCAATTAATTTGTTGGCTTCGCTATGTTGTAATTCCATAAACTGCTCAACGTCATTGAAAAAGGTCGTATCATCTTCTGCTAATAAATCAGTCGTGAACGTGCCTTTATACAAATCCTTTACGCATAAGCATGAAAATAATATCATTTTAGAGCTAAACTTTGCGACAGAACCAAATTAATAACCTCTGGTGTAAAGAGATCAAAATCTTCATCTAACAGAGTATTATTGGCTTGGTAGTTAAGGTATTCTAGAATTATATTTTATGCTCATAATAATCTCCTTATCTATGCCTCTAAGACACCTTTCCTTTAGGAAAAGTGATAATGTTTGTAGGTAAACTTTCAATATCTTTGCGACAAATTAAACCTACAAAATCCTGCGTATCAAAACCAATGCGATGCACTTTATGTCGCATTCGGCATAATCACAGACTCGGCATTGTGATTGTGTTCATCAACAATTCCTGCTGCCTCAACCTTCATAAAATTCATATAAAAAGTAACAAGAGGCAAAGACGTATTTCTTTGTGTTGATAACGGGGATTGAAGGTTACAGACATTGCCAACGCATTGAACAGGTGTAATACCATTAAACATTATTGTGCTCCTTATTATTATCTACACATTAGGGAGCAGAATTTATTATCCTGCTCCCGCCATGCGTAATAGTTAGTTTTTATGACCATTGGCACGTTGGGTAGATTTTTTCTGTGCACCTTGTTTATTATTTAAGGGGTTCTTATTTTGCTCATTCTGTTTTTCTTTTTTCTTTTGATAAGAAGATTGATTTTCATTTTGTGTATTGTTTTGATTTACCATGATATTTTCCTTTTCGTTTAAGAGTTTCAGTATATCTAAAGCCTATGCCTCTATAGATTAGGAAGCTATGTGGAAAGAATGTGCGCATATAAATTTTGTATAAAAAGATTAATGAAAAGGTTCTGTCGCAAAGTTTAGCTCTGAAATGATATTATCTAATTTTTGTCTCTCTGATGTGCTCCAAGGAATGTAGACACTTTGTATAGTAAAAATGTAGACAAAGGAGAGTTACAAATGAGCAAAGCAATACGTTATACGGAAGAATTTAAACAAGAGGCGGTGGCCCAAGTGATTGATCGCGGATATTCGGTTAAAGACACGGCCATAAGGCTGGGTATATCGACCAAGTCGATGTATAATTGGATTAAGATTTGTCAACCAGGCGCTGATCCTGTGCCCAACAAACAAGCCGATGAGATACGCCGTCTAAAGGGCGATTTGAAACGTGTGACAGAGGAGCGCGACATCTTAAAAAAGGCCACGGTGTACTTTGCAGGCGAAGCCAAGTGAAGTACACCTTTATCAAGGCGCATAGGTCAGAGTTTTCTGTCCGTACAATGTGTCGGGTTTTTCAGGTTCATCCGAGTGGGTTTTATGCTTGGGCTCAATCTGGTTTAAGCAAGAGGGCCAAACGGTACCAACGCTTAAACGGGATTATAAAGCAATCATGGTTAGAAAGCGGTTGCGTGTATGGCTCTCGTAAAGTCCATCATAATTTATTGGATATGGGAGAAGCTTGCGCTGTCAACACTGTCGCTAAATTGATGCGTCAATGCGGCTTGAAAGCATAAGCATCGGCCTGGCAAATATGGCATCAAACCAGCTATCGTTACCCCCAACCAGCTCCAACAGAACTTTGACGTTGAACAGCCAAACAAGGCTTGGATCACGGGCATTACCTATATAAAGACGCACCAAGGTTGGTTGTTTTGGGCGGTGGTGATTGGTCTTTATTCTCGGCGTGTTGTTAGTTGGTCGATGAATGGACGGATGCAAACAAGCTTTGTCTTGAATGCTCTTCTTTTAATGGCCGTTTGGCATTGCAAACCATCAAGTGAGGTGATTGTTCATTCTGATCAGGGTTCTCAATTTAACTTAGATGAGTGGAAGG
>CALDHI010000037.1 GCA_937941545.1 uncultured Alphaproteobacteria bacterium
AGAGATAAACACACGCTTCACGTAGAGCTTCAAGGCGTTCTTACGCTCAGGATCATATAAATCCCATGGGCGCAGAGATGGGATGTATAGCAAAGCGGTATATTCAATTTTGCCTTCCGCTGTCCAATGTGTTGTCATGCTCGGCTCGTCAAAGACGTTGCCGATATGATTGTAAAAATCTTTGTATTGTTCTTTGGTGATTTCATTTTTGGGACGTGTCCAAAGAGCGGAAGCCGCATTCACAGGTTTTTCTTCTTCACTGCCTGCGTCTTTTTCTTTGTCTGGGTTGAATTTATTATCGAGATAAATAGGCACTTCGACATGGTCTGAATATTCTAGGATAATGCGGGTGATGTTATCTTCAATCAGGTAATCCATCGCATCGCCTTTGACGTGTAGGATGATCGCCGTGCCGTGGCCATCTTTCAACGTGGCGGCTTCGTCTTGAGTGGCTTCACGGATAGTGAACCCATCTTGGCCGTTGGATTGCCAATACCAGGCTTCGTCTTCTCCTGCTTTGGACGAAATAACTTCCACTTTTTCAGACACCATGAAGCTGGCATAAAAGCCAACGCCAAATTGTCCGATAAGTGACATGTCTTTATCTTGTCCAGAATTTCTTAAGTTCTCTATAATGGCCGCCGTACCAGAGCGCGCAATAGTACCAAGATTTTCGATTAAATCTGCGCGGTTCATACCAATGCCGTTATCAACAATCTGTATGCTTTGGCTGTTATTGCTGGGGGAAATACGAATGTTAAAAGGCGCAGATTTTTCAACCAATTCTTTATGTTGCAACCCTTCATAACGCAGGCGGTCACACGCATCGGAGGAGTTTGAAATTAACTCCCGCAAGAACACATCACGGTTGGAATAAAGCGCGTTGGTCACAATATCCAGCAGGCGAAACACATCGGTTTCAAACTGCATCGTTTCTTCTTGGTTGCTCACGTCATTATCTTTCTGTTGCGCATTACTCATTTTTTGCTCCTATTAATATTTATTAAGGGTATAACATTCCGCGTTCCCAGCCACCATTATTGTCTGGTTTATACAAATGGCGTTGGTGTAGGCGGTGATCGCCATCAATCCAAAATTCAAAATAATCTGGCTTGACGCGAAAGCCTGTCCAATAAGGCGGGCGGGGAATATCGTCTTGTCCTTCAAACTTTGCCTCATATTCTTCAACAAAGTTTTTGAGCTCGTCATAACTGCTTAAATCTTGTGATTGTTTGGACGCCCATGCGCCAACACGGCTACCACGATGGCGGGTGTTATAATAAGCATCGGCTTCCTCGTCACTGACTTGTTCAATGATGCCTTCAACTCTGACTTGCTTGCGCAACGATTTCCAATGGAAACACAGCGCGGCGTGTTTATTAATCTCAATTTGCTGACCTTTGTGAGAGCCCATATTTGTGTAAAATACAAAGCCGCGCTCATCCAAACCTTTTAACAACACCATACGAGCGCTAGGCTTGCCATCAGTTGTGGCGGTGGCAAGGCACATGGCGTTGGGATCATTTGGCTCACTTTTTTCTGCCAAGGCAAGCCACTCTTTGAATAAATCATAGGGGTTGGGCGGGGCCATAAAATCAGCAGGGTTGTCCATAGTCGTTTTTCTCGTTTAATCGGTTTTATATTTTGTGGCATTAATAAGGGCTTTATCTTGATATAAGCCTTTATTTTGTCCTAATTAATCGTTAGATTCCCTACAGCTTAGCGGTATATTTAAAAATCGCAAGATTTTAAGAAAGGTTTATTATGAAGAAAATTATTTTAACAACGGCATTAATCGCCACTGTCGGTTTGGCAGGGTGTGAGTCCGTAATGTATAGCGGTCAAAAAGAAAAAATTGGTGCCGTAACAGGCGCTGTTCTTGGCGGTGTTTTAGGATCAAACGTTGGCGGTGGTAAAGGCCAACTTGTGGCCACAGGTATTGGTGTTCTGGTTGGAACATTGGTCGGAAGTGAGCTCGGTCGCTCGCTTGATAAGGCTGATATGACGTACGCAAGTCAAGCAAACACGCAAGCGCACACTGCGCCTTTGGGTGAAGCGATTGCTTGGAATAACCCGCAAACGGGTAATTCTGGAGCCGTGACACCTGTACGTGATGGGAATGACTCTACGGGTAAATATTGTCGTGAATATCAACAAACAATCTATGTCGGGGGACAGCAAGAAACTGGATACGGTATTGCTTGCGAACAACCTGATGGTACATGGAAAATTGTTTCCTAACAGGAAATAAATTCAATATAGATTTATGAAAGCCTTGGATCATTTTCCAAGGCTTTTTTATTGCAAAGCAAATTATAGCTAAACACGCTCGTCTGAGCCTTGCTTCGCTGCTTCTTCTGCCGCTTGTTGTTGTGCTAACTTCTTGCGCAATGCTTGTTGGCGTACATATTCTGCGTGGTTCGCGCCGCCACTGCTGCTTCCGCCTAATGTTGGGGCGTGACTAAAGACAGGCGCACTTGGCGCAGGGCCAGATGGGGCTGGGGTGCGTGGAATAGGAGAACTTGGTGCAGGAATGTTGCTGACATTAAAGTCATTTGCCGCCTCAAGTTTTTGAACATAACTCGGGTCATTCATAGTGATTTTCATCGAATCTAACACAGGGCCAAAGTTTGGGTTATTGTGACAAATCTCTGCGATATGTCCCATCGTCACCGCGAACCCTTGTTGCTTTTGCTTAATTATTTCGCCACCCAAAATCTTCAAGGTTTCCCATTGGGGATGGTCTTTATTACTTTGAAAATGCATCCGCGCCGCTTGATCGGGGGAGGAGCCGTTGGTTAGTGCTTTTTCAAAAGCGCGCGCAGCGTCTTGCAAGGCGTTTGCACACCATCCTAAAATCCGTCCTTCGGTTAGGTTTTCGTTTAGCGTGTTGGCTGCGTTTAAGAACGCGCGCCCGCTGGCTTCGGCTAATCCTTGTGATATTGCGTCCTCAAAGATTGTATCTACTAATTCATCATGTTTTTTAGACAGTATCGTTGGGTCAATGAACGCATTATATAGGTTGGCTAACAATTCGGATGTTGAGGTTTTATAGTTCGTTACTTCTTCAATTAAGTATCCGATTGAGCGTACATAAGGGTCATTACTAGTATGAAGCGCGGCGCCTAAGATATGTTCTTTCTGAATGTCGCGCCATGCCATGTCCTGTGCAGGGGTTGTGAAGTTCCACCATTGACGAATGTTTTTTTCATCAAACGTCATACCAATATCGGTTGAAAATGATTTAGCAATTTTTAAAAATTCTGTTTTTTTATAGTCACATTTTCTAATATCTTGTAAGCTCAGTTCACAGGCATCCATTGCAATGACGGAAGGATAATTTTCAGGTTTAAAATTATTGGTGGGCAATAGCGGAGCGGTGGCTCTTTTTTGTTTTAAGCAATTCAAAATCTCGCTTTCACCTTTTAAATCTCCGTAGACTGTGGCGAAGGCATCGGCCTGTAAGTTTGCTTTAGCTAAATTAATAGCGGAACGTTTAGGAACCATTGGTCCTGATTTGAATTTTTTCTTATATTGGGGTTGCTGGCGAATGTCGAATAAGTCAATCGCGTGCCATGCAAGGTGATAGATAGTTGCTTTTGCCTCTGTAATACTATCGAAATCATCAATATTAATATTGAATAACCCTAATAAATGGTCTGAAGAACTTAATCCCATCATTTTACGTTGGCTGGAAATGGCTAAGCCTAAAAAGGAAGATCTTTCGTGACTGGCATGTTTGCGTATTATGCTTCTAGCAGCGTCACCAGCGGGATGCGTAATGATTTCATGCTCGGCCAGAGCAATTGAATCCCGCATCTTTCCTTGATGGTGGATAATAAAATAAACAGACAAGTCATTATATGCCTGTGCAATATCTTGCGACAGTTTAGACGTGATTTCTTTGATTTGGCTTGCTTGTACAGCCATAATTTACATTGCCCTCTGTTTTACTAAGTGACCCTAATTCCCCTATTATAGCCATAAGTTATTAACAAAACGTCAAAATATGAGAGGTTTACGCGGTATAGAGTAGATATTACTCAAATTAGGCACTGGACGAGGGGGAAGGCAAAAGTGTAAGATGCTTCATAATTTAAGCTTTAAGGAAATTAGGTAAAATGACGAACACTGCAAAATTGTTAGAAGGTAAGCGTGGACTTGTGATGGGGGTGGCGAATGACCGCTCGATTGCTTGGGGAATTTCAAAGGCCGCACATGAAGCGGGCGCTGAATTAGCATTTACATATCAAGGAGATGCGTTGTTGAAACGTGTTAAGCCTTTAGCGGAAAGCGTTGGGTCAGACATTATTCTACCTTGTGATGTGACGGACGAAGGCAGTATCGAAAATACGTTTGCTGAAATTGAAGCCAAATGGGGCAAGATTGACTTCATCGTTCACGCTATTGCCTTTTCTGATAAGAACGAGCTGGACGGTATGTACGTGGACACTACACGCGCTAACTTTTTGAAAACAATGGATATTTCCGTGTTTTCTTTCACGGCAGTGGCAAAGCACGCCTCAAGATTAATGACAGATGGCGGAAGCCTTGTGACGCTGACCTATTATGGTGCGGAACAAGTGATGCCACATTATAACGTCATGGGCGTGGCAAAAGCCGCACTGGAAGCATCTGTGAAGTATCTAGCCAATGACTTAGGCCCACAAAATATTCGTGTGAACTCAATTTCTGCGGGACCAATTAAGACTTTGGCGGCGTCAGGTATCGGTGATTTCCGCGCTATTCTAAAATGGAACGAGCTAAACGCGCCCTTGCGTCGTAACGTCACGATTGATGATGTGGGTCGTTCAGGGCTATATTTGCTGTCTGATCTAGCCAGTGGTGTAACAGGCGAATGTCTGCATGTTGATAGTGGTTACCACACGGTGGGTATGTGCGCCGTAGATACCGCCGCCGAAACCGCAGAATTGCTGGCGTCCATCGCCCCAAAGAAAGCGAAGGATGAGGCAGCTTAAATGTCATCAGGAGAACTTCTTTGGAAAAAATATGAACATGAGGTCTCTTTGAATCGTGGCTATTTAGATTTAGTATTAAAGATTAATATTTTTTACTATGCCATTACAGGTGCTATTTTATCTTTTTACTTTTTGCATGTAGACGATGAGCCAATAGTAAAATTTTCTTTAGTTTTACCTTTTTTAATGAGTTTATCTTTTATTTATTTTTTCATTAGATCTGCTAAAGCTTCAAGATATGCGAATAAAGAAATAGTTGATTTGGCACAAGCAATAAATTTTAATGGTTATTCAATTATTGCTAAAGTTTTAGAACATTTTCTTTGGATATTTTCAATTTTAATGATCACGGTTGCAATTGGATTGTTAGTTCTTTTCTTCATTGAGCCTCTGAGTAATGTATTTGAATGTATAGGAAATAATTAAATGTCAGGTAATCGTTTTGGAACATTATTTCAGTATCAAACCTTTGGAGAAAGCCACGGGCCAGCGATTGGTGCGATTGTTGATGGTGTTCCACCGCTTATTGAGCTGACCGAGGCTGATATCCAAATCTTTTTGGATAAGCGCAAGCCAGGGCAGAGCAAGTTCACTACACAACGTAAAGAGCCCGACCAAGTCAAAATCCTATCAGGCGTGTTTGAAGGCAAAACAACGGGCGCGCCGATTGGCCTGATGATTGAAAACGTCGATCAAAAATCAAAAGATTACGGCGATATCAAAGATAAATTCCGCCCCGGTCATGCGGATTATACCTATCATGAAAAATACGGCATTCGCGATTATCGCGGGGGTGGACGCTCAAGCGCTCGCGAGACAGCCAACCGCGTTGCGGCAGGGGCTATCGCCCGTAAAATACTAATTAATGCTCTAGGCGACAAAGTCGCCATAAAAGCTTGCGTGGTTCAAGTTGGCCCTCACAAAATCAATCGTGACAATTTCGATTGGGCGCAAGTCGATCAAAATCCGTTCTGGTGTCCTGATGCGCAAGCCGCTAAAGACTGGGAAGTCTATTTGGATGCACAACGTAAGAATGGCTCAAGCGCAGGCGCGATTGTAGAAATTCATGCCAGCGGTATTCCTGCAGGGTTGGGCGCGCCAGTGTATGACAAACTGGATGCCGATATTGCCAAGGCGATGATGAGCATCAATGCCACCAAGGCTGTTGAAATTGGTGCAGGGTTTGATGCCGTTGAATGGGGCGGGGAACAAAACGCCGATGAAATTACCAAAGATGGCTTCACGTCTAATAATGCGGGCGGTATTTTAGGGGGCATTTCCTCTGGTCAGGATATCGTGGCGCGGGTGGCGTTTAAGCCCACTAGCTCCATTTTAACGCCCGTCAAAACGATTGATAAAGAAGGCAATGAAACGCAAATCATAACCAAAGGTCGCCATGATCCTTGTGTGGGTTTGCGTGGCACGCCCGTTTGCGAAGCCATGATGGCCTGCGTCTTAGCCGACCATTGGCTCCGTCATAAAGCGCAGTGCTTGTAATATGAATAAGACGGCGGCAATATTTCATGGCACTGGCGGCTCAGAAAATAGTTTTTGGATCCCTTGGCTTAAAAATCAGTTAGAACAAAATGGCTTTGATGTTTGGACACCTTCCTTACCTGCCGACGAAAATGGCAAGGCGAATTTAGATGTCTGGTTAGAGGAGTCAAAAAAGCGAGCGCCCCATAAACAGTTTGATTTGATGGTCGCTCATTCCGCTGGGGTCGCGCATATGATGAGGCTACTATCAAACGGTTTCCAATCAAAGAATGTTATTGGCGTGGCAGGGTTCATGAAACCTATCCCCACAACGCCGACAGGCAGTCCAAGCTACCCCACAGGGTTTGATGTGGCGACCATTATAGAGGCAGGCAAAAATTTTACGTTCATCCATTCTGACAATGATCCATGGGGATGTGATGTCGCGCAGGGACAATTCATGCGCGAAACATTTTCTGGTACACTCGTTGTTCAAACGGGTGAGGGACACTTTGGTTCAGATAGCTTGGACCAACCCTATACAAAATTCCCTTTGCTATTGGCACATTGTTTATTAGAGGAAAAATAAAATGAAAAAAATTGGCTCACTGTTTTATAAACCGAAAGTTCAAGAGATTGCGTTGAAGCCTAAGCGTTGGAATATTTTTTCTATCCTTTGGCAGGCGGTGAAAAAAACATGCATGGTGATTGGCGCGATGGTGCTGTTCTCTGCTTTGTTGAGCATATTTTTAATTTCAACAATGAGCAAAAAGTCGGCACCTAAATTATCGAATGATATTATTCTCTATTTTGATATTGAAAACGGTATTACTGAAACCCAAGTTCAGCCAAGCTTGCTTGAGCCTTTTCCTTTCATGCAACCGACATTGCGTAATATTATTGATGCGCTCTATAAAGCCAAGACGGATAAGCGTGTTAAAGGTTTAGTGTTTAGCGTCAATGGTGCGCCGATTAATATCGCGCATATAGAAGAGCTTCGCGAAGCCATTACAGATTTTAAACAAAGCGGTAAATTTACCAAAATATATGGGTCTAATTTCACGGATACAATGGGGGGCTTGAGTCAATATTACCTCGCCAGTAGCTTCGATGAAATCTGGATGCAACCTGTTGGAATGTTAGGGATATCAGGGCCGAGCATGATTATGCCGTTCGCTAAAGACGCGCTTGATAAGCTGGGCGTGTCGGCGCAATTTTACCAACGTGAAGAGTTCAAAAGCGCGATGGAGAATTTCACAAACACTGATATCTCGCCAGAAAATACTGAGTCACTGACCGCATTGTTGAATGATTTATCATTGAATATGATGCAAGAAGTGTCAAAGCAACGCGGATTTTCTATGCCCGTTTTAAAAGGTCATATTGATAAAGGATTGTTAACAGGTGAGGAGGCGCTGGCTGCTAAGTTGATTGATCGTCTTGACTATGGTGATGTATTGTTATCAGAACTGCGTCAGGAAATTTCTGGTGATCCAGATGATGAGTTTGTTGAGCTGGTCTCTATTGGACGCTATATTTCTGCTGCGCCGAAAAAAGTAAAAGTCGCTAAAGACAATAATAATGTCGCGCTGATTTATGTGTCTGGTACAATTGTTGACCAAGCGGGCGCAGGCGGTAGCGCAGGCGCAGATGAGATTGTCTCCACACTTTATGCCGCTTATAATGATGAAGACATTGACGCTATTGTGTTGCGCGTGGACAGCCCTGGTGGCTCGCCCACTGCGTCCGAAACCATACGTCGTGCGTTGATAAAGGCGAAAGAAAAGGGTAAAAAAGTCATTATCTCAATGGGGCCTGTTGCGGCGTCTGG
>CALDHI010000038.1 GCA_937941545.1 uncultured Alphaproteobacteria bacterium
AGAACCACACTTATGTCTTCTGGCGCGTGGCATGGCGCCCATGGGGCGGTGGGGATATCAATAGAATTCAAAAAGTCCTTTTCAATCAATCGGTTCTGTGACTTTTCCAAAAGTGTTGCATGAGGATAAACGGGCGTAATATCATTCAAAAACTCTATTGTTTTCAAAGGGATATTCTCAAATTCGTAACTAATAACATCAACGCTCTGCGCAAACTCTTTTAACGCTTGCTCGTCATCATAGTCAGCGCAAGTAAAATGTGGTGTGACGAGGCTGGCGGGGCAGTTATCCTCGGGGCAATATATATGCGTGGTGATACCCAAACGCGCCGCCGCCATTGCGGACATCCGTCCCAATTGTCCACCACCCAAAATACCTAATTTTTTGCTTTTCATTTCCATGCTCTTTTATGCAATGAAGGCGCAAAGATATCAAGAGTGGTTTTTGTTGACATAACGCCAAGTGTTCGGTATTTTACTTCTTATGACTGACGTACGCTTAATAAAAACTCCCTTGTGGCGACATGAAAATATCTTGCATCGGCATGTTTTTGGTAATGGTGCAAAGGTCGATGCTTTGGAAGCAAGCGCAGAAAAGTTACCTGCATTGGCTAAGGCTTATTCTCTTCTTGTGTCCCGTGAAAACCTATGTGACACATATGGTGAGGCCAGCGCAAATATTGCCTTAATGGGTAAACGGGGCAGTGGTAAGTCTAAATTAACAACTGAGACTTTTTCCCATTTTTTAAATATGGAAGAGGTTGTCTTTGATAAGGATAAGCAATTTGAAGCGCAAGACCAAGACGGACTCTGGTTTCGGCGTGTTGATATGAAGCGGATAGAAAGACCTTTGGGTCAGCATGGTTTGTCGTCTCAGATTGGGAACCTAAGGCCGTTACATGAGGTGCAAGAGGTATTTAATAAGTTATCAGGGCAAGCAGGAATTAACGTATTTGAGCATGCTGATATTATTGATGGAAAGTTTCAAAGTGCTGTAAGAATAACGGATGGCTATGAAGATCCAAACCTCAGAACTTATGACTTTTACACTGAGCCACGTTTGGCAGAGTCGCGAGGTTATCAAGAATTTCAAGAGATGACATCATCTTTGAATATATTTGAATATCGTCGTGTCAATGCACGTTAATTAATCACTTCGGCTCTTCCGCTACGCTGTCTGTATGCGCTTGGCGGTATGCTTCTAGTTTTTCCTGCACATTACTATCAAATGCACCAATGATGCTCGCCGCCAAAATCCCCGCGTTCTTTGCACCTGCTTCGCCAATCGCCAATGTGCCCACGGGCACACCACCTGGCATTTGGGCGATAGAGAGCAAGCTATCCATGCCTTTTAACGCCTTGCTTTCAACGGGGACGCCAAGGACGGGCAGGGGTGTCATGCTGGCAACCATACCCGGTAAGTGCGCCGCGCCCCCTGCACCCGCAATAATGACTTTTAAGCCACGCTTTTTGGCGGATTTGGCGTAGTCATACATTCTCTCAGGCGTTCTGTGCGCTGAAACAATCTTGCATTCATGGGCAATTCCAAGGTCATGAAGGGCGTCATGCGCTTTGCTCATTGTGGCCCAATCGGATTGTGATCCCATTATGATGCCAACAAGAGGGTTTGTGTCTGAATGTGTCATATGAAATGCTTTCTTATTATATAAAGCATAGTTAAGTACCAAATATAGGGGGGAATGTAAAGATAGCTTATAGAGCCGCTCAGGCGTGCAAGCACACTACGCGGGGTATTTGTAACAGTGTTTAGGTAGGGGGAGCGTCCTTCGGCTTGCCGAATTGACGGCTCTTTAGTTATTTAGCAAAGCTAAATAACGTATTAAGCAATAATATCGGGGATGAGTTCGCTCTTGATTTTCTGAATTTGATCTTTCAGCATCAGCTTCTTTTTCTGCAGACGTTTCATCTGTAAAAAGTCAATAGGCGGCGTTGAGCGCAAGCGGTCAACGATGTCATCTAAATCTTTATGCTCACGTTGTAACTCAACGAGTTTTTCTTCAAGCTCGGTTATTTCTTCCATTAGATGATCAATATTTCTTGGTAAGTCATTGGTTTATTTGATTAAGTATAATATCGTATCAGAAAATAGCGCAAAATACTAGTTAATTTTTTACAGCCCTACAGGTGAAGAATGCGTGAATAACATTAAATGTATTAAATTATCTATTTAAGTGAGGCACGTAATAAGGTAGAAATGATATCATGACAAATCAAAACACAAAAAAGAAAATTGGAATCCTAACAAGTGGCGGTGACTGCGCGGGGCTAAATGCCGCAATACGCGCAGTGGTACACAGCTCAGCGCAAAAAGGCTGGGAAGTCATTGGCTTAATTGATGGAACGGCGGGCTTGCTTGGGGATGAACCAGATGTAAGAACTCTAACGCCAGATGAATTTGATGGCACCGTAATGCGTATGGGCGGCACGATTTTAGGTACAACGAACAAGGGCGATCCATGGCATTTCCCAATGCCTGATGGAAGCTTCAAAGACCGTAGCGGTGAGATTGTCGATAATTGTCACAAGCTTGGCTTGGATGCGATTATTGGTATCGGCGGCGATGGCTCTCATGCAATTTTACGTCGTTTCGCCCAACAAGGCGGCGTGCCGATGGTGGGTATTCCCAAAACAATTGATAATGATATCGGTGAGACAGAAACCTCAATCGGCTTTGATACCGCTGTCTCTGTGGCGACTGAGGCGCTGGATAGGTTGCAACCAACGGCGGCCTCTCATGATCGTGTGATGATTCTTGAAGTCATGGGTCGTGATGCAGGACATATCGCGCTGGCTTCGGGTATTGCGGG
>CALDHI010000039.1 GCA_937941545.1 uncultured Alphaproteobacteria bacterium
CTTCTTCATGATTTCAATAATCGCCTCACTAAAATCAGCCAGCTTGAAAGTGTTTTCAAACATGGAAATTATAATCCCGCTTATTTAAGTAAAGCCTTACGGGCGTTATATGGACACGCCAAATTATCGGATAGCTTGAAAAGCCTGATCATTCCCTTTTATAGTCTGAACGGTGTAAGCTCTCCTGATCCACATGGCAAAGATTCTTCCTCCACCCGCGCCATGCGTCATTATGCGCGTGAAGGCGGTCATGCGGTTTGGTTGCGCAATATGAAATTGCACAACGGACAGCATCATATTAATAACACGCCAGATGTTTCAATACGGGATGCGGTGCTCGCCTCTTGCGCCGCGCCAACTTACTTCCCCTGTCACCATTTCTCACTGGGGTGGCCCGATGATCGTGGCATTAAAGAATATGCGGGGATTGATGGAAACGTCTTTGATAATCCTGCTGTGTCTTATTATGGCTCTATCCGCAAACAACTGGATCCTCATCAAAAACTTGTGATGATTGGTTTAGGAACGGGTTATACCAACCGTTCAATCCATAAAGATAAATGGAATAAATATGGCTCATTGGGGGTCGTTGACCCCGTTAATGACTTGCCGCTTATTAATATTTTCTTTCATTCATCTGAAAGCGCCCTCAGCCATAGCTTCGTCCATGAAATGGGGGATGATTTATTTATGTTTAACCGCACGGTTGACCCAAAGAACCCTGACCACCCCTCACTGCAAATTGATGATGGATCCCCAGAAAATTTCAAACGGCTTCGTGACTTTGCCGAAAGCATCATGGAAGAAAACGCCCAACAGCTTGATGATGTCTGCGAAATTTTGGTGCGTAACTATGATAAAAAACAATCCAAGAAAAAAGAAAAAAGCTTCTTTAGCTTTTTTCTTGGCGATTAAACCCCAACTTATCCCCAAACACGCAAATACATAATAATTTTATAGTGACGTTTCTTAATTGATTTGGCACTCTATTTTTTTAAATAACGTATTAAATATGAGTAACTAATGATTTCTTTGAAGGGCGCATAAAACCATGGTGGTATCCAATATAATCCCTTCTACTATTATAGAAAGACTGCCTGAGCTAACGATACCTTTTCTTGGGGAGTTGTCATCACCAGCAGAGTCTTTGTTAACGCCGCCCGTGTCTCCTTCACCTATATATTCAACTCAAAACATTTTTCAAGACATTGCTGTACTGCCAGAAGTCAATGGCAAACCTTTAATTGTCTCTATGGATGATGTGCCAGCCACCTTACCATCCTTTATCAAATGCACTAAACTTCTAACCCCCTTTGGCCCAGCGCTATATTATGAGGCAGAAGCGCCAACTGAAAAAATCATAAAATTTGGTATTTCAGGTTATAAATCAGACTTTATTTTAGATCCTGAACAGATAAAAAAATCTTTAGAGAGTGGCATCACCAATGCCTGGATCGTGTTGCCCAATGTGGGACGTAATGAAGAGTCTATCCCCAGCTATACGGCTTTATTATCTGCCTTATTTCAAAACCCTCATGCCGAAGCGATAAGAAAGACGCTTAATAGGTCAGCCCCTAAATTGTTAGAAACGCATTCAACAGGTGGACAAGAACTCGTTCATATTTCTGAAATTGACCCTGTTTTTAAGACGATAAAACAAGATTTTAAAGGCGTTTCTATGCAATCAACATACATAGAATGCCCTTTAGTTAGATTCCCAAAATTAAAAGAAGCTTTTGAAGAACTTTGCAGACGTTATCCAGATAAAACACCTCCAGAACTCCCTATCACAAGACTGTACATGACAGCAGATGGTAGAAACAAAAAAAACTTAACGTATACAGCTTTCGAACATGTAACATTCGCACAAATCCAACATCTTCTTAGTGGAGGAAGAATAGCTGATGCTATTATTAAAAACCCTGAAAGCAATATTCGCAAATTAGATATACCTATCGCTCTGTATGCAAGCTCACGCGATAGATACTCGTCCAGTAAAAAACAAAAAGAAGTTGCAAGAAATTTAGGAGCCGCGTTTCACTTAACAAAAAGCACTAGCCATACGCCATGGAATGACAATTCAGAAACTTTAGCAACCTATATCGAAGCATCACATCAAATGGTGCAAGGTACATTCAAACAGTGGGCGCCTAATAATGGTTTCACGTACCCTGTTGAGGCACCTTAACCAACCAATGCCTGACAGGCTGTATTAATACGTTTGCAAGCTTCGCGTAACGCTTCTTCTGAGGTTGCGTATGAGATGCGGAAATGTGGTGACAAACCAAACGCCGCGCCGTGAACACACGCTACGCCTTGGCTTTCTAACAAATATGTTACAACGTCTTCGTCTGTTTCTAATGTCTTACCCTCTGGCGTTTTCTTATCCAACATGCCTTTGCAAGATGGGTATACATAGAACGCCCCTTCTGGCATGGGGCAATCAAGTCCTTCGCATTCGTTCAATAAATCTACCACAATGTTACGGCGGCTTTTGAAGGCTTCAATCCATTTCACCATAAAGCTTTGATCGCCGTTTAACGCTTGCGCGGCGGCGGCTTGGGAAATGGAGCTTGGGTTCGATGTGCTTTGGCTTTGAATTTTCTTCATCGCTTTAATTAAATCGGCTGGGCCGCCCGCGTATCCAATACGCCACCCCGTCATGGAGTATGCTTTTGATACGCCGTTAATCGTCAAGATACGATCCACTAATTTAGGTTCAACTTGCGCAGGTGTCACAAATTCAAAATCATCATAGACAAGGTGCTCATACATATCATCCGTCATAATCCAAACATTCTCATGTTTCAAGATTACATCGGTTAACGCTTTGTAATCCGCATGCGTATACCCTGCGCCTGTTGGATTTGAAGGGGAGTTTAAAATTACCCATTTTGTTTTAGGGGTAATCGCGGCTTCTAATTGCTCTGGCGTCATTTTGAAATTCGCCTCGGCAGGACAATCCACAATCACTGGCTCGCCTTCTGCCAGCAACACCATGTCAGGGTATGATACCCAATATGGTGCAGGGATAATCACCTCATCGCCTGCGTTCAATGTTGCCATCATCGCATTATATAGAATTTGCTTTCCGCCTGTCCCGACACTGATTTGCTCACGCGTATAATCAAGGCCGTTGTCGCGTTTGAACTTCGCAATAATAGCGTCTTT
>CALDHI010000040.1 GCA_937941545.1 uncultured Alphaproteobacteria bacterium
TAACACCGTTTTGATTACCACTATATATATAACCCGTTTTCGCCAAAACCAAATCCATCTTTTTTAATTTGGCGGGTAGATTTGTGTATTTCCAACGCTCTAATTTTTGTGTCGGCAAGCCCATTTCTGACACGCTCATGACCCCCCGTTGACGCAACGCATCAACCCAGTCCACGTTTGATTGCATCAAATCAACATGTGATTTTAACGCAATGTCTGCGTTGCTATTACGATATCGAGCTTCAAATTTTTTCACCGCACTCATATTATGCTGCCTCTTTCTTTACGAATTCTGCGTAACCTTTTTCTTCCAGCTCAAGCGCCAGTTCTGGCCCGCCAGACTTCACGATTTTACCGTCCGCCAACACATGCACGCGGTCAGGTTTGATATATTCAAGCAAGCGCTGGTAATGCGTAATCACCAAGAACGAGCGATCTTTCTTGCGCAAGGCATTCACCCCATCGGCCACAATGCGAAGCGCATCAATATCTAAGCCAGAATCTGTCTCATCCAGCACCGCAAACTTCGGCTCTAACATGGCCATTTGCAGGACTTCGTTACGCTTTTTCTCTCCACCAGAAAAACCAACATTTACCGCACGTTTCATCATTTCATCCGAAATGCCTAGCTCTTTACATTTTGTCTTCATGAGTTTTAACAAGCCAATGGCATCTAACTCATCCTCGTCACGCGCTTTACGCACCGCATTCAGCGCTGTTTTAAGGAACGTCGTCATCTGCACCCCTGGGATTTCAACGGGATATTGAAACGCTAAGAATAATCCCGCCGCCGCGCGCTCATCTGGGTCAAGATCCAATAAATCCACACCATCCAGCTCCGCTGTGCCGCCTGTGGCTTCATACTCATCACGGCCTGCTAACACATAAGACAGGGTTGATTTACCCGCCCCGTTTGGCCCCATAATCGCATGAACTTCGCCATTGCCAATTTCAAGGTCTAGGCCTTTTAGAATTTCGTTTCCATCAATTTCAGCTTTCAAGCCTGTAATTTTCATCATAGTTTTAGTATCTCATCCATTATATTAAGGGGTTAAAATTTCGTAGGCTTCCATGCCAAACATCAAAGCCACAGTGGGTAAATAGGCAAATTGCATCAAAGTATGCATCCATAAAACATGTTTGCGCATATACATAAAAATCACAATCATCACTAAACAATAAATAATCAACAACACGCCATATTTCGTAAATAAAGCCTGCATTGCATTCGTGGCACTCGATTCATAAATAAACGGAAAAATCATAGATAACGCAAACATGCCAATTGCCACGCCAGACATAATCGCCACACTATAAAAAATACGGGTGGCTTTTTTCTCTTTGATTTTTTCTTTATGGTTCATCATGACGGGCGTTTATTTTTTATCCTGAAGTTTCTTGAGCAAATTCAAATTGTTATTCGTCGACTCGCCTAATGATTTTTGCGCCTCGGTTAGCTTTTGAATGAGTCCTTTATCCACTTGGTCAAAATCATCAAGACGGTTATGAAATTCGTTAGCGGCTTTTGTATATAAATCGGCAACATGTTCTTTGTTCATTTCATTTGTTGTGAATGTCGTGCCGTCATTACCCGCCACCGCATTGGTTTCAATCTCCATACGCGCCACCAATTCTTCCGTAATCGTTAGCATTTCCTCCACCGCTTGGCGGGGGTCTTTTGATAATATGTTTTTTTCATCAGTCATTTTAGTCTCCTTTACGTTTTACAGTGCGTCATCACACGGCGTGTTCATAGGCTCCGTTTATCTCAACCCATAAATCATTCCAGTTAGGGTTGTTTTGTTCTATTAAGTTAATTTTTGCTTCACGTGTATATTTTTTCAATCTTTTTTCTCTGTGAATAGCCGTTTCAATATCATCCGAATGTTCAACATAAACGAGCTTGTCTAAATTATATTTATAACTAAATCCTTTAATAACTTTATTTTTATGCTCCCATACTCGCTTTTGAATATCTGAAGTCACGCCTATATAATGTGCCGTCTTTCTTATTTGTTAGAATGTAGATGTAGTCATTCTTATTCATTTTCAAGCCCCATACTCCGTCCCCCTATTGTCATTCCCTGAATTGCTCCACAATTCTAAGGGAACCTCTAAAACCTAAAGAGATCACCTTAGAATTTCTAAGAAATTCAGGCGATGACGGTGAAGGATGATTAGTCATTTTTATATTTTAATTCATCAATTAATTTAAGTATCTTATTTGATAATTCCTGTCTCTTAACCTCTTCTTGATAAGCAGATAAGGAAAAATCATTAAATGAGCACATTCCGCCATAAGCTTGGAGAATATTCTCAATATTTATTTTGCCATCAACCATAATACATGCTGAAAAATAATTCGCCCAATTCTGATTTTGGTTTTTTTTTAACAACTCAATGAGCTGCAACAATAATTCTGACAGCTTTTTCATATCACCCAACGCTTCCCTCCAGACTAATCCCCACTAATTTTTGCGCCTCTACGGCGAATTCCATGGGGAGGTGTTGCATGACGTCTCTACAGAAACCATTCACGATGAGGGCTAACGCTTCTTCTTCGCCGATGCCGCGTTGTTGGCAGTAGAAGAGTTGGTCTTCGCTAATTTTGCTGGTTGTGGCTTCATGCTCTAACTGTGCGTTGGGGTTTTTGGTGTCGATGTAAGGCACGGTGTGCGCGCCACATTGGTCACCAATCAACAGGCTGTCGCATTGTGTGAAGTTACGCGCGCCTTCTGCGCCCGCCATGATTTTAACTTGGCCGCGATAGGTTTGGTCACTGCGCCCTGCACTAATGCCTTTGGCGATAATACGACTCTTAGTGTTTTTACCCATATGAATCATCTTGGTGCCTGTGTCGGCTTGTTGCATATTATTGGTAATCGCAACGGAATAAAATTCACCTTGGCTGTTATCGCCTTTTAAAATACACGATGGATATTTCCATGTAATCGCAGAGCCTGTCTCAACTTGTGTCCATGATATCTTAGAGTTCACGCCTTCGCACAAACCGCGCTTGGTCACGAAATTATAGATACCCCCCTTGCCGTTCTCATCGCCTGGATACCAGTTTTGAACGGTGGAATATTTAATCTCCGCATCATCAAGCGCAATGAGTTCTACGCAGGCCGCATGAAGTTGATTTTCATCCCGCATCGGTGCGGTGCAGCCTTCAAGGTACGATACGTAAGAGCCTTTATCGGCAATAATCAGCGTGCGCTCAAACTGCCCTGTGTTAATGGCGTTCATACGGAAATAAGTTGAAAGCTCCATCGGGCAACGTACACCCGGTGGGATGTACACGAATGAGCCATCGGTGAAACACGCCGTGTTCAAACACGCATGTTTGTTGTCGGCCATCGGAATGACGGAGCAAAGATATTTCTTTATCAATTCA
Source organism: uncultured Alphaproteobacteria bacterium (assembly GCA_937941545.1). Lineage (GTDB taxonomy): Bacteria > Pseudomonadota > Alphaproteobacteria > Micavibrionales > Micavibrionaceae. The sequence goes on from CALDHI010000040.1 coordinate 3,398, forward strand.
GGGTGTTCTTGAATCGCTTCACTGATGGAACAGAAAATGACACCCACATCATTGAGTGACTTTTTGAACGTCGTCGCAACGGAGACAGAATCAAAGATAGCATCAACGGCAACGCGCGGTGCGCCTTCAACCCCCGCCAGCACTTCTTGCTCACGTAACGAGATCCCAAGCTTTTCATAGGTTTCCAACAACTTCGGGTCAACTTCATCCAATGATTTTGGCTTGGCTGTCATGTTCTTAGGTTGCGCATAATAATACGCATCTTGATAATCAATCTCTGGGAAATCAACCTTCGCCCAATCAGGGTCAGGCATGGTCAGCCAGTGACGATACGCCTTCAAGCGAAGATCCAACATCCATTCTGGCTCATCCTTCTTGCCAGAAATCAGGCGAATGATATCTTCATTCAAGCCCTTTGGTGCATATTCCATCTCAATATCAGTCTCAAACCCAGCCGTATACGCGCCAAGGCTTTTGACGGTGTCGATTGTTTCTTGATCTATGTGAGCGGAACTCGATTGTGGTGTGGCTTGGGTTGCGTCAGTCATTATGCGCGCCCTCCTATCATTTGTTGAAGTGATACATTTTCTAATGCGTTTTGCATGGCTTGGTTAACGGGGTTCCATTTGCCTTTGACGTTACAATTATCGGATAAATCGCAATGCTGGCCGCTGCTCTCAACGCACGCGGTCAAGGTCACTGGGCCATCTGTTGCCATGATGACATGCGCCATATTAATATCATTCGGGGATTTGCTCAGGGTATAACCACCGTTACTGCCGCGCGTTGACGCGACCAGATTTTGCTTTACCAGAAGTTTTAATATTTTGGATACAGTCGGCTCTGGCACTTTTGTATGTTGCGCCAAGGCGCCCGCCGTCAATAACTGTCCATCTAATGAGGCCATTTCTGCCAATATCACCACGGCATAATCCGTCATTTTCGAAAGCTTAAGCATGTCTATAGCGCCCCTGTTTGCAACTCGTTCTCAATTAGTACCGTTTTAGTACTGATTAAATTATTTGTAAGCTATTTCATCAAAAAAACAAGTAACAAAACGCACATCCGCACGAATTGACTCCTGATTAGGCCATTAAGAGAATTTAAAGTTTTTTGTGCGATAATGATAATAGCAAATGAGGATAAGATGAAAGAATTAAAAGACAGCTTTGAACAAACAATGCAGGCAAGAGAGCCAATGGATGTACCCGCATTTTTGGAAAATGTAGCGAATATAGAGGGTCTAAAGATAGGTTAATCCTCAAAAGGATTTGCCATCTCCTTGCCTTCAATCTCCACGACCCATAGATCTGGATCACGACTTATTGCGCGGGCGATATACTCATCTGCCCGCTTTTCCTCGGTAACCTCGTCTTCATAGACATTCACCCACTCCATGACGCCATCAAGATTTCGTTGCTGGGTTAGGAGTTTGCATTGCCCCTGACAATCACTCAGCTTTAACGTGACCAAGCCGTCATTCTTTTCACCGCGATGCGTGACGTAAACGCCAATGCCTTGCGTAGACAGGTCACGAATTTTGGCTTCAAGCCATAGGTGGGTGGGGGTGCGTGTGGTCATGCGTCCTTGTTTCGTCCTTGCGAGAGAGAGAGAGAGAGAGAGAGAGAGAGCCTTTAGGCGAACACGACAATCCATTGATTGATATAGCCAAAGATGGATTGCTTCGTCACTTCGTTTCTCGCAATGACGCGTAACAGCAACTCCGATTACTTCTTCAGCTTCTTACCATATAGCTCAAGGCGGCATTCAATAAGCTCATAGCCTAAATCTTCAGCGATTTTGCGTTTCATTTCTTCAATTTCATCATTTTGAAATTCAATAACCTTACCAGAATCTAAATCAATTAAATGATGGTGATGCTCTCTATTAACCTCGTAACGTGCATGGTCACTGTCGTTAAATTCATGACGATAAACCAAATTAAGCTCATCTAATAACCCCAATGTTCTATATACGGTTGCCATAGAGATAGACGCATCTTGCTTCTTTGCACGGTCATACACTTCTTCAACAGAAGGATGGTCCTTTGCGTGCGCTAAGATACTAAGGATGACCTTACGCGGTTCGGTCATTTTAAGACCTGCTTCAATACATTTTTGTTCCAATGATTGTGCCGTCATATTATCCTCTTTTAATTAATGTTTTTTAGTATATCTATTCGCGTTTTTTGAATCAAGAGCGCGTGTCTTATTTTGTGCGACTAGATGAAAAACTTATGTGAACAGTCGTCCCCTCACCTTCAACAGAGTCCAACGTAAAGACACCGCCATGCATTTCAACCATAGCTTTTGCCAGTGGCAATCCTAAGCCTGTACCTTGATAGGCTTCACTGTGGGTTTGTGGGTCATGAATTTGCCCAAAAGGTTCCATAGCCTCTTTCAAACGATTTTCTGGAATACCAACACCTTCATCTTTTACTACGATTTCAATTTCATTCTTATGGTTCAATATAGTTTTTAACGTAATAGCGCCACCATTAATGGAATATTTAATTGAATTGGTAATTAAATTGATAAGAATTTGCCTGATAATACGAGCATCCGCATATAACCTGGGTAAGTTTTCTTGATAATCCTCAACAATCTGAACCGACGAATTCAAAGCGCGTGACTGCATAATGCGGATAAGATTTGTTATCAACGCATTAAGATCAATCTCTTGCTCATCCAGCTCAATCTTGCCCGCTTCGATTTTAGACATGTCTAAGACTTCGTTGATAATTTCCAGTAAATGTTTGGCACTAACGTGAACATCAGAAAGATATTCGTTATATTTTGCATTACCCAAAGGCCCAAACGCCTCGTTCATCATCATTTCAGAAAAACCAATAATTGCATTTAACGGCGTTCTAAGCTCGTGGCTCATGTTTGCCAGAAATGATGATTTTGCATTATTAGAAGAGTCCGCCTGATCTTTTGCAAGCTTTAGTGACATGTTGATTTGCTTCCATTTAGTGATATCTACCAGAGTAGTTACTTGAAAACGTCGACCATGGCTCAGCTTTAGAGGCGCTGTTGTAAACATGGTATTAGCAATTGCACCATTTTTACAGATAACTTTCACTTCACCAAAGTGCCGTTTTTCATCGTTCATAAACGCAACAAAATTTTCAGTCGCTGGTTTTAATTCATCGCGCGTTAAAAGCTCAACAAAATCTTTACCGATAGTTTCTTCCTCTGCCCAACCATAAATACGCTCAAAACTATCATTCATCTTTATAATGAGACGGTTTTTGTCAAAGACTAAAATACCAACCTCAGAGGCATCAAAGATGGATGTTAGTAGAGACAACGCATCATCACGCTCACGTTGAACAACGGCAAGGTCTGTCGCGCCAGGCTGCCCAATCACATCCAACCATAAAACATTATGGTCTTCATCTTGAATTGGGCTAATCCAAAAACCTAATGAGCGCATTTGTCCCATCAAATCTGGTAATGCAGGAATCGTAACAGGAATTTTTTTGTCGAAGGAAACCTCTAGAGACTCTTTTAAAATACGATAGTTACTTGCCGTCGTAATATCTTTCAGTGATTTACCTACAATTTCTTCTCTCGAATTTTGAAAAAATTTCAAAGCGCGGGCATTTAATTTTTTGACAACGAAGTCATCATTTTGCTTTTCCAGCAAAAACCTTGACACGGGCATTTGATCAAAAAGAGCTTTATGATTTATTTCATTATCTTCCATTGAGACCTTTAGTTTTTAGCTGTAATAAAACGCTGTAATGGGCTGATGTCTAAGAACTTCAAGACCGCTTCTTTATCATGCTTGTGCTTTCGTAAATCCGATCGCATTGTATCCATCAGTTCTAAAATCTCATCCCCTGTTACAGGCTCTGCCATACAACAAGAAATTGTAATATTGTCATTATTTTCTTCATCTAACATTAAAGACTGTTGAAGACGCGCAATGGCGGCATCTGCACCCACCATGTCCGCGTGCTTAAAACTAATAAAAAAATAGCCCTTTTCAATAAAATAAGCGTCATCAAAAGGACGAATAGATCGCAAAATATTGTTTGTTGCAATATTGATAGCAGATGGTAAATCCAACATACCATCGAATCCGTCAATACGCAGCATCGCCAAAGCAAAAGGATTGGAGCTTCTGGCTAATCTCTCCATTTCACGTTCCATATCAGGAGCAATATCAATTGCAGATTTTAAACGGGCACCATACTTTTTATCGTCTTCATTTGTATCCAATGTCTGGCCATAGAAGCGATTTATGCTGGCCATGAAACCATTATAATTATTTTTAAACTGGTTGAAGCTTCCATAGTCGGGCTTTATACCATTATTGATATCTTCCGAAATAATCGTATATTTTTCTGCTACCGTCTCAAAAACTTCTTGAATTGGGTTAATAAGGTTACGATCTCCGTTATTCGCAATAAATTTAGTACACCATTGAAGAAAAGAGTCTGGTAAAGGCGCATTCTTCTTATTCTGCATTTCATCAAAATAAGAAAGAAAAACAGCCAAATCATTGAACCATTCCGTATATTCATCACGCACCTTGGCAAGTGATTTAAACAGATCAATATTTTGATATTCTAAAACCATAAAACTATTTTACATGAAATGGTTAAAGAAAAAATAAATTATTGATAAATAACACTACTCTTATAAAAAACCTGAAACGCTTAAGACTTAATCAGGCAAATACTCTTTGCGTAATGCCTCAAGAGTGTCTGTTTTAATGGCCTCGCGTACTTCACGCATAAGACGATTAATGATGGCCACATTATGTTGCGAGATAATCTGATACGCCAGCATTTCTTTCGCTTTTAATAAATGATGGATGTAGGCTTTTGAATAATCACGTGAACAGGGAATATCCAATGAGGCGTCCAAAGGCTCTGGATCATCGCGAAATCTGGCATTCACTAGGTTGATACGCTCGTTCGGCGCGCCTTTGATTAACGCCATACCATGACGCGCAATACGCGTCGGCATAACACAATCAAATGTATCAATACCGTATTTTACGCTCTCGAAAATATCCTTAATCTTACCAATTCCTAAGAAATGTATTGGACGATCAGGATGATTAATGGGCTGTATGGCTTCTAAAATACTATACATTTCTTCATCACTGCCTCCCAAGCATCCACCAACAGCCGTACCAAAATACGGCCTGTCTGCGACATACTCCGCACTTACTTTACGCAAGTCATGGTATATTCCGCCTTGGATAATACCATAGAGCCCTTGCGTGCCGTTATGATGCTTATCAAACGCATCAAGCGATCTATCGCCCCAGCGCATGCTCATCTCCATGGATTTAGCCGTATAATCACGCGTGACCTGATAAGCGGTACATTCATCCATCTGCATAATTAGGTCAGCGCCCAACTTATGTTGTAATTCCATAGACACTTCAGGGTTCAACATTAGTTTTGCGCCATCATGATAGCTTTTGAAAACAGCGCCCTCTTCTGTGATTTTCAGTAAGGATTCCTTTTTAGTGGCTGTGTTACGCCCTTTAATCTCATCCGCGCATGTACCATGCCCCATAGAAAAGACTTGAAAGCCACCACTATCCGTTAGCATAGGACCTTTCCAGTTCATGAACTTATGCAACCCACCCATCTTTTGCACCAAGTCTGCACCGGGTTGAATCATTAAATGATACGTATTGGCGAGGATAATATCCGTCTGTGCCTCTTCCATTTGAGTGGGCGAGAGGTTCTTGATGGACGCCTTTGTGCCACAAAATATGTAATTTGGTGTTTCAATCACGCCATGGGGCGTTGTGAGCTTCCCAATCCTCGCGCCAGAGCTTGACGATTGATGCGTCACTTCAAAGTCAAAATTAGGGTATTCGATATTTTTGTTATAGCTGTCCATAAGTGTTTCATATCAGACTATTGATTTAAACAACAGTATAATTCATTAAATTTGGACTAGAATTTGGTAAGGGCGGCGGCGTTGTTTGACGCGTTTCTAAATTATCAAAGAAGTGCTGAATATCAGCAACAATTTTCGCTTCCAAGCTGTTAATGGCGCAAGTATTAACATCAAACAATTCAAACTGCATGTCATCAAGCCTATTCAATGCTTTTCCACATCCCTGTTGCGCTGCTATTTTAAACCATTGCACCGCCGTCTCAAGCTGATCAGACATAAATTGGTCATGCCCCATTACAAGCTGAGCCTCAATGTCCCCTTTTCTCGCAGCTATCTCCCAAAACAAATAAGCAATATCCTCTCGGCAGTCTTCTTCGAATAAATTGGCCGCCATGATTTGATCTTGGGTATTTGAAGAGCGAAACAGCTCACTTAACTCACTATCTGTATATGATTCATAAGTGTCTTCCATTAGCTATCCTTAGAAAGATGGGGTAAACGAGGTATGTCCTCGGGCGCAGTCAAAACATTAGCGGCTTTAATTTTGGCTTGCAGTTTATTAAGATTGCTATGAATTTTAGAGACCTCTTTAAATTGTCTGAAAAAATTTGACACATCAAATGAGGAGGTTGTATTTGCCTGACGAATAAAAAAAACATTATCAGCCTCGTATAACCGAGTCGTTAAAACAGATTCAATTGCGTCATTCCCAACGAAAGCCTTTACCCGTTTTGCCATAGCTTGATACATGCTGTCTAATTCAAGTGCCCCCGCCCCCTCACTTGACAAAGCAATTTTAGAAAATTGCTTCGCCGCCGCGCCATATTGTTGCTGACCTTTTAAACATCGACCATATTCCAAAATCGCCTTTTCATGCCCATGATTTGCCGCGACTTTTAAGCTAATCAATGATTTATCTGGCTCGTTGTTAGAACTAAAAATTTGAGCGATTTGATAACTTGCCTTGCCTATATCTTTATCGCTGGCATTACCATTTTCACAAATCATGGCAAAGTACGTCATCGCCTCTTTACGATTACCTATAAGCAAATAATGATGCGCTGATATGAATTGGCTTCGAACGTCACCGCCCTCAGCTTCACGCTTTAAATTTGTGCGAAACTTAAAATCATTCCATGGAAACAGAGTAAACACTTGGCGTCTTGACATAAAATAAATATAAACAAAATCTTATGGCTAAGTCCACAAAAAAAACCCGCTTAAACGAAAGCGGGTCTTATAAAATCTATTTTATCAGCTTAATTAAGCAGCAGCACGCTCTTGCGCTTTTTCTATCGCTACTTTAATTGGGCGAAGCGCAGGATCAAGCTTCGTCTTGGCTGTGTTTGATACGAACATATCAATACCGCCTTTATGATCCAATGTGCGTAAGCCACGAGCAGAAACACGAATACGAATTTTGCGTTTCAAAATTTCGCTGTAAACGCTTGTGTCTTGAACATTCACCTCAAACGTACGCTTCGTTGCGTTACGCGCGTGAGAGCGATTATTTCCAACCATACGTTTTGTACCAGTAATCATGCATTGACGGCTCATAGTTTTATTCCTTTTATATAGAAGGCTCAGGCACATAAACGTGCTACGCCATACTTAACGTTCTTTATTCTGAGGGAACATTAATGGATTCAGGCTGATAAAGTCAAGCCTCATATCGCAATAAATCATAAATAAATCGCAAATAAGCTTATATAAAATAACGGCTGTAAAATAACATACCACCCAGCGCGGCTAAAAATAATAAATGCGCCATGAAATTAATGTACACCATACGGTGCAAATGCTTGGCATTTAACTTCGCTGTTGCGCCCTTTGGCCCAATCCATTGGCGAGGAATGTTATAGCCATCAAGGCTTTTCGTTGGCCCGCCCAACGCCGTATTAAGCGCATATGCCGCCGCTGTAAGGGGTAAGCCCCCCTCCTCATAGCTTGCGCGTCCTTTCGTCTTCATCAGTCCCAAAAACGCCCGTGTCATACCTGCTGTGGGGGTTAAAATTCCGGCTAACGCGATAAATAAACCACTCACGATATTGGGAATAAAGCCCATTAGGCGCTCAAGCGCATTAATGCTTTGCCCGAATCCTCCGGCATAGCCCTCGCGTCCAAAAATCCACTGAAGTGCCGCCAGCGCCGCATAGAGAAACGCGCCAATCAGGCCAAAAAGCAGATACCATATTATGGGGGCCACAACGCCCTTATCAAACGCCTTCAACCCCAACCCCATACCAAGACGGGTAATGGTGAAATCATCACTGGCGCTGAAATCTGTGCGTGTACTGCGCGCAACCATGTAATAGGCACCCTTTGAGACGTCCTTTTCGCTTAACGCCCGATACAGCCTGCCCTGCGCCGCCATCGCCGCGCCAGACGTCATTGTTAGACATAGCGCGACAATCTCAATCGCCGACCAATGCGGATAAATCAACGCACCTAAGGCGATTGATTTAGCTATAAAATAGGTAAAGAGAATCACAAAGACACTAAATATAAAACCACGGAAGATTAGATCGCCCTTTTTACGCTTAGGCTTATCCATCTTACGTCCTAAATTGCCAAATAAAATTTCAACAATATGCCAATAAAACGGCATCGCGTTGCCCCCCAATGGCCTGCGCATCATGCCGCCGAACATAACGATGAGTAACGCAATCATCACGATGGGGATGCGATCAACGTCAATTAACGTTTCATGCAGGGTCAAATATTGAGTCTTTAAATCTTCAATCATAGGGCAGAGTTTAGCATATATTAATAAGTTGTCATGATTAAAGAGGAAATAGCATCCTGCCGTTTACGGCTATGACGGCTCTTTAGCCCTTACGCTTAGGCGTAAGGGCATATCAAGCGTAGCGCGTTTACGCGCCTGAGCGCCTTATAAACATGTTATTTCTTGCCCTTTTGGCTTATCCGCTTATAGTTAAAGGCAGATTTGAAAGGTCATTATGAGCGCAAAAGCTTTGCTTAATTTTGGGAATACCAAGTCTGACGCCTCTAAATTGGCTCAGAAAGCTGAAAAGGCGCTTGAAACTTACCCGTTCGATGATATTTCCCCCGCTATTGCCCTTAAGATAAACCCGCGTGCGAAGCGTATGGCGTTGAGGTTGGATGTTAAAAAGCGTGTGGTGAACTTGGTTATCCCCAAGCGTGGCTCCATGCGGAGCGCTTATTTATTTGCGCTTGAACATAAATATTGGATACGCCATAAAATTGATGAACTGCCTGACCTCATCACCTTTGAAAATGGGGTTCAAATCCCGATCCTTGGCGTGCCACATGAGATTAAAGTGACTTTAGATACGACTTTAAAGACAACCTCTATTGAATTGAAAAATAAAGAAATATTAGTGTTTAGCAATAAAGAAGATGTGACCTCACGCATTAAGCGGTTCATTGTGGCGCACGCCAAGGCAGAATTGACAGCACTGGCGAATAAAAAAGCCAATGAAATTAACAAGATAATAGAATGCGTTGATGTAAAAGATACATCCAGCCGTTGGGGCAGCTGCTCTTATGATGGGCGCATCAGCTTTTCTTGGCGTCTCATTTTCGCCCCGATGGAGGCGTTTGATTATGTTGTAGCACATGAAGTGGCGCATTTACAGCACATGGATCACTCCCCCGCCTTCTGGCATGCCTGCGAAGATTTAAGCGCAAACTATTCCAAAGGCAAAACATGGATGAAACGCCACAGCGAAGACCTTATAAGATATAATTAAGGCATATTATTAGCATAAGCCATACTAACTTGATATCTCATCCCCCCTACTAATCGTGCCATGGGACGCGTAGGAACATGTAACACACTATCAGAAACGCGCGCCAACGCGTCAAATAAAAGAGGCAGTTTTTTATCGTCTTTAACATCATTTAGATTATACCAATGGGGCTTTCCATCTAGGTTTACTTGCCCAAACGCACTACCTGAGACAACCTCACCTGACATTTTATCAAAAGACAAACATAAAGATGCTTGCCCAGTCAAAGCAGACTTGATTGTTATAGGGGTATACAACACTGTAAAATCATCTTGATTAAAAATAGTAAGTATCGAATTATTAAATAAAGAAAAACCAGGATTTATCTTTAATTCAACAGCGACCTGATTTTTATCATGGGCACACTCCTCAAATAGCGCAGCTAATTGTTCTGATACATGCATGATAATTTCTCCTATTATTTAAATAATACACTGAGCATAACGCAGCTAATGTCAACGTATTATCTAAAATCCAACGCGCTCTGCAAGATGATTTGGGCGGCGAGTTGGTCGGTTAGGCCGCTTTGTTTGGCGCCGCGTCTTTTTGTACGGTTAATATCCACACGGTTTTCCACAAACTTATCCACCTCGCTTGTGGATAACCGCTCATCCATAAAAGCGATGAACGGATTTTGTCCAAAGATATCGGGGTGATGCTTCATTTCATCCGCGAAACTATGCGTGGCATCGCATCGCGGACTAAGACTACCGTCCATATTAATCGGCCAGCCGAGGATATACCCTTTGATTTCGTATTCTTTAATAATGTCCTTCAACGCCAAAACATCTTGTGAAAACTTCGTGCGTTTGATGGTTGTCAAAGGCGTCGCAAGGCTCTGCCCACTATCGCTAATCGCTATCCCTATTGTCTTTGCGCCTAAATCCATCCCCATAAGACGGACGTTTTTAGGGGCATTTTGATGACAATCTTTCCAAAGCTTTATTTTCATGATGAAGTTATAGCTAAAGAGCCGTCAATCGGCAAGCCGAAGGACGCTATCCCATATCGCTAAGATAAATACTTGCTACAAAGAAACGCATAGCGAGCCTGCACGCCTTAGGCTCTATAAAAAAAGCCGTAGCGCGTTTACGCGCCTGAGGCTCTAAAAAAAGTGTAAAAAACCTTTGCGTCTTTATCACTTCACGTTTAAAAATGTATCATCATTGAATAAAAGGATTTGAAATGAGTGTTACATTAAAAGAAGCGAAGAAATGCGCGAACTTAGCGAGGCTAGGACTCTCTGACGAGCAGTTAGAAAACTTAGTGCCACAGCTTTCAAATATCATCGGCTTTGTTGAGCAATTAAGCGAAGTGAACACAGACAATGTTGAGCCGTTAATGAGTGTCGCGGATATTACCTTGCGCCTGCGCGAAGATGTTGTAACCGATGGCGGTTATCAAAAAGAAATCCTGACCAACGCCCCTGAAACCTTAGAAGGCTATTTTGCCGTACCGAAAGTGGTAGAATAAGACATGACAAATTTAACTGATTTAACAATGGCACAAGCCCTTAAAGGCCTGGATAATAAAGAGTTCACATCGGAGCAACTGACGCAGGAGCATATTGATGCCTGTATAGCCGCCAGACCGTTGAACGCCTTCATCACCGAAACGCATGAATTGGCGATGGAACAAGCCAAGGCCAGTGACGAGCGTCGCGCAAAAGGCAATGCAGGCACGCTTGATGGTGTACCGATTGCAATGAAGGATTTGTTTTGCACCAAAGGCGTACGCACGACAGCGGCGAGCAAAATTTTAGAGAATTTCGTGCCTGAATATGAATCAACTGTGTCTCAAAACCTTCTTGATGCGGGAACGGTCTCACTGGGTAAAGTTAATCTGGATCAATTTGCGATGGGGTCTGCCAATACAACCTCTGCCTTTGGCAACGTCATCAGCCCATGGAAGGCTAATGACGGCGCAAACGTTGATTTAGTCCCTGGTGGATCTTCTGGTGGATCGGCCGCGGCCGTGGCGGCGCGTATTGCGATGGCCTCTACGGGAACGGACACGGGTGGCTCTATCCGTCAACCTGCGGCGTTTTGTGGCATTACAGGCATCAAGCCGACTTATGGGCGTTGTTCACGTTGGGGGGTTGTTGCGTTTGCTTCATCCCTTGACCAAGCGGGCTCTTTTGGGCGCACCGTTGAAGACAGCGCCTTGCTCCTTCAATCCATGGCTGGCTTTGACCCAAAAGACAGCACCAGCGCGAATATCGCCGTGCCTGATTTCACCAGTGGTCTAACAGGTGATATGACAGGCTTAAAGATTGGTATCCCTAAAGAATACCGTATTGATGGCATGCCAGTAGAGATCATCAAGCTTTGGGATGACGGTATTGCCATGGCAAAAGATGCGGGCGCAGAAATTGTGGAGGTTTCTCTTCCCCACACTAAATATGCACTACCAACATATTATGTAATTGCGCCTGCGGAGGCCTCTTCCAACCTCGCCCGTTATGATGGTGTGCGTTACGGTTTACGCGTTGAAGGTGAAGATTTGAATGACACTTATTCTAAAACTCGCGCCGCAGGGTTTGGCGATGAAGTCATTCGCCGTATTATGATTGGCACGTACGCGCTATCTTCTGGATATTATGACGCTTATTACATCAAAGCGCAGAAAGTCCGTCGCCTAATTGCCAATGATTTTACAAATGCTTTCAAACATTGTGATGCGCTTCTAACCCCTACTGCGCCTAGTGCCGCGTTCGCAATTGGCGAAAATGAGGACGATCCTGTTAAAATGTATTTAAACGATGTATTTACGATTCCTGCCTCTATGGCTGGCTTGCCGGGTATGTCTGTTCCTGCGGGATTAAATGCGCAAGGATTGCCATTAGGCTTACAGATTATTGGCCGCCCATGGGACGAAGAAACCGTTTTGCGAGTGGGGCATTCAATTGAGCGTTCCGCAAACTTCACTGCCAAGCCACAGCTTATTGGTAAAATGGCAGCATAATTTAAGTTTTCAAGAAAGGCTTTTGACCATGCGTATGTTAATTTTGAGTATTTTTCTTATCACAACACAAATTGGGCATGTTCAAGCCAAAGCTATTGATAGCGATATGGCAGAGCGATATTATCAAGATTGTATTTCCAAAGACCGCCCGCAAAATCTGTCTGAAGAAGGGCAAGACAAATTATGTGCCTGCACGGCATCAAAAATGATTGAAAGCATGGACACGAATGATATCGCCGCCTTAAGCAGCCAAGACCAAACCGAGGCACGCGCCGCGATAAACCATATGATTATCAATGTCTACGCGCCCTGTATGGAATATCCAACGCGTGATTATTACTTCTATACATGCGCATCAAATCCGAAAACCAGTATTATTACGAAAGATCCAACAAAGCTGTGCAATTGTATGTCTGACAAGATTTCCAAATATATGGCGAAGAATGGAAAAGATGTATTTGAGGATATTTTAACAAGAACCCCTAATATTATAGACCCAATGTCTGCCTTGGAATCTGATCCTGAATTTCAAAACTATACAAAACAACAAGCTACAAGCTGTTTGTTCTAATCTTTCAACTCTTATTATAGGTCACCAAAATCATGTCTTTAAACGTCAAAGACAAAAAAGGAATGCTATTTGCTCTTGCAGGGTTTAGCCTGTTTGCGATTGGAGATTTATTCATTAAATTTTTGGCGGATGATGGATTTAAGCCCGTTGAAATCGCGTTCTTTCTGAATATGTTTTACTTACCCTTCTTGCTTATATTGTCTCCCATCATCGGCGGCATTCGGGCGACGTTACGCACGAACAACCTATGGCTTCATGTAATACGCGCCTTATTAAGTGTTTGTATTTTCACTGTGAACGTCAATGCGTTTCA
>CALDHI010000041.1 GCA_937941545.1 uncultured Alphaproteobacteria bacterium
CTACTTGTACGAACCAGTAAAAACCCGTTTAATTAGTAAAAAATATTTAGGAGATATTAGACAATGGAAAATGACTATTCACAATATATTGAATTAGCCATCACATGGGGCATGCGCATCATCAGCGCACTTGCAATTTTAATTGCAGGCTGGGTTGCCGGTAATTGGGTTAAGAAACGTGTTTCTAATATCTCAAAGCTAGATAAAACACTCGCTAGCTTCTTAGGTAATTTTGCCAAATATGCCATTATGGCTGTTGCGCTTGTAGCCGTGCTTGGGCAGTTTGGCATTCAAACAGCCTCTCTCCTCGCCGTATTAGGCGCCGCCGGTTTAGCGATTGGTCTTGCCTTACAAGGAACATTAAGCAACGTTGCAGCAGGAACTATGATGCTTATCCTTCGCCCCTTCGGCATTGGTGATTACATTGAATCTGGCAGTATTGGCGGTACTGTCACTTCTTTGGGCTTATTCGGCATTGAGCTTACGACGCCAGATAATAAATATATCTACGCCCCCAACAGCCAAGTTTGGTCGAGCGAAATCGTGAACTACACTAAAAACAAACAACGCCGTCAGGATGTAATTGTTGGCATTAGTTATAATGATGATATCAATAAAGCTTTTGATGTATTAACAGAAGTGTTAAACAAAGAAAGTCGTTTGATTGAAACAAAAGGCAAAGAACCCATTATTAAAGTCACTAACATGGGCGACTTCTCAGTCGATATTATGGTGCGTATTTGGACAAAAACAGATGACTTTTTTGTTGTACAATGGGACTTGAAAAAGGCCATCAAAGAAGCGCTAGATGCCAATGATATTGACATTCCATTCCCAACACAAATCGAAATTCAACGCGCAGACGTCGCTTAAATGAGCTTAAGCATTAGTATTGTTAAACAATTATAGATGACATCCGTTATGCGTGGATGAAGAACCTTACTCTTTAAAAACCACAACATTTCTAAATCGTGAGACATCCTCTATAGAATTTCATGTGCCTAGTAGATGCCAGAATATTATCCGTGCATAGAAGAACCAAGACAAAATCTTGTTAAAATACAGCACAGAATATGCCGAAGTCTCTTCTGAGTGGTCTGTGAATGTACCAAAAGATAAACGTATCTCAACCATTATAGGGGTGAAGTTCATATCAAAGATATAGCGCACTCCTTAAGTAAGCAGGAATTAATAAGCCACCTGGAAGATACGAAAAACCAAAACAAAGAAATAACAAGACCACATCTTATGCGCCTCGCTACAGAACATTCAGATAATAAGTTTTCAATAGCAGCGCGACTCATTCAAACAGATACAAAAAACCCCGATTAAATAAATAATCAGGGTTTTTTAAATTCTTTAAAGTAAAAAATATCTATTATTTAGAAACTTTCTTTTTACCTTTTCTAACCTTAGGCTCAGTGTTTGTTTTTACTTTACGCGCAGGAAATTCCTTCGCTGCAATAACATCTATTTTACCACCCGCTTTTTCAACGGCGGCAATAGCACCAGCTGTTGCACCAGCAACATTCAAGGTGATTTTAGTTGTAATCTCGCCCGTTCCAAGAATACGAACACCATGTTTTGTCTTTTTAACAATCTTGGCTGCAACCAAAGTCTCTTGATCAATAGTGTTTTTCGCGTCAAGTTTTTTAGAATCTAAGGCTTCTTGCAGACGTGCCAATGTCACTGTTGCATATTGCTTGCGGAAGATGTTAGTAAAACCACGCTTTGGAAGGCGTTGATACAATGGCATTTGACCACCTTCATACCCATTAATTGCAACACCTGAACGCGCTTTTTGACCTTTTTGACCTACGCCACAAGTTTTACCTTTACCAGAACCGATGCCACGCCCAACGCGCTTACCATTCTTGCTTGATCCCACATTTGGTTTTAAATCATTAAGTTTCATTTTCTTATACCTTTAAAATAATTTTACTGCTTTATCGTGCTCACACGACCAAAGCTATTGTTATTAATTAAGCTGCGTCTTGAACTTTAATTAAATGCGCCACTTTACGGATCATACCACGTACACTTGGAGTATCTTCCAAAGTCTTAGTACGACCAATTTTATTCAAGCCCAAACCAACTAGCGTTGCACGTTGATACTCTTTACGACCAATAGGAGACCCCGTTTGAGTCACAGTTACTGTTGCACCAGACTTTTTAGGCGCTGATTTTTTAGCAGTAGCCTTTTTTTCTGGGGCTTTTTTTGTCGTTTTCTTTTCTTCAGCCATTTTTCAATACCTTTAAATTATCAAAGCGTTTTACGCTTACTTATTTTTTATCTTCTGTTGTTACTGCTTTACCACCATGGGCAGTTTCACGCGCCGCAATGATATCACTTACTTTTTTACCGCGACGTGTCGCAATTTGACGTGGACTTTCCATTTTCTGTAATGCATCCAATGTCGCGCCGACCATATTATAAGGGTTAGAAGAACCAACAGCTTTCGCCACAACGTCTTGAATACCTAAACAATCAAATACTGCACGCATCGGTCCACCAGCGATAACACCTGTACCAGCCGGTGCAGAACGAAGAATAACCTTACCCGCACCAGAACGACCATTCACGTCATGATGAATTGTACGTGCTTCACGAAGAGGCACACGAATCATTTTACGCTTTGCTTGTTCTGTTGCTTTACGAATGGCTTCAGGAACTTCCTTCGCCTTCGCGTGACCGTAGCCAACACGTCCTTTACCATCACCAATAACCATGAGTGCCGCAAAACTAAATGTACGTCCCCCTTTATTCACTTTAGTAACACGATTTACCGCAACGAGTTTCTCATGAAATTCTGGTACTTCGCGTTCATTTGAACGGTCAAATTTTTGATCTTGTGCATAAGCCATAGTCTATTTAATCCTTGTTTCTTAAAATTCTAATCCGCCATCACGCGCGCCATCTGCTAGCGCCTTGATGCGTCCGTGGTATAAAAACTCTCCACGGTCAAATTGTACCTTTTTAACGCCAGCCGCTACAGCTGCCTTCGCCACAGCTTCGCCAACAATTTTTGCTGCACCAACAGTGTGCCCAGATTTTTCTTTAATGCTACTTGCAGACGCTAAAGTCACACCATTAATATCATCAATGATTTGCGCATAAATTTTCTTATTCGTACGGTGAACAGACAAACGCGGACGAATGGCACGGTTTGGATTTTGTTCAATATTCACACGACGCAATTTTGCACGGTTTCCTAATTTACGGCGTTGAGCCGGGGTTTTTCTTTTTAAAGTCATGATTTTAACCTTTTAAAACTTTCTTATTACTTCTTCTTACCTTCTTTACGCATGACATACTCGTCAACGTAACGGATACCTTTACCTTTGTAAGGTTCAGGAGGCTTAAATCCACGGATTTTTGCAGCCACTTGACCAACAAGTTGCTTATCAATACCAGCAACAGTAATTTTTGTCTGATCTTCAACGCTAACAGTCACTTCTTTTGGCACGTCATATTTTACTTCATGAGAGAAACCAAGTTGCGCCGTCCACACAGTGCCTTGCATGTTTGAACGTAAACCAACACCGTGAATTTCAAGCTTCTTTTCAAAACCATCTTTTACACCAACAACAAGGTTGTGTGTCAAAGTACGCATTGTTGGATAAAGCTTTTTCGCCAAAATTGAAGAAGAACGTGGTGCAAAAACAACAACATTACCTTCCAATTTAACGGATACTTCATCATGCACACGAAGAGCAAGCTCTCCCTTTGTACCTTTAACCTTAACATCCTGACCGTTTACTTCAACAGAAACTCCTTCAGGGATTTCAACCGGTTTTTTACCAATACGTGACATTTTACTATTCCTTATAATTCCTTAAGTGCGCCTAATTGCGCGTTTCAGGTTTAACTTTTAAATTAGTATACTTGACAGAGAACTTCTCCACCTACATTTTCATTACGAGCTTTATAATCTGGCATCACACCACGTGGTGTAGAAATAATCTTGATACCTAAACCATTGTGAAATGGTTGCAAGTCAGCAATTTTTGAATACATACGACAACCAGGCTTAGAAATTCGCTTAATTTCGCGAATAACTGGATTACCCTCATCATATTTAAGCTCAATTTGAATTTCTTGCTTGTTATTATCTTGTTCCACAACTGTAAAGCCACGGATATAACCTTCATCTTGAAGCACAGCACAAACAGACTTACGTACATTTGACGACGGGCAATTCACCACAGCCAATTTTGCGCGTTGTCCATTACGGATGCGTGTCAACATATCTCCTAAAGGATCACTCATAGACATAATTTTTACCCTCTTCCTATATCTCTCTTATTACCAGCTCGACTTTGTAACGCCGGGCAATTCACCGCGTGAAGCCAAACTACGAATGGCAATACGAGACAATTTAAATTTACGATGCACACCACGTGGACGCCCCGTTAAAGAACAACGGTTTTTACTACGAATTGGTACAGAATTATTTGGCATATCCGCAAGATCAAGAACAGCAGCAAAACGCTCTTCCATACCAACTTCCTTATTAGAAATTATAGCCTTCAAAGCCGCACGCTTTCCTGCGTACCTCTTTATCAACTTACGGCGTTTTAAATCTCTTTGTATTGCACTAACTTTTGCCATGTTTTATAGCTTCCTTATATCTTAATTTTTGAAGGGCATGTCAAAGCCCTTAAGTAATTCTTTTGCTTCATCATCATTAGAAGACGTCGTACAAATAATGATGTCCATACCGCGAATCTTGTCAACTTTATCATATTGGATTTCTGGAAAAATGATATGCTCTGTAATGCCCATCGCATAATTACCACGACCATCAAAACTTTTACCATTAACACCACGGAAATCACGAACACGTGGAAGCGCAATTGTTACTAAGCGATCCAAGAATTCATACATCTGAGCGCCACGAAGGGTCACTTTACAACCAATATCCATACCTTCACGCACTTTAAAAGAAGCGTTTGATGTTTTTGCTTTTGTAATAACTGGCTTTTGACCAGCAATCAAAGCCAAATCACCTGCGGCACTATCAACAGCCTTACGATCAGTTGTCGCCTCACTCACACCCATATTGATAACAATCTTATCAAGTTTAGGTGTTTGCATTGCATTCTTATAACCATATTTTTCCTGCAGCGCTTTACGAATTGTTGTTTCGTAACGTGTTTGCATGCGCGTTTGCGCCTTAGCTACATTTTTGTTTTCTTTTGCCATCTTATTAAACCTTATGAATTGATTGTTTCGCCAGAGCGTTTAGCAAAACGAACCTTATTTCCGTCTTTTTCAACTTTATATCCAACACGTGTTGGCTTGCCTTCTTTTGGGTCAGCCAAAGCAATATTAGAAATGTGAATTGATTTTTCAATTTCTTTGATACCACCCGCTTCAAATTGAGTTGGCTTTTGATGTTTCTTAGCAACATTAACCCCTTCAACAACAACACGAGACTTCTCAGGAAGTGTTTTCAAAACCTTTCCCTTCTTACCTTTGTCTTTACCCGTAAGAACAATAATCTCATCATCTTTTTTGATTTTAAGTTTTTTATTCTTATTAATAGATTTTACATTTGCTTTTGCCATGACTATAGAACCTCGCCCGCTAGAGAAATAATTTTCATATATCCTTTGCCGCGTAACTCACGTGTTACTGGGCCAAAAATACGTGTGCCAACTGGCTCTTTATTTGCGTTAATTAAAACACAAGCATTCGTATCAAAACGGATTTTTTCACCATTATGACGTTGTAAACCATGTCTTGAACGAACGATAACAGCCTTATGAACCGTTCCTTTTTTAACACGCCCACGTGGAATAGCTTCCTTCACAGAAACCACAACGATATCGCCAATATTAGCCGTACGACGGTGTGATCCTCCAAGTACCTTGATACACTCAACGCGACGTGCGCCGGAGTTATCCGCTACTTCCATATTTGATTGCATCTGTATCATAATAAAATCTCTATTCTATATATTTTTTATAATTAATCTTTTTTCGTTGTCTTCTTGGCAGCAGCTTTTTTAGCGGCTAGTTTTTTAGCAGGAGCCCTCTTAGATTCTGTATCAGCAGGATTTTTAGGCGCTACCTTTTTTGCTGCAACTTTTTCAGCTTTAGTCGGTGCCGCAGCGCCTTCTTTTACAACTGACCAACTTTTACGCTTAGAGATCGGCGCACATTCAATAATTTGAATTGTTTCACCTTCTTTAACACTATTTGTCTCATCATGTGCCGCATATTTTGCAGAACGTTTAATATATTTTTTATATTTAGGGTGCATAAAGCGACGCTCAACAAGAACAGTAACTGTCTTGTCCATTTTGTCACTTACGACTTTACCTTCTAATACGCGACGGGGCATACCTTATTCTCCTAATTCGTTATGCAGCAGATTTCTGCTGGTTAATCATTGTTTTAATCCGTGCAATATCGCGACGAATTTGGCGCATTTGAGCCGTGTTTTCAAGTTGACCGCCTGACGCCTGAAAACGCAAATTGAACTGTGCTTTACGCTGTTCAAGTAAAACTTTTTTCAATTCGTCCGCAGACTTACCTTTTAATTCTTCAAATTTCATTTTCTTACTCACTCTTCTTATTCGCCAACACGTGTTACGAATTTTGTTTTAATCGGCAACTTCATTGCCGCTAACTCCATCGCTTCACGCGCTAATATAGGGTCAACACCTTCTAATTCAAACATAATACGACCGGGCTTAACACGCGCAGCCCAATATTCTACAGAGCCCTTACCTTTACCCTGACGAACCTCAAGAGGTTTCTTTGATACAGGAATATCAGGGAAGATACGGATAAACACTTTACCTTGACGTCTGATATGACGTGTTATCGCACGACGTGCCGCTTCAATTTGACGCGCTGTAATACGATTAGGGCTCATTGCCTTCAGACCACAAGAACCAAAGTTCAATGTTGTTCCGCCTTTCGCATTCCCATGAATGCGACCTTTATGGGCTTTTCTAAATTTTGTCTTTTTTGGTTGTAACATGGTTTTATACCGTTATTTATCTATTATTTCAACTAAATTATGTTAATTAATTCTAATTTCTTCTTTGGCCTTGCCCACCGTGATGAGGAGCTGAGCCACCTTGCGCTTCTTGCATTCTCTTTTCACGTGCGCTTGGGTCATGCTCCATAACATCACCTTTGTAAAGCCAGACTTTTACACCAATAATACCGTAAGTTGTCAAAGCTTCTGCAAAACCATAATCCATATCTGCACGCAATGTGTGAAGCGGAACGCGACCTTCACGATACCATTCAGTACGCGCGATATCTGCACCGCCTAAACGACCAGAAACATTGATACGAATACCAAGCGCACCAACACGTAAAGTATTTTGCACGGCACGTTTCATTGCACGACGGAAAGATACACGACGTTCAAGCTGTTGACAAACACCTTCTGCAACCAATTGCGCATCAAGATCAGGCTTACGAATTTCAACAATATTTAAGGCAACATCAGAACCAGCGCGCCTAGACAATGCTTTGCGTAATGTTTCAATATCCGCACCCTTTTTACCAATGATAACACCCGGACGTGCTGTATAAACAGTCACACGTGTATTTTTAGCCGCGCGTTCAATAACAACTTTACTAATACCAGCTGCTTTTAATTTCTCTGTTACGTACTTACGCAATTCAAGATCTTGAATTAGCTTATCAGCGTAGTTACGATCATCGAACCAGCGAGAGTCCCATGTACGGTTAATACCGACGCGTATACCAATTGGATTAACTTTTTGACCCATCGTTCAAATGCTCCTATTTATCTTTCTTCGTTGCAGGCGATTTTTTCGCCGCTAGTGTCTTCTTAGCTTCAGCTTTTTTAGCTGGTGCTTTTTTCTTTGTTTCAGTTACCTTCGGCTCTGCTTTTTTAGTTTCAGCTTTTTTAGCTGGCTTTGCCGCAGCCTGCGCTTCGTCTTCACGTTCACGCACAATAATTGTTAAACGACTAAACGGCTTCAAAATTTGAGCGCCACGTCCACGAGCACGGGCACGGAAACGCTTCATCGTAATTGATTTCCCAACAAACGCCTCTGATACAACCAAACGGTCAACATCAAGATTATGGTTGTTTTCAGCATTCGCCACAGCAGATTGAAGAACTTTACGCACTTCCTCTGCAATACGACGATTGTTAAATTCTAAATCGACGAGCGCTTTACCAGCAGTCTTCCCACGAATTGTCTGGCAAACCAGATTCAATTTCTGTGGGCTTGTACGTAGATACTTTGCCATTGCCATGGCTTCGTTATCTTTAACGCGTCTTTCGTTAGCTTTCTGTCCCATTTTCTTATTCCCAATACTCTTTATAAGTAATTCTTTAATTTATATTCAGCTTATTTCTTAGCTTTTTTATCAGCCTGATGGCCGTTATATGTTCTTGTTGGTGAAAACTCACCTAATTTGTGACCAATCATATTATCAGTCACAAGCACAGGAATGAACTTATTACCGTTATGTACACCAAAAGTCAAACCAATCATTTGTGGTAAGATTGTGGAGCGACGTGACCATGTTTTAATAACGCCTTTAATTTTGCCTTCTTTTGCCGCTTCTACCTTTTTCAAAAGGTGACGATCAATAAAAGGGCCTTTCCATACACTGCGTGACATATCTTAAATTCCTCTTTTAATTCTATTTCTTACGACGGCGAATAATATACTGATCCGTCGCTTTATTACTACGTGTTTTATACCCTTTGGTTGGCACACCTGAGAAAGAAACAGGGTGACGACCGCCAGAAGTACGTCCTTCACCACCACCATGCGGGTGATCTACTGGGTTCATGACAACACCACGTACCGTTGGGCGAACACCCAACCAACGTTTACGGCCTGCTTTACCCAAATTTGTATTCATATGATCAGGGTTTGATACCGCACCCACAGATGCCATACATTCCTGACGGATTTTGCGAAGCTCACCGGATGCTAATTTGACTTGGGCATAGCCTTGGTCACGCCCAACAAGTTGAGCGTAAGTTCCAGCAGAGCGACACATCTGGCCGCCTTTACCTGCTTTTAACTCAACATTGTAAATAATAGTTCCAACGGGCATACCACTTAACGGCATGGCATTCCCTGGCTTAATATCTACTTTCGCACCAGCAATAACTTTGTCACCCGCTTGAAGGCGTTGCGGCGCTAAAATGTATGCTTTTACGCCATCTGCGTATTCAACCAAAGCAATAAACGCTGTGCGGTTCGGATCATACTCTAAACGAAGCACGGTGGCTTCCATATCAAATTTATTACGTTTCCAATCAATAACACGATACTTCTGCTTGTGACCACCACCTTTGTGACGACAAGTAATACGACCTGTATTATTACGTCCGCCATTCTTCTTCTTACCTTCAAGAAGAGTCTTTTCTGGGTCACCTTTATGCAGACTTGAACGGTCTACAGTCACAAGGGCGCGAAGGCCTGCTGAACGTGGTTTATATTTTTTTAGTGCCATTAGTTTAATCCTTTTTGCTCATTCTCGGCGAGACCGCCATAATTCTAAATTCTAATTAAAGACCTGTACCCATATCAATAGTCTGGCCTTCTTTCAACGTCACGATTGCTTTTTTACTATCGCTACGGAAAGCTTTAATACCTTTAAAGCGTTTTGTCTTCCCTTTTTGAATAGATGTGTTCACTTTTGTGACATCTACTTTAAAAAGAGTTTCAACAGCCGTCTTAATACGAGGCTTTGACGCATCCATAGGTACTTTAAAAGTCACCTGACCAAAAGCAGAGCCATTAGTTGATTTTTCAGTCACATGTGGTTGACGAATAATTTCGTACATCCATTC
Organism: uncultured Alphaproteobacteria bacterium; assembly: GCA_937941545.1. Classification (GTDB taxonomy): domain Bacteria; phylum Pseudomonadota; class Alphaproteobacteria; order Micavibrionales; family Micavibrionaceae. The sequence goes on from CALDHI010000041.1 coordinate 9,815, forward strand.
CGCGATTTCTACTTTTTCTTTCTTCTTAGCAGCCATAATCTTAATCCTTTAAATCCTAATCCTTTAAACGCTCAGTCAAATCAGCAACTGCGTCCTTTGTTAGCACCAACGTATCACGGCGCATCATGTCATACACGTTTGCTCCTTGTGATGGCAATACATCAATATGAGGAATGTTTGCACAACCACGGGCAAAATTTGCATCCAATTCTTTGCCACCAACAATAACAGCAGATGTAATTTCCATCTTTGTCAACGTTGCTGCCATAGATTTTGTTTTATGGTCTCTTGCTTTTGCATCTTCCAAAATGATCAACTTTCCTTGACTTGCCTTAACAGACAAAACAGATTTCATCGCAAGACGTTTAATACGCTTAGGAAGATCTGTTGCATGTGAGCGCACTTGCGGCCCATGAACAACACCACCACCACGGTCAATATTACGTTTCAAGTCACCGGCACGCGCTCGGCCGGTTCCTTTTTGCGCATGAGGTTTTTTACCTGTACCCGTAATCTCGTGACGGGCTTTTGCTTTCGCATTACCACCACGACGTTTGTCTTGTTGATATACAACCATTTGGTGAATTGTATTCACGTTAGGCTCAATAGCGAACACGTTGTCATCCAACTCAATGTCGCCAGCGGCTTTATTCTCTAATGTTTTTACAGCTATTTTCATTGCTCTATTCCTTAACCTTCTACTTGCTCTTGCGGAGCAGCTTCTTCAACAGGAGCGTCAGCTTGCGCTGCACCTGCAATGACACCCATTGGCATTGGACGATCGTCTGGCGCTTTACGCTTAACGGCATCCGTTACCAAAACCCAACCAGATCTTGGCCCAGGCACAGCGCCTTTAACCAAGATTAAATTATCTTCTAAATCAAGAGCGGCGATTTCTAGGTTCTGCGTTGTTACACGCTTGTTACCCATTTGGCCCGCCATTTTCTTACCTTTGAAAACTTTACCCGGATCTTGACATTGACCAGTAGAACCCAAAGCTCTGTGAGAAACGGATACACCATGTGTTGCACGCATTCCACCAAAGTTATGACGTTTAATTCCCCCTTGGAAACCTTTACCTTTTGATGTTGCACACACATCAACTTTTTGACCGACAACAAAATGATTTGCACCAAATTCCGCGCCAACTTCTGCAAAGTTATCCGCACTAACGCGGAACTCAACAACTTTTTTCTTAGGCTCAACTTTCGCGTCTGCATAAACTTTACGCATAGACTTATGAACATTTTTAACTTTTGCTTTACCTGCACCAACCTGCACAGCGTTATAACCATTCTTTTCGTCGTTACGGATGCCAACAACTTGACAAACATCGATCTTAAGAACAGTTACAGGAACTTGTTGACCGTCTTCTGTGAAGATACGAGTCATTCCTTCTTTTCTTGCAACTAAACCAGTTCTTGTATTCATTTTCTTTTTCCTTCTTAGAGGAGAATAACTCTTAATTAAGCATCCTCGTAAGTTTCTTTATTTTCTTATAACTAAGCGGCAGCTTGGCCAATCTTAATTTCTACATCCACACCAGCAGCAAGATCTAACTTCATCAACGCGTCCACTGTTTGTGGTGTTGGGTCGATAATATCTAAGACGCGCTTATGTGTACGCATTTCAAAATGTTCCATAGAATTTTTATTCACGTGAGGAGATTTCAAAACTGTGAAACGCTCTTTACGTGTTGGCATTGGCATTGGGCCACGAACTGTTGCGCCTGTACGTTTTGCTGTTCCTACAATTTCACTTGTTGATACATCTAAAATACGATGATCAAAAGCTTTTAATCTAATTCTGATTGTTTGTGCGTCCATAATTCTAAACCTTTTATAACTCTCTTAATTAACCAGCTAATTTCTCTTTAACTTCTTCAACAACCGCATTAGG
>CALDHI010000042.1 GCA_937941545.1 uncultured Alphaproteobacteria bacterium
GGTGAGGACACCAATTTGAGTTTCGCCGCTGGCATCAAATACTTCTGCGCCTTCGCGTGCGACGCCGCGCCCTGTGATTTTAATGCCAACGCGTTTGCGTGATGCGCCATTTTCAATTTCGTTTAAAACACGCTTTGCGCCGATAAAGGTCGTATTTTGCACTTTGCCCATAATCCACTGGCTGTCCGCTTCGATGGGGGAGGTTGTAGCATCAATATCATGCCCATATAGCGGATAACCCATTTCAAGGCGTAAACTATCGCGGGCGGCTAAACCTATCGGCTTCACGTCTTTATGCGCGAGAAGCTTATGCCACACCGCGTCGGCACGTTCAGCAGGGAGGCTAATCTCAAAGCCATCTTCGCCCGTATAACCAAGGCGGGAGATATAGAAATCATTGTGTTCCATGTAGCGCATATAGTTAAGGTCACTTGTTTCAATGGACAGCGCTTCACGTAAGGCGGCTTCACTCTCTGGGCCTTGAAGGGCGATAAGCGCGCGGTTGTCGTGGTGAACCAGCATGACATCGCTTGGTAAATGCTGCGCCATCCATTTCAGGTCTTTATCCTTACACGCGCCATTCACAACGGCGAAGTAATGTGTATCGGTTAGCTTGGTGACGATGAGGTCATCGACCATGCCGCCTTCTTCATTCGTCAACACAGTATATTTTGCCATATTTGGCTTAAGCGTTGAAAAGGTAGAAGGGGCGATTTTTTCGAGGAATGCCGTTGCGCCATCGCCTTTTATCGTGACTTGACCCATGTGGGAAACGTCAAAGAGGCCTGCTTTATCGCGTGTCCAATTATGTTCGCTCATCACACCGTCAGGGTATTGGATAGGCATATCATACCCCGCAAACTCAGCCATTTGCGCGTTGAGGTTAAGATGAGCACCATGAAGGGGTGTTTGTTTCATAACGGTTCCTTAATCTTTGAATATGATAATTTATATTTATCGTGTAGATTGAATAAAGACAAGAGGGATTTGACGTTTATAATGGAGTTTTAAGCGATTATTAAGTCAGCGTTGGACGTTATGATGCATGTGTTAATGCCAAATCTAAGTATGGCGACAGTTATAAAGGAAAAAATCTAACATGACCCTAGATTCAATCTTACTACTAGCGACGGCTGTCTATGCCTTGGCGATTAAGCCAGGGGCAGGGATGATGATGGTGATGTCACGCACTATGGCACAAGGTATGAGCGCCTGCCTCACTTTTGCTTTAGGATTTTGTATCGTAAGTTTATTATTCTTAGGGCTTGTTATCTTTGGTTATAAGTTTATTGAAACTGTTGATATTGTTCTTATCTCAATTGTTATCAAATCCCTTTCCGCTGTGTATCTTATCTGGCTGGGCGTGAAAGGATTGCAACAGGCAAGCGAGCCGCTTTATGTTGAAGATACGAAGAAAAATAGTTTCTACGAGAACTTATCGGCCTCAATTGTTTTAACTTTGTCTAACCCCCTTACAATTGTATTTTATGCTGGGATATTACCAACTATATTAGATATCAAATCTATTCAAAATATGGATATATTCATTGTATCTTTGGTTATTATTATAGTGGAATTTGTTGTTGCTGTTGGGTATTCGTTACCTCTTGTTTTATTTAGAAAGAAGATGAAGCCTGATTTCTTACGTGGGTTAAAGTATTTTTCTTCTATAATTATTATTTTAGTAGGGCTTTATATTGGATATACAGCGTTACCTGCAGAAGATTTAACATCCGTCTTTTTTATTAGGAATTAACATGACACTAGAATCTTTATTAGCGTTAGCCGCAGCCGTTTTTGTTTTTTCGTTAAAGCCAGGACCAGGGATATTAACATCAATATCCTATTCTATGTCGCACGGTTTATCCGGACTTGTCGCTTTCTTGGTTGGATTTAATATTAGCTTAGGAATTTTTCTAACAATTGTTTTTGTTGGCCTTATGGGGGCAGGGCATTTTTCAGTTGATGTAGTATTCTTGGCAGTACTCGCTAAGTCAATAGCGGCTATATATCTTATTGCTATTGGGTTTAAGGAGTTGCAGAAATGGGATAAGCCAATTGATATGAATCCTTTAAAGATGGATGAAGCCAAAACATTTATTGATATAATGCTGTCTGCCGTGGTTTTAACAGTTTCAAACCCCATGGTAATTGTGTTTTATGCGTCCATTATCCCTGTCTTTGTTGCACCAGAATTTATTACGATTCAGGTGGCCGTCATTGTGATTGCAATGTTAATGATTATTGATAGTTTTGGCATGTTGTTTTATTGCGCGCCTTTATTGTTTTTCCGCAAAGCGTTGCCAACAAATTTTATTAAATATGTGAAGCTGATTTCTGCGGTAATTATAATTTTGATTGGATTATATATCGGATATACAACACTTCCCGCAACGGATGTAACATCAGTTTTTTAACGTGTTCTTTAACGCATAGAGCGCATCGAGCGCTTCACGAGGGGAGAGGCTGTCAGGGTCTATATCATGTAGGGCGTTTTCAACGGCAGACGGCTCAATGACGGACGCTTTTGTTGGAATATCAAATAATGGTAAGTTATTAGCGATATCCGATAGCCCTTTAGATTTGTTGTCCGTGGTAAGGGTATGTAAAACATCTTTTGCACGAGATACAACCGCCTCAGGCAAGCCTGCCAGTTTTGCTACATGAATACCGTAGGATTTATCGGCTGTGCCAGACACCACATTATGGGTGAAGATAATATCACCTTCCCATTCTTTAACTTGTAGCGAATAACAAGTCAGGTTTTTCAGCGTTGATTGCAAGCTGGTGAGTTCATGATAATGCGTGGCAAATAACGCACGTGATTGATTTACACCGTGCAATTGCTCTACACATGCCCATGCGATAGACAGCCCATCAAAGGTGGCTGTGCCACGTCCAATTTCATCTAATATAACAAGGCTGCGCTCCGTGGCTTGGTTGAGGATAATGGCTGTTTCAACCATCTCCACCATAAAGGTCGATTGCCCTCGCGCTAAATCATCCGCCGCGCCCACGCGGGAAAAAAGCCTGTCCACCACGCCAATATGCGCGTGGCTGGCTGGCACGTATGAGCCGATTTGGGCGAGGATAACGATGAGTGCATTTTGGCGCAGGAAGGTCGATTTACCCGCCATGTTTGGTCCCGTCAGAAGCCATAGCCTTTGCTCATCACTCAGGTTGCAATCATTGGGAATGAAGCTTTTTGCGTCTTTTTGTAACGTGGCCTCAACCACAGGGTGGCGTCCGCCTTGGATATCAAAAATAAGTGAGGTGTCAAGGATAGGCTTCGTATATTTATTTTCAAGCGCAAGAGTCGTCATGGCACAGGCAACATCCAAGGCAGAGAGGCCGCTGGCAATCAGGCTAACATTTTCAGATAGCGCATTGATTTTCTGAACCAGATCACTAAAGATATTTTGTTCAATCGCTAAGGCTTTGTCGGCCGCACTAGATAAATCCCGTTCCAACTCTGATAATTCTGGCGTGGTGAAGCGCACATTGTTGGCCAGTGTTTGACGATGGATGAACGGATTATCATCTTGTTTCTCATCACCAATCTTCACCATTAATTTATCCGCATGACGCGCCGTCACATCAATAAAATATCCCAGCACATTATTATAGGTCACCTTTAATGTATCAATGCCCGTCATCTCCCGATATTTAGATTGCAAGGCGGCAATATGTTGTTTGCTGTTATCACGAAGCGTGCGTAGCTCATCAAGGCGGGCATCAAAACCATTTTGAATAAAGCCACCATCGCGTTCTAAAAAAGGGAGGTCAGTTTTTAACGCTTTTTGTAGTGTATCGCTCAGTTGTTTTAAAGAGTTTGATTGTTTTAATGTACCAATAATATCTGTAATTGCATCGTCTTTGGCTTGTAATAAAACCGCCAATATAGTTTCAGTTTCACGCAAGCCATCGCGTATAGATCCTAAGTCACGTGGCCCTGCGCGGTCAACGGAAAGGCGCGCCACGCAACGTTCAATATCTGGAATTTTTTTTAAATTTTCTAATAACGTCGTATGATAATTTGTGTTTTGAATAAAAAATTCAATTTCATTTTGGCGTTGAAATAAAATAGTTAAATTTGTTTGCGGCGTCGATAATCTTTTTTGTAATAACCGCGCACCGCCAGACGTTATTGTCTTGTCTATGATGTGAAGAAGCGATCCCTTGCGCTCTCCATTTAATGTTTTGGTCAGCTCTAAATTACGCCGCGTTGCCGCATCAATTTCCATGATGTCATTAGTGTGCGATTGGCTGGGGTGTTTAAGGTGGGGAATTTTCCCTTTTTGTGTGCGCTCAATATAATCCAAAACTGTACCCGCCGCGGAAATTTCCGCGCGACTAAATGCTCCGAAACTATCCAAAGTGCCAACACCAAAGATAGTCTCTAAACGCTTTTGCGCGTTTTGGCTGTCATACAGGCTGTTGGAAAGGGGGGTGATGATGGATTGATAAGGCGCGAAAATATCGAATAAATTTTCATTTTGCACCATCTTATCCGCAATCAATAATTCACGCGGTGTAATACGCTCCAACGCGGGAAGGATGGATTGCGCGGTGAGCGTCTCCACATAGAAATCGCCCGTGGACATTTCAATCCATGATAGACCATATTGCGAACCGTTTTGTACGGGCATTTCAGACAGTGCGGCAATGTAGTTATTTTCGCGTGCATCCAACAAATTATCTTCGGTGAGTGTGCCTTGTGTGACCACGCGCACAACGTCACGATGCACCAAAACTTTTGAGGCGGGTTTACCCTCAAGCTTCGCACGCGCTTTGGCTTGTGCGGGGGTCTCGTTTTGCTCGCATATCGCCACGCGAAATCCCACGCGGATCAGCTTGGCTAAATAAGGCTCGTAACTATGAAAGGGAATACCGCACATCGGGATGTTTGTGCCATCGGTTTTGCCGCGTTTGGTGAGGGTAATGTTGAGTGTTTGCGATGCTTGCACGGCATCCTCAAAAAACATCTCGTAAAAATCACCCATGCGATAGAATAACAACGTGTCAGGATATTGGCTTTTAAGGTTGAGATATTGCGCCATCATCGGCGTATGCCCTTGCGCCAATAAAGCGTCAACGGAAGAAGTGGGTGCGGGCGGTGTATCGTGCATTAAGGCTTGTGACATAAGGATTTTGTAGCATTATGGAGGGTGTAAACTCCACGTTTTTCTATAACTTTTCCCCATGAGGAATAGTTAAGCTTCTGGAGTAGCCATAGATTTTATGCGTTGTTCGTAATAGTCATGAATAATTCTATTGGTTGCGCGTAGCGCTGGATTTACAACTTTGCGTGCATTAGTGGGCATGAGTTGAGTTGTATTGTCTAATGCTGGATTTTGAATGACGTTTGCTTTGTCCTTATTGCAGTATTTATTAAAGTCTTGCGTAATATATGCCTTCATTTCTAAAAAGAGGTGCAATTTACTGCGATAAGTTGCTTCGAGTTTTTCTGCATTCATTGCTATTTTAACATATGCTTCTATATATGACATTACATTTTGCCTTGTGTCTGGGCAACCGAATAAAGCGTCATCATTTGGCATAAGTTCAAGTAAACCGCTAACTTCTGGGGTGTTGAATATTTTAGTTAGGGTACTGGGTAGCGAAAATTTAGTCATGGTTTTTTGTAATATAATATCCATATCTTCGTCAGATAATGGTTCATATCCCATTTCTTGCATTAGTGCATTACTCTCTTCAACAGTTATGTCACTATAACCTTGTTCAATTTCTTCGTCGTTTAAGTTAAAATCTTCGAAAAAATCATGCACTTCTTTTGTTTGGTCTAGAAAATGTTGATAAGGATTGCGTTCTTCTAATATTTTGACGTCTAGGTTGAATAAGTGATGATGAGCGCAAATTTCTAGTTTTTTCTCATCTAACTTTGTTGTGATGAAGTGGATATAAGGAGCGTTTGGTGCATCTTCTATTGTGGTCAAATTACCCCATGAGATAACAATGTTACTGTGTATCGTATTTTTTAAGGTTGAATTTATAGGCGCTAAGTCTTTGAGGGCTAGCATTGTATTGTCTGCTACAAAAATAATTCTGTAATCTTCTTGTGCCTGCTCTAGAAAATTGAGCAAGCGTTTATTGTTAAGATCACGTGCATTTGGGAACGCCAAAGTGCCTTGAATATCGGTTGCACGGTACATGTTGGCGTCAATTAATAAAACTGGTTTATCAGTCATTCTAAATTCTCATCTTATTACATTAAGAATGGTATAGATAAAAATCTAAGTTATGTCAATTTGGGTTAACCTTGAGTACCCGTAGACCCAAAGCCGCCTGTGCCACGCTCGGTGGTGTCTAGCTCGTCGGCGACTTCCCATACGACCTTGGCGTGTTGGGCGATGACCATTTGCGCGATACGCATACCGCGTTCAACGGTGAAGGGCTCTTGTCCCATATTGGCCAATATCACGCCAATTTCACCGCGATAATCCGCATCCACCGTGCCTGGGGAGTTCAGCACCGTAACGCCATGTTTTAATGCCAAGCCAGAGCGGGGGCGCACCTGCGCCTCATATCCATCAGGCAATGCGATAGACAGCCCCGTTGGGATTAACATACGATCACCAGGGGCGAGCTCAATCGCCTCTTCTAAGGCCGCTGTTAAATCCATACCCGCCGATTGCTCAGTGGCATAGGTTGGCAATTGAAGGCCAACGGCATGTTCCATAGGGGTCAGGGCGACTTTAACGCTATCAGGCATTTTCAAACTTTCTTGTTGTTACTTTTGTATTTTAAAATAATGGATAATTTCATCGGCAATGTCACGTGCAATTGTTGTTTTATCCGCTATTTCAAATTCTTTTTGGTTGTCACGTTTAAACAAAGTGATTTTATTTTGGTCACTGCCAAAGACATTATTTTCACCTACGTTATTGCCGATAATCCAATCGCATTGCTTAGAGCTTAGTTTGGCTTTGGCGTTATCGTCAAGGTTTTGCGTTTCTGCGGCAAAGCCGATGACTAGGGTAGGGCGGTTCTTGTGAGTAGAGAGCGTATGAAGGATATCGGGGTTTTTTACAAGGGTCAGCGTCAGGCTGTCCTCGCTTTTTGTTTTTTTCAATTTTTGCGTCGCAATGGCGTCACTACGCCAATCGGATACCGCTGCCGCGCAGACGCAGATGTCTGCTGGAAGGGCATCTTGGGTCACAGATAGCATTTCTTTCGCTGTTTCAACATGAACCGTTTTTGCACCTAGGGGCGCAGGCAGAGCCGTTGGCCCAGTGATGTAGGTTACAGAGGCGCCCATATCAATCAGTGCCGTTGCAATGGCGTGGCCTTGTTTACCAGAGGAGCGATTGCCGATGAAGCGCACAGGGTCAAGGGGCTCAAAGGTTGGGCCACTGGTTACAATGGCGTGTTTACCTGCCAAGGGCTTATTACTTTCAAAGTAATTTTTAACGGCACTTAGAATATCTTCGGGTTCGCTCATGCGCCCTGTACCAAATTCGCCGCAGGCCATGTCGCCATCGGCAGGGCCAATAATGGTGACGTCACGCTTTATGAGCGTTTGGAGATTGTCTTGTGTCGCCTTATGCGCCCACATCATGGGGTTCATCGCGGGGCAAATCATAATAGGGCGGTTAGATGCCAGCAACGTGGTGGAGGCTAAATCTTCCGCTAAACCATGCGCCATTTGCGCCATAAGGTTCGCGCTGGCGGGGGCAATGAGGATTAAATCGGCTTCACGAGAAAGGCGAATATGTCCCATTTCGCTTTCATCTTTTAACGACCACAAGTCTGTAAAGACATGCTCCTCAGAAAGTGCCGCCACAGAGAGCGGGGTGACAAACTGACTGCCGCCGTTGGTCAAAATACAGCGAACATCGGCTCCAGATTTCTTAAGTAACCGAATAAGCGCAAGCGACTTATAAGCCGCAATGCCCCCTGATATAATCAATAATATTTTTTTGCCTGTTAGCATCATTCGTTCCTAAAAAAAATAAGCCCCACTATTAATATAGCGAGGCTCATTATAAATCTTTAGATAAAGATTAAAAGGGATTACATGTCCATTTTATCTTTTGCTGCATCAATAACTGCGTCTTTAGCAGCATCTTCAACGTTACCAGCAGCAGGTGCTTCTTTAGCTACGTCAACAGCAGTAGTCGCTGCATCTTTAGCATCAGAAACCGCTTCAGTAGCTTTATCAGCTACATCAGTTGCTGTTTCAGCCGCATCAACTGCTTCTGTAACTGCTGATGTATCTGGTGTTACTGCTTCCGTAGTTGCTTCGACTGCATTTGTTGCCGCTTCTTTGGTTGCGTCAACAGCATTACCAGTTGCTTCAGCAACGTCGCCAGCAACTTCTTTTGTTGCTTCAACAGCGTCAGATGTCATTTCAGCAGTTTTATCCGCTACAGCAGAAGCTGCATCAGTTGTTGCTTCAACTGCACCAGTTGCTGCTTCAGTAATGCTTGATGTTGCTTCGCTGGCTACGTTCTTCGCACCTTCGATTGCATCACCCATCATACCGCCAGCAGCAGGAGCGATTGAGCCGAAGCCTTCGCCGTCTGTGTCAGAAACATTGTTGTAAACTACTTGCATGGCAACGATACCCGCTACCAATACCACAGCCGCAAAAAAGACTGATTTTAATACATTGTTATTCATAGTCATTCCTTCCTTCATAATAAATTCTTATGCGCATGGGCAAGGGCTCAATCCCTTACTTCCATACAAAACTTTAACAATTAATGCCCCTTTTAAAAGCATATTACGTTCAAATGCAACGATTTTTTTAAAAAATATGAAAAATACTTGTGAACGAAATTTAATTACGCGCGTGTGTCTAACTGTCTTTTTGACCATAATGTATGGCAGCTACGCCAAATGTTAGGTTTTCATATGACGTTTTAGTAAAGCCAGAATCAGATAGGCGTTGCTTCAAATTTTCTTGTGTTGGCATTTTACGAATAGACTCAACCAGATATTGGTAACTATCGCGGTCTTTGGCGACAAGTTCTCCAACTTTGGGAATAACATGGTAAGAAAATTTATCATAAATGTTTGAAATAACTGGGTTTTCCACGTGAGAGAACTCTAGGCAATAAAAGCGCCCGCCGGGTTTTAGAACGCGGTAGGCTTCTTTTAAGGCATCATCAATGCGTGTGACATTCCGAAGACCGAAGGCGATCGTATAGACGTCAACGCTGGCATCGGGCAAAGGCAAGGTCTCTGCATTGCCTGTAATCCATTGAAATTCGTTGAGGTTGCCCTTATCAATCGCACGGTCACGTCCCACACGTAGCATATCCCAATTGAGGTCACATAATGTTATAGAGCCATCATACCCGCAAGCGGGAGGGTGGGCGTCCCCATTGGTATTTATTTTCTCGCCGTAGGCGACTTGCCGCTCTGAGGCACTTAATTTCTTGTGAATCTTGAACGCGATATCGCCTGTACCACCTGCCACATCGAGGTAGCTTAAACCCGCTTTCGGGCGGATACGGCGGATTAAATGATCTTTCCAAAGACGATGAATACCGCCAGACATAAGGTCATTCATAATGTCATAATTGTCTGCCACACTGTCGAATACACCGCGTACAAGGGTGGTCTTCTCTTCAGGGCTAACGTAGCGTTCACCAAATTGAACGCTTTCTGGGTTTTGGCTATTTTGTGTCATATCTTTATTAACCACAAAGTTTAAGAAGTTTAAACAAAGTTTTTTGAATTTAATGATAAATTGTTTTGTTGTATTGATGTGAGTGAAAAACGCATACCTACTTGACAAGTAAATGCATACCTATTATCAATGTATAAACATTTAATACGGAGTTAGGAGAAACTAAAATGGATGATACATCAAACAAAATATTAGATAATTTATCTAAATTTGAAGGAGGAGGACTTGGCGTTGCTTTTTTCTCATTTGTTACACCGGAAGTCGTTGAATTATCTACTCAAGCAATTCAAACTGCGGATTCTCTTGAAATGCTAGGGATAGGCGCCGCCGCAACTGCGGCTTATTCAGGAAGGCTATCAAAAAAGGTTCCTGATGCGCGACAAGAGTTCAGTGCAAAAGCTGCGGGTTATGGTGCTTTGGCGGCAACAACGGTGATTGCAGCTACTCATTACATTCCACAAATGCTTTAAAATAACAAAAAACTTTGTCTTAACTTATGCTAACTTTGTGGTAAAACCATTGCCATGAAACTTATTAAAGCAATGGCGACGGTGGCGGGCCTAACGGGGGCTAGCCGTATTTTGGGGTTTGTTCGTGATATTCTCACGGCGGCTATCCTTGGCGCGGGGCCAATTGCGGATGCGTTCTTTGTCGCGTTAAAGCTGCCTAATTTTTTCCGTCGTGTCACCGCCGAAGGCGCGTTCAGCGTGGCCTTCATTCCCCTTTATTCAGAACGTCTTGAGAAAGAAAACCAAGACTCAGCCAGCCTTTTTGCTTCAAATGCCTTTTCCATCATGGTGTTTTTCCTCGTGCCTTTTACAATTTTAGCGATGGTGGCGATGCCTGCCATTATATATGCCATCGCCCCTGGGTTTCATGACGAGCCTTTGCGCTATGATACCGCCGTTGAATTGGGGCGTATTACGTTTCCGTACTTATTATTGATGTCATTAACGGCCTTGATGGGGGGCATATTAAACGCGCATAATCGTTTCTTTCCGTTCGCCAGTGCGCCAATATTCTTTAATCTTTGTCTTATTATTGCGTTATTACTGTTCACGAAATTCACCGAAACGGCGGGACATGCCATGGCGTACGGTGTGTTTGCCGCGGGTATCACACAATTTTTATGGTTGTTGTATTTCATTAAACGCCAGAAAATTCGCCTGCGTTTGAAACGTCCTGAATTTACCAGCAACATTAAGCGCTTGTTTAAATTGATGGGGCCGGGTGTTTTGGGTGCGGGCGTGATGCATATTAATTTATTCGCGGATTTGATTATCGGATCGACCTTGGCGGCGGGGTCCATCTCGTATCTTTATTATGCAGATAGGCTGAATCAATTGCCATTGGGCATGGTTGGGATTGCTGTGGGAACAGCGTTGTTGCCAATGTTGTCACGCGCTATTTCTTCAGGTGATAAAGCCGAGGCGCAAAACTTATTTAATCGCTCGTTAGAGATTTGCTTGCTTCTCGCCCTTCCTGCGGCGGTAGCGTTATTTATTATCCCCCAAAGCTTGATGGGTGCGTTGTTTGAACGTGGAGAATTTACCAGCCAAGATACGGCGATGGCTTCCCAAGTTCTTATGGGCTATGCGTTTGGTTTGCCTGCTTATATTGCAGTTAAGGTCTTCTCAACGGCGTATTGGTCAAACCAAGACACAATGAGTCCTGTGAAAATTTCAATCTTTATTACCGTCATAAACATCATACTAAGCCTGATTTTAATTAAGCCTTTTGGCGTGGCGGGGATTGCCATTTCAACAGGCTTGGTTGGATGGTTGCAACTCATATTACTTTATCGTGGATTGATGACGAAAACAGATTTTAGGTTTGATGCACGGTTTAAACGCGTGATATTTAAAATCATAATATCTGCAATTTTAATGGGTGTTATGTTGTGGGTAGCAGACAACTATATAAATTTATCAAATGATATTTTCAATCTCGTATTGCTTGTGATGGCGGGGGCAATCACTTATGCTGTCGCTGTGATGGGTACTAAAGCCGTCAGTGTGGGCGAGCTAAGAACATTTTTATCTAAAAAGAAAAAGGCGTAAAAACAAATGACCAAAAGAATTTTATCCTGTATGCAACCGACCAACCGATTACAACTTGGTAATTATTTGGGCGCACTTAAAAACTGGGTAAAGCTTCAAGATGAGGCCAAGGATGGGGTAAGCAATCAGTGCCTTTATGGCGCGGTGGATTTGCATGCCATCACCAATGGTCATGATCCTGCGGCGTTGGCAAATGCCACACGTGAAACTGCGGCGGCTTATATTGCGGCGGGGGTTGATCCTTCACGCTCTTACATTTTTGCACAAAGCCATGTGCCACAGCATGCGCAACTAAACTGGTTGTTATCGTCCATGACGCAAATGGGCAAGCTGGAACGTATGACGCAATTTAAAGATAAAGCGGGTAAGAACGCAGAGCGTGCCAGCCTAGGTTTATTCGCATACCCTGTGTTAATGGCGGCGGATATTTTGTTGTACAAAGCCACGCATGTTCCCGTGGGCGAAGACCAGAAACAACACCTTGAACTGACCCGTGATATTGCCAGTGTCTTTAACGAGAAATACGCGAATGGCGAAGAATATTTTCCATTGCCAGAGCCTTATATCATGGGCACAGCAACGCGTGTCATGAGCCTGCGCGATGGGACACAAAAAATGAGCAAGTCTGCGGAGAGTGATATGAGCCGTATTAACCTGACCGATGATGCGGATATGATTGCCAAGAAATTTAAGAAAGCCAAGACTGATCAAGGCAATGTACCAGCGAGTGATGCCGAGGGTGAGGGACGTCCAGAGGCGATGAACCTGATTGGTATTTATGCCGCGCTGTCTGATACCGATATGCAAGTTGTGATGAATGAATTTGGCGGGCAACAATTTAGCGCGTTAAAGACGGCGCTGTCCGATTTAGCCGTGGCGAAACTCTCCCCCATAACAACCCGCATGAACGAGCTGATGGGCGACGTTGCAGAAATTGACGCCATCCTAAAAGCAGGCGCGGAAAAAGCACAAGAGCTAACCCAGCCTACGCTCGATGATGTATACCGCATGATGGGATTTTTGCGAGGTTAGGCTTCTGGCGTTGACGGAACGAAAGGCCCGTAAGTGACTATTTTTGGTTTTTTACCAATTTTATTGGTTATTGTAACCATGGAGTTGAATGAACCAGTTTGATAAAATTCTAAAGTAAGGCCGTTCTTAACAATTTCTCCTTTATCATCAAGTTCTTTTAAAGTGACTTTTTCACCATCAAGAGCTTTTGTATAGTAATCATTAGGATTTTCTTTTGCGTAGTTTTCTACCTTCACAGCCAGAAAGTCCATTCCAGCAAGTGAAATTCCTGCATTTTCGACACGAACAGCTAGATCAAGGCAGGAGCTATTTGTGTGATGAGGTGTATCTGCATTGCCAGTTGTTCGACCCTCAAAATCTAAAACAGCTATAAGATTGGTTTGTTCGCTTCCTGTGTGATTAGGATGAATGGGAACGTATTCTGTATTTTGGTCTATCTTTAAAAAATATCCTTTTCCTGTATTAAACAGTCTGGTAATTCTCCAGCTATCATCAGCTTTGACAACGTCGCCTTCGCTTAGTAATTTTGTAGATAACGTCATGATAGCTCCTTATAATTCCTAAATTTCACATAATAATAAGTATTTTTAGACTTATGTCAATAAAATTGTTTTTTGCCTATCGCTTCGGTTACACGTATAATTAATCCTATGACTCGTATTTTACTCACTCTCGCTGTTCTTGTTCTTACCATCACGCCAGCAAAGGCGGATTATTTCCTTTGGGAAGATCCTAAATCTGGCCTGACTATGACGTTCCCTGATACGTGGGAGCGCCAGCAGGTGCGCCATACAGATGAAATTCTACGTATTACTGCGCCCTCAAATAACGAGTTTCCGACCTGCGCCGTGAAAACAATGAAGGATAAGCGCTATACAATTTTCCCTGCCGATTATGGCGATGCCGTGCAAAAGACCGCCGTCAGCATTCCGTTCTGGCAAAAATATATGGCCAGCTATGATGATTATACCCTTGATCGCGTTTTTGATGGTGGGGGCCTAGGGCGCTGGCTAGCTAGCTACGCCTTTGGTAGCTATTCCATGCGCGATGGCACGGCAATGCAAAGCCGTCAGGCGATTATGTTTGCCTCGCTTTATTACGATACGTTGTTCATAGTTGAATGCTCCACGATTAATGGAGCGTATGACCAATGGAACCCAATT
>CALDHI010000043.1 GCA_937941545.1 uncultured Alphaproteobacteria bacterium
GCCAAAAAGCGATGAAACAAATAGTCATTTTTAGATATTGCAAATAAACGATTATATGACTATACAGGGTTGGAATATTAAATTAACGTCCTTCTGATTTATGTGTTCTTCACGGGTAAATGCTTTTCGATAAAGATGGCGCTCGTTTTTGTAAAATATGTGTAACTGATTAATAAGATAGATAGACAGATCATGATTGATATAGATTTAAGTCCAGCTAAACCGCAAAAGAAGTTTGACTTTAAAGCGGATGATCACAGATTATTTCATCCTGTAACGAACCCCTATGGTTTGGAGCCAGAGGATTTGCAAGCATCGTTAAATCATTTTTACGCCCCGACTAAGGCAAAAGCTGTTCCTATTGATAAAGCGTCAGAAGCAGTGACAATTATTCCAAGAGCTGAAGATCTTAATACTGTGGGCGGTAAAGCAAAGCAACACGAAAAAAGTGAGTTTTATTTTTTAAAAAGCGCGACGAGCCTTTTCAAAAAAGCATGGCAGCCCATTTCAAACGCAATTGATAAAACGTTTGAAGGCCTTCAAAAAACACCTCAGTTTGCAGCATCAGCAGTTCTTGTTTTGTGTTTCGTCTCTGGGCAAGGATTAACATCTACATTTCAAGATAGTGCAGCAGTAGCACATGACGATACAATGAGCCATGCCAAGGCGCCCGTGACTTTTGTCGAAAAAGATACCTATGAGATGCCTCCATCAAGTATTGCCTTAAGTGCGCAGAGCGCGCCTGAAATTATTGCAAAACCTGTCTTATCTACGCCTATAAATGATACTATAATGCAGAATAACCCTCATCTTCCACAAGGTGACACTCAGTCCTCTGGTGCTTATTTGACACAAGATAGTTCTGGTGAAATCCAAACAGGCACTTCCAAAGGTGAACGCCAGATGACGACCTATGGTAACCCCGCAGGTGAAAATGGACAGCGAAAGAGTAATGGGAATACTGCGTCAAATGATACGAATTCTTGTACATCTCTCGCTGAGGAATACGCAAAGTCTTATAGCTCTCGTAATGCTGAATTAGTATCATCATACTCAAGCGATTGCCTTGAGATGTCGGGAGGTGATGTTATGTCCCATGTGCCTACTCAAAGAGCATTGTTTGCTTCTGCGAGCGTATTTGAAGCCGTTTTCGTATATGCTGATGAGGTTGTAATGTATACAAATACTCATCCAGTGACAAATAAAACGACTTATGACGCGGTACTTGAGATTAAGATTCCAAAAAATGATCCAGCTTTAGGCTAGATCTTAGCCGCCGCCCACAACGGCTGTTCCTGTGGGGCCGAAGCTTTGGATGAGCGAGCCGGATATCAAATACCAGCCATCGACCAGTACGAAGAAGATAATCTTAAACGGCAAGGAGATCATCACGGGCGGTAACATCATCATCCCCATCGACATCAGGATGGATGCCGTCACCATGTCAATAATCAGGAACGGTAAGAACAGCATAAAGCCAATCTCAAACGCACGGCGTAATTCTGAAATCATGAAAGAGGGGATAAGCACCTGAATTGGCACAGCCATAGGGTCTTCAACAGGCTCTGTCTCGCTTAACTCCATAAACAACATCAAATCTGTTTCGCGGACGTGGGACAACATGAAGACCTTAAACGGCTCAATTCCGCGCATAAAGGCTTCTTCTTCGTTAATGTCCTCATTAATTAAGGGCAACAATGCATCGTCATAAACCTTTTGAAAGGTGGGCGCCATGATGAAAAATGTGAGGAACAGCGCCAGTGAGACCATCACTGTATTGGGCGGTGTTTGTTGAATACCAATCGCGGTTCTAAGGAAGGACAGAACCACGATAATTCGCGTAAACGATGTCATCATAATCAAGATGGAGGGTGCTAAGGATAAAACGGTAAGCAATGCCACCAATTGAATAACACGCCCAGAGACAGATCCACCTTCGCCGCCGCCCATATCAATCGTCATGGTTTGCGCCATGGCGGTTGTTGCCGCAGGGAACGAAGTGAGGGCGAAAAGCAACAGTCCACAAACTGCCGTAAAGCCAATATTAATGGCTAAAAACCGCTTGGTAAATTTGCTGAACTGTAAAACTTTATTTTGTGTCATTATTAATAGAGCGTGAATCAATTGTTTCAGAGTCAATGTCTGTTTCCACCACAGTATCGCCATTGGGGGTTAATAAGACAAGATGTTCTTTATTATCCCGCGCAATTAATACCGCCTTATGTTTGGCATCAATGGGCAGGATTTCTATAATCTTAAGACGGCGTTTCTTAGACGACACAAGGCGCCCGCCTTGGCCAATGCCATAGCGTTTCATTAAATACGCCAATCCGCCCATTAACGAGAGAACAAAAATAAGGGCAAAAAGAAATTTGAGGTAATCAGCCAGTGTCATTATTTTAATTTCTCTTTCATCTCATTTTGAAAGCTTTGTAGGGAAAGCGCCAGTGTGTCTAAATTACCAATCAAATTGGCTAGCATAGGTTGCACTTTTTTCGCGTCATCAGGAGGAAGCTTGACGGCCTCTTCACAGATGCGGGCAACGGCGCCATCAATATGGGCGAGGCCTTTGACTTTGCCAGATTGCAAATCAGTTTGTGCCGTCGCGATTATGGCGTCAATATCATCTAGTTTTGCGGTTATTGTTTCTAAATCACTCATTATCATTCTCTATACCATCATTTAGCACGGCATCAAAGGGGTTGGGTTCGCCATTGGCGCGATACACATAAGATAAAACTTCTGCGACTGCCATAAAGGCTTCGGAAGGGATAGGGCTTTCCAGTTCAACTTGAGCGAGTATTTCGGCCAAGTCCGCATCACTACGCACTTTTATATCATTTTCATAAGCGATGGCTAAAATTTGCTCGGCAAGTTTTCCCCGTCCAGCCGCCGTAATAATCGGAATATTGCCGTCCGCACTACCGTCTTTGATAGCCACAGCCGTTTGACGAACGGGTTTTTCCTTTATATTTAAAGGCTTTAGCGCATTTTTATCATCTTTTGCGTAGCCGTCATCAAATTCATCGCTCATACGTCATATACTGGCATGGTTTGTGCAAAGTTAGAACTGTAATTTAATTTTCCTCCTCACGTTTACGTGTATGAGGGCTTTTCAAAAGGTATCGTTATGGACATTAAAAACATCGCATTATTTGAAGCCATGGGCGCAAAAATGAACTATCTCAGCACACGCCAAGGCGTGCTGGCGCAGAACATTGCCAATGCGGATACCCCTGAATATCGCCCGCGTGACTTAACCGAAGTGGACTTTGGCGCGGTGCTGGCGGATGTGACGGGCTCTAATAAGATACGTATGGAAAAAACGACACAAGGGCATATTTTACCCGGTGGAGATTTGGACAGTTCTAGAAACCGTAAATCCCGTATGACATACGAGGTTGCCCCCGCAGACAACGCGGTGATTATTGAAGAGCAAATGGTGAAGGCGACACAAACAACAATGGATTATAATTTAATGACCAACCTGATGCGTAAGAATGTGGGCTTGATCCAAACTGCGCTCGGTCAAGGTCGATAAGAGGGTCGATAATATGATGAAAGCAACACTTAGCAATGAAAGGAGCCTCCTCGCATTTATGCGCATGAGGGCTAATTAAAATATGCCAGATATGTTAGATGCACTTGTTATCTCAAGCCGTGGAATGCAAGCTCAAGGCGAGCGGACACGTGTGATTTCAGAGAATATTGCCAACGCGAGCACAGGCGCGTTAAGCCCAGAGTCGGAGCCTTACTCACGAAAAGTCATTACATTTAAAAACCGTCTTGATCGTGAGCATGGCTATAACACCGTGAAGGTGGAAGATATTACCGATGATCGCCGTGATGAATTTCCGTTGAAATTTATGCCCGATCACCC
>CALDHI010000044.1 GCA_937941545.1 uncultured Alphaproteobacteria bacterium
CCTTGTACGGTTGTGACAGGCGTATCAATTTTTGCCGCCATAGGACGAATACCGCCAAAGCGCTCAATAATCTCACTGGCATTATAAAGAGGTTGTTTTTTCGTTGTACTCATAAATATCGTCTCCTAAGCTTTTATACGATATGACTCATTAATCTTTTAATAATTCAAACAGGCTACCTTGATTGGGCTGTTTCGCCGTTACAATTTCTTGCCATGGTAATACGGAAAGAGACTCTACCATGGAGGGCGCTAAACACAAGGCTTTTATTCTCTTAAGCGATTCTGACAAGTCATATTTTTTCATCATCGTGACAAAGTTTATAGCTGTACGTGTTGAATAAAACAAGACATGACTGTAGTGCCCCTCTTGTAATTTACGCACTACCTCCTCCTCTATAAATTCAATTAAATCAGTATGATAGCCTATAACTTCGTTGATAGAGTCGCCCTCAATTTCACGAGAAATATCCTGCCCCCGCACATACAGAAAATCACCCACCAAGGCGTTCTCCGTTAGTAATTCCTCCAAATCATTAAGCGCTCCGCTCGCGCTCTGTACGCTTTTAAATCCTGCCTCTTTGGCAACAGAAGCCGTGACATCCCCTACGGTAAAGACAGCAATATCACGCACCCGATAACTCTCGCAAAAAGCACGTACAGCATGAGCACTTGTGAAAATCAGCCCCTTATAGCGCGATATATCTTTTCTAATTTTATGGTAGGTCACGTTCAACAATGGCTGGCAGTCCACCGTAAATCCTAGCTTTGTTAACGCATCGCGTGCTTCATGCCCTTGCGCTTGAGGGCGTGTGACTAATAGAGTGGCAGTCGTACTTATATCGCTCATCGCTTAAATCATAAACCCATCAGGGACGATATCGTTGAGCGTTTGTCCCACTTGCACGCCTATCTCTAAGGCGTCCTCAATGGAAACGCATAAGCCCGAAGCCGTTTTGCGGAACACTTCTTGTCCATCCAGTGCATAGACTTCGGCGCGTAAATTTAACCTGTCCCCTATTATCTCAGCAAAGGCGGCAATGGGCGTATGACATGAGCCATCCAGCGCCCTTAACACTTCGCGTTCCGCCAGCGCACATAATTGGGTCTTCTCACAATTTATTGGATTTAATATCTCTTGCGTCTTTTCGTCACCCTCACGCGTTTCAATACACACAATCCCCTGACCACACGCGGGTAGCATTTCTGCGCTAGAGAGGGGGTGAATATTGTCTGAATGAATCCCTAATCTTTCAATACCAGCCATGGCTAAAAACGTGACGTCCACCTGCCCCGCTGTTATTTTATCAATACGGGTTTGCACATTACCGCGAAACGCGACGACCTCTAAATCAGGGCGTAGTGACAGCGCGATGGCTTTACGTCTTGCGCTGCATGTGCCTAAAACCGCGCCTTTGGGTAGATTGGAAAGGTGCTTATAATTCTTACTTATTAACGCATCATGCGGGTTTGCGCGGGGTAGAAAATGCGATAAGATCAGCCCGTCTTCCAAAAAAGACGCCATGTCTTTTAACGAATGCACCCCGCAATCTACCTCCCCCTTTAAAATAGCCGCTTCAATTTCCTTCGCAAACAGGCCCTTGCCTCCTGCTTCTTCCGATAAAGGTTTCTCCCCTTCAGATTTTTTCCAATCGGCATCGCTTTTAATGGCAACAATTTCAACCTTTAAAGCGGGATGAGCGCGTTCAAGTTCGCCTTTAACGATATTCGCCTGACACAAAGCCAATGGCGAGCCACGCGTTCCAATTTTAAAAGTATCTTTGGTCATAATATTATCAGGCTCTGTAAGCCTCCTTTATTCCTTGCCAAATTAGTAATCCCTTTACAGTCATTTGAAAAGATGAAATATCTTATGCCATGAATAAACCACTAAAAATAGTGATGGGAATAGAGAGCTCGTGCGATGAAACCGCGGTGGCGATTGTGCGTGAAGATAAGAAAATTCTCTCCAACCTCATTTTAAGCCAATTGAAAGAACATAAAGCCTTTGGCGGTGTTGTCCCCGAAATTGCCGCGCGGGCGCATATGACCCACATTGATACCCTTATCCAATCCGCACTTGAGGATGCTGGCATTACCTTTCAAGATTTAGATGCCGTTGCCGCCACAACAGGTCCTGGTCTGATTGGCGGCGTTATGGTTGGCATGATGGCAGGTAAAATAATTGCCGCAACACAAGACATTCCATTTGTTGGGGTTAATCACCTTGAAGGGCACGCCCTTACCGCGCGGTTAACAGAGAATGTAGAATTCCCATATCTTGTACTATTGGTATCTGGCGGGCATACACAATTGTTAATCGCGCAAGGCGTTGGGCAATACACACGCCTTGGTACAACCTTGGATGATGCGTTGGGGGAATGTTTTGATAAATCCGCAAAGCTCATGGGATTACCCTATCCTGGGGGACCTAATTTAGAAGCCATAGCGCAAACCTGTAAAAATCCGCAAAAAGCCATTGAACGCTTTCCCCTTCCCACCCCCTTAAAGGGGCGCAAAGATTGCAACTTTTCATTTTCAGGCCTTAAAACTGCAGTTCGTAACCACATTGAAAAATTGCCCAATGGGAATTTAGAACGCGATGATATCACTGATTTAGCTTACGCTTTCGAAACCACCGTCGTGGATACTTTAAAAGACAGGGTGAAAAATGGGATTCATCAGTATTTATCCACCTGCGCACCAGACCTTAAAAACAATAAAAAACGCCCTACATTGGTCGTTTGCGGAGGGGTTGCGGCAAATACGCCTATCCGTGTTATGTTACAAGACTTGACGCATGCCCATGAAATGGATTTTATAGCTCCACCACTCTCTCTTTGCTCCGACAACGGCGCTATGATAGCGTGGGTTGGGATTGAACGGTTATTAATAGGGGATGTAAGTGCGCTTGATATGGCTGCACGCCCAAGATGGCCATTAGATCCAGAGGCGGAAGCCTTAAGACGTAATTGAAAAACTAAGTAATAATTTAAAAGGGTGATTTATGACAAAAATAGGTGTAGTAGGTGCAGGCGCGTGGGGAACAGCTCTCGCGCAATCTCTCGCAAATTCTGGACGCGATGTCACGATGTGGGCGCGCGAACAAGAAGTTGTCGATTCTATTAATAACAGTCACGAAAATTCTTTGTACTTAAAAGATGTGCCTTTAAATGACACTATCAAAGCCGTAAATACACAGGATGATTTGAAAGAATGCGACTATTTCATTGTTTCAACACCCGCTCAACATGTCCGTAAGACCTTAGAAGTGATGAAAGAAACACTCGCTGATAAGCCTTTTATTCTTTGCGCTAAAGGTATTGAAATTGAATCTGGTGAGCTTCTCTCTGATGTTTCAAAATCCGTTATCCCCAATGCAAAAGTCGGCGTCCTAACAGGCCCAACCTTTGCCAGTGAAATTGCCCGTGGCCTGCCTTGCGCCGTGACCCTAGCGTTTGAAAGCAAAGTAATTGGACAAGAGGTCGTAGAGGCCATTGGCTCTAGAACTTTAAGAACCTACCTAACCGATGATTTAGCAGGCGCGCAAATTGGTGGCGCAGTCAAGAATGTTATCGCTATCGCCAGCGGCGTTGTCCATGGCCTTGAGATGGGAGAAAGCGCAAGATGCGCCCTTATCACACGGGGCCTCACCGAGATGGCGCGCCTTGCCAAAGCAATGGGCGCAAAGCGTTCAACCTTAATGGGCATGTGCGGTGTGGGCGATTTATTCATGACCGCGTCTTCTATGCAATCACGCAACTTTTCATTAGGGTTCGAACTGGGGCAAGGTAAAACTATGGATGATGTTCTAAAAAACAGAATCGCCGTCACCGAAGGCGTGCATACGGCCAAGGCCGTTCGCGTCATGGCGCGTGATAATGCAGTAGATATGCCTATCTCTCGCGCTGTTTACGAGTTTCTTCATGAAGGCGCAGACATGAAAGAGGTTATCGAAAAAGTTTTAAATCGCCCCCTTCGAGCAGAAAGCATTTAAAAATGGCGTTTGTGAAACAAATGCGCCTTTTCGTTGATTCTGTCCTAATAAAGGAATGGAATATCATCTGCAAAATGGGCGGATTGTAATTGTCCCAAGCCCACTTGACGCCCAAAGCTCTTCTGATTGCGCTTGCCATCATCATCATATGGGGCAGTAACTTTGTAGTGATCAAAGTTGGCGCGGAAGCGTTTGAACCTTTGGCGTTCCTTGCGACTCGCTTCACGCTTGCTGGCTTATTATTCCTCCCCTTCGTTAAATGGCCGGGCTTACGCAAAGCCGCCATGATAGCCTCTATCGGTCTTCTTATGGGATTGTTACATCAAGGGTTACTTTATATTGGATTGCTTCATATACCCGCAGGGTTAATGTCTATTATCTTACAATCGAACGTCATTATCGTAACTTTAATTGGTTGGTTATTTCTCAAAGAACATATTGGTTGGCGCACATGGACAGGGATTGGCGTTGCCTTATTAGGTATATGCATTTTGGTCTATAAACCAGATCAAATGAGCGGGGCGACAACGATAGGATACCTCTATGGCTTCGCCTCCGCTTTATTTATCGCATTCGCCTACCTGATGATGAAAAAGATAAATCAGGTACACGCCCCGACTTATATGGTGTTTTTACACCTACCGATTGCCCCCTTTATGATCCTCGCCAGCTTTTTATTTGAAGGCACACAATGGACACAAAATATTGAAGGTATGAATTGGACGATTATCGGTTTCGCCGTTTTATACCAGTCCGTTATTTTATCTTTAAGTCACATTGCATGGCAAAAATTAGTCGTGAAATATGCAATGAGCCAGCTTGTCCCGCTAACTTTGGCTATTCCAATTTTTGCTATCCTTGCCAGCTGGTTATTTTTGAACGAAGAAATAACCCCCATCATTATCTTGGGCGGTGGCCTCACGATATTTGGCATTAGCATTGTGACGTTCAGGAAGATTAAAAAGGGTGTGGTTTAAGTCTGTTACGCCGCCATGCGCGCAACAGGCTCTATTTTCTTCGCACCCGTTATTGGTACATCAAATATAAGGAAGAGGATTAACCATTCTAAAATTTGCGGTGTTTTATTCTTCTCTTTCATAACGACTAACATCTTTAGATATATTTGTAGCGCAGAGATATCTTGTCTTTTTTCACGCTCAAGACGTTGCTCCTGTTGAGCAACCTCATACGCTTGAATTTTTAAGTCTTGTTGGTAAATCATTTTTTGAACACGGCGCATCAAAACGGCTCCATCGCGTAACTCTAAATAGCGTGTCTGCATGGCGCACCAGACGCTGTCTTCCATGTCTATCGCCATTTCTAACATGGCGTCATCTGATTGCTGAGTTTGGCTTAAATCCTTACGGTAACGACGCGCATTCAGATATTCTTTACGCAATGCGCCTAGAATATCATCAATAACAGCAAATCCTTCTATTTCGGTAAATTTCTGTGGCTTCTCAGAACTGAGTAACGTGCGTTTTGGCGCCCTACAAACTTCTTCACGCGCCATCTTATTCATGATGCTATTGAGCGAAATGTCTGTTTGTGTGTTTAAGAACCCCATAAATGCACTCTATAGAAAATAAGTTACAAAATTCTTAACATAACCTCTTATATAAATTGATTTAAAATACTGACAGCATAATAACTTAAAAAAATATCCGCCTAAGTAATATAAGCGGATATTAAATTCATATCTGTAAAAGCGTCAAACGACGCTTATTCCATGCCAATTGCGGCCATATATAGGTTGATAAGTTCGTCTTCTTCTTGGCGTTTTTCAACTTCCATTTTACGCAGTTTCATAATACGACGCATGATTTTAACTTCAAAACCTGCTGATTTGGCTTCGGCAAAAATCTCCTTAATATCTTCTGATAAGGCTGACTTTTCTTCTTCTAAACGCTCAATACGGTCAAAAAAGGATAAGAGTCTCTTTCCTGCCACGCCACCAACATCGCCTGCTTCGCCTTCTTTTGCGTCTTCTGATTTAAATTCTGCTACGTTATTGGGTGTGTTCATTGTCTTTGCGTCCTTATTCTTTATAATATTGTTAGGGATTAATTGTTATCAACTGCCCTCCCCCTTGACCAGCCTTAATTCTTAATTAGTGGTTATTTCTTTATTTTCTGCGCGTTACGTTCCATGTTTCAATTTGCAATGCCTCGGGATTATTATCCACTGTGGCGCGTGTGATTTGGATATTCAATGTCACTTTTCTATTGACGAATTTATCAGAATTATTTCCTACAACTTGCCCATTTTTGGGAAAGAAACTAATCGCCAGTGGCATTTGATACAGCCATTTATATTTGCCTTGTATCACGCTGCTATTAAAGAAAATGGGCTGTTCTTCAATATAAACCCCCATATCAAAATTACCGCTACGGATTGATTTGGCAACGCCTGAGTTGATCAGATATTGTTCAAACGCACTAAATCCTTCAGGCGAATAATAAGGCTTTATATTTTTTATAACGTCCGTAAAGTTATCTTTAGAAAAAGTAAGACTTTCTGAAACGGCCATACTAATCCATGTTTTCAACTCGCTATCGGTTAAATGCGCATTGGCCATCGAAACAACATTCTCTTGGCCTTTTTTCTTCACCTCTTCGCGTATATCCTGCACAAATTCAACCTCATCACTGGGCGTAATTTCAAATTGCACCACGGTTAAAAATGCATAAACCAACACTAAGAAAAACGAGATAATGGCGATAAACGGCATAACTCGCGCCACAAAACGCTCAAACAAAAAACTAGGTTCACGCTCACTCATGCGGTTTTCTTTCCAAAAAGCTTACTGGTTAATTTGCCTGTAAGCTGCCCAATCTTTAAAATGTTATCGATACGATTTTGTAAAAAGACGCGCGTTTTAATATTTTCATCTGATTTATCGTTGATCCAATAAAGAGTCGTGGCCGTAATGACACCCGCCAACAACCCACGTTTGGTATATTTGTTGTAATCCATGGATGTATCGCCCGCCCATTGCCATATGCAATCAGCAGTTGCCCAAACGATTTTACCTGCGACTGGTTTACGCATAGGATACACCCAGTGTTTAGCCGACAACCGAACGGCCTCTTTATGTTTACCTAAAATTTCAAGGCGTGTCCAAACCGCCAGCTCAACGCGCTCTCGTATTCTTATGTCGTCCGCAGGCGCGTCAGGCAGAGCCTTCAACATCTCTTCATCCGCCCACTGCGCAAAGTAGCGCAGGAAGCTCGTCAAGCCATCGGTAAAGACGCTTCCCGCGACATCCGCATCATAGCCTGATTTTTCCGCCGCCTTCACAATAACATCCCAGCTAAGCCCATCAAACGGAATATCTTTTAACGCCGTTTTTAGAATTTTTTGCTGAATTTTTTGTGTTGCGGTACTCATAGTATTTTTATGCCCGAATTAAGCGAGAATGTATAGAAAAAGCTAGACTTTTTTGAAGATTTAACCACAAATAGAATCATGTCAAATGATAAAAATTATAATCCCAAAAGCACTATAGGCAACCGCCTCGCCCGATATGGGCGTGTCTCAACCACGATGGCGGGGCTGGGTGCGCGTATGGTGGGGGAAAAATACCTCGGTATTGAAATCAACCGCGATGACCACGCAAAACAGCTGACGGAAGCCTTGGGCAATATGAAAGGCCCGCTGATGAAGGTGGGGCAGATTTTAGCCACCATTCCGGAAGCGTTGCCACCTGAATATGCAAAAGATTTTTTAGCACTACAATCCAACGCTCCACCTATGGGCTGGAGCTTCGTGCGCCGCCGCATGAAGACCGAGCTGGGGCCTGATTGGCAAAGTAAATTTAAAAGCTTTGAAAAAGACGCCGCCGCCGCCGCCAGTTTAGGGCAAGTGCATAAAGCCGTCACCCATGACGGGCAAGACATCGCCTGTAAGTTACAATACCCCGATATGCAAAGCGCGATAGAGGCCGACCTCAAACAACTTAAACTCGTTTTTTCACTATACGGTCGTTACGACAAATCTATTCATACGAACGAAATCCACACTGAATTGGGCGACCGTTTGCGTGAAGAATTGGATTATGAACGCGAAGCCAAGAACGAAAAAATGTATAGCTATATGTTGCGTGATGAGCCCAATGTTCACGTTCCAGAAATTATTGATGACCTGTCAACAAGCCGCCTTTTGGCCTCCACTTGGGTGGATGGACAACCAATTTTGGACTTCGTTGATGCGCCCCTAGAACAGCGTAACGAGATTGCGATGAACATGTTCCGCGCATGGTACGTGCCGCTATATTACTATGGCATTATTCACGGCGATCCTCACTTAGGAAACTATACGGTGCGTAATGATAATGCGATAAATCTCCTTGATTTTGGCTGTGTTAGGGTCTTCCCAGCTAAGTTCGTGGGCGGTGTGATTGAACTTTATAAATCCCTCCTAGAAGATGATTTAGACAAAAGTGCAAAGGCTTACGAAACGTGGGGTTTCGAAAACCTAACCATGGAACAAGTGGAGACTTTGAACATTTGGGCGCGCTTTTTATACGGCCCCATTATGGAAGATAAGGTTCGCCCGATTGGCGATGTCTCCAACGGTGTCTATGGACGCGAGACAGCAGAAAAAGTGCATGAGAAGCTTCGTGATATTGGCGGCGTCAAAGTCCCACGTGAATTTGTTTTCATGGATCGCGCGGCGCTTGGGCTGGGTTCGGTCTTCCTACACCTGAAGGCAGAAATAAACTGGTATCAAGTTTTTAACGACATGATTAAAGACTTCGATGTTGCCGAGCTGGAACAACGCCAGCAAGAAACTTTAGAGAAATTTGGTATAGACGACACTCATTCGTAAAGCACCGTCATTGAGAGCAGCAATAGCGACGTGAAAAGCCATTCTGACTTAATCATTCTGAATTGCTTTTTTAATAACTGAAGCTACTGTATTTTTTGTAATGTCACGCTCTTTACAATAGTTTGTCTGAAGCCATACAGACAGTGATTTTTGCCCTTTGCTTGCGTTACAGCTACAACAACAAAGCGCAATGTTTTCTCTAGTAATAATTCTAGCGTCGTTAATAATATGCTCCCAGCTTGGAGCGGATTTCTTGGAAACCTTAGTCAAAGTAAATTCACTTCGGCAATAAACGCAACTTAAGTCTCTCTCTCGAACTTCTTTTTCAAGCCATGGAGGAATTTTCCAATTATTTGCCATTAAAACCGATCATCATTCGATCCTGTTTTGAAGATTTTTTAACTCATAAATAACGATACTAAAACCGTCACGGTCATCGCGATTAATTTCGTACCATTCATCGCCAAGCTTGGGGAAGAACGCATCGCCTTTTGGGCTTTGATGAACTTGGGTGTAATAGATACGGTTTGCGATAGGCAGGCTGAGGGCGTAGATCTGCGCCCCACCCATGATGATTATTTCATCCTCATTTTGTGTTTGCGCCTGCTCATTTTGTTTTTTAGCCGCCTCGATCGCCTCTTCCAGAGAACTGACGCATATCGCACCCTCATGGCTGTAGCCAGAACGGCTTATCACGATAGACGTGCGTTTGGGTAACGGCTTGCCATTGCGCTCAATAATACTCTCGAACGTTTTGCGCCCCATAATACAGGGCTTTCCCAGAGTGGTTTCCTTGAAATGCTTAAAATCTTCAGGCAAATACCATGGCATTTCATTATCCAAGCCAATCACTTGATTATCTGCCACGGCAACGATAAGAGATATTTTTGTCATATATTCTTTATATATGATTCTTTTTTATGCGAAAAACAAAAAAGAGGTGCAAGCTATAATATGACATCCATTCGAATCAATGGCATATTTTGATCTAATCAAATAAATTCGATAAGGACAATAAATGCAACAATATACAGACCTAATGAGACGCATTATTCATCACGGTGAATGGGTTGATAATGAGCGTACTGGCAAAAAATGTAAGGTTGTGATTAATGTCGATTTAGAATATTCAACCCTGCCCATTGTCACCACCCGCAAAAGCTACGTGAAATCTGCGGTGGCGGAGATGGTGGGGTATCTTCGCGGTTACACCTCCGCCAAAGATTTTCGTGACCTCGGCACCCGAACATGGGATGCCAATGCCAATGAAAATGACGACTGGCTAAACAACCCTCACCGCAAAGGGGAAGATGATATGGGGCGCGTTTATGGCGCGCAAGGACGCGACTGGCGCACGCCTGACTATTACACTGCCCCCGACAGCGACAATAAAACCATCGATCAGCTTAAAAATATCTATGACCACCTCAAAGAGGGAAAGGATAACCGTGGCGAGATTGTGAGTTTTTATAACCCTGGTGAGTTTCATATTGGTTGCTTGCGGCCTTGCATGTATGACCATCAATTCTCGTTACTTGGCGGCACACTTTATCTTCACAGCAAGCAACGCTCCTGTGATGTGCCTTTGGGGCTGAATTTCAATATGGTGCAATGTTATTTATTGCTTCAATTGATGGCGCAAATTACAGGACATAAAGCAGGCACAGTTTATCACAAAATTGTTAATGCCCATTGCTATGAAGATCAATATGAGCTGATGCAAGAAGAAGCCGCGCGCGAGCCTATTGCCTGCACTCCCACCTTAACCATCAATCCACGCATCAAAACTCTGGAGGATGTCGAAACTCTGTTTACAAAAGATGATGTGACGCTTGAGGGTTATGAATCCCACCCCGCCATTAAATACCCCTTCTCAACTTAAGAAAAACCTTAAATAGATTGAAAAATAAAAGGCTTTACGCTATATTAAATATGCGAGCTTGCTCGTTATGACGCTAAACGTGGATACGGAATAAGCGATCGTGGACCCGGGGGCAGTACCCGGCAGCTCCACCATTTTGCATTTTGGTTTACGCGACAACGATGTCGCGGGCTTACCATCGCAAGCCTTGGGTTTTCTCAAGAAGCTAACGTGCAAAACGGCGGGGCTGAAACAGGATCGACACGCGTGGTAAAGGTATCTTACGGTGTTCGGTTTTTCCGCCGTTATCGGATAAATTTTGATAGTTGCAAATGACAACAATCAGTTAGTAGCCGCTAACGACAATACTTTTGTCGAGAGTGACGAAGCGATCGCAGCCTAATTGGGCTCGGTAGCAATAGCTACATAATTCCTTCTTGGTTTAACTCTTGAAGGTGGGGATGCCCGTATCCTAGCAACAGAAAACGGGCACTTTATTTTAAGAGCCTCAGGCGGGTAAGCCCGCTACGGCATCATTCCCACGCCACATTCACCAATGACCTCATTCCAAAGAAGCGTTAGCGACTGCGGCAATCCATCTGTGCGCTTTGCATCGAACAGGGCTTATACCTTATCTATACAACGCTTATACCGACCTTATTCATAAGGGCATGTGGATAATCTGAATAAAACCTCGCTAAAACATAGCATTCAGATTTCGAATATGCGATTCATAGACTATCGATATGGCAATTCTGCCGTGTCATAAGAAAGATTCTTGATTTTTTAACCGAATATTGCGATTGATATAGACATGATGGACGACGATGACAGCACATTAAGATATGACCGTATGGTTGAGACAGCTTTGCGTGGCGTGGTAAAACAAGCCGTGGAAGAAGTCATGGAAGACGGCCTTCCAGGCGACCATCACTTTTATATTACCTTCATGACGGATCATGCGGGTGTAAAAATTCCTGATTATTTACGCGATCGCTATCCGGGTGAAATGACCATCGTCCTTCAATTCCAATTTTATGACTTGGATGTTGATGATGAGAAGATGCAGGTCACTTTGTCATTTAATAATATACCTGAGAAATTAGTAGTGCCTTTGGCGGCAATTACTATTTTTGCTGATCCCTCTGTCAACTTCGCGCTTCAATTCCAACCTTTGGGTGACGATAGTGAGCCTGACCTTGATCCAGATGACGATCCAAGTGGCGACAAAGACAGTGACGACGATAAAAAAGACGATGCGCCCAAAGGTGAAGTTGTCTCCCTCGATAAATTCCGCAAGAAGTAATGTCTCCTCTATGGAATAACAATATCAATCCTGATGATGACCAATATAAGGTCTTGATCAAGCGCGATACGCTGATTGATACGTCTCGTGATAATCGTCCCGTAAAAATAAAAACCTACTATCCTGTTTTACCGACGGATGCTGAGGGTAAAGAAGACTGTAGCGCGCCTGCGCACCTGAGACCATCACACAAGCTTCCTCTTATTATTTGGAGTCACGGCCTAGGCGGCAGTGTTGATGGCGCCGCGTTCTTATCGCGCTACATCACCAGCTACGGTTATGTGATTACTCACGTGCAACATTTAGGGACGGATATGTCGTTATGGGAGGGCAAGCCTGGGCATCCTTGGGATATTATTCGCGACATGAAAATTCCACGCGCTGCCACGCTGAACCGTTTTCAAGATATCCCTTTTGCCCTTGATAATTTACCCGATTGGTACGCGACACAACCAGAAATCAACGCGCTTGTTGACCTCGATACAATCGGTATGTCAGGGCACAGCTTCGGCTCACTCACCACCCAAGTCATGGCGGGCATGATGTTCCCTGATGAAAAAGGCGTACTAAGGCGCAACCGTGATGCACGATTTAAAGCAGGTATTCTCTACAGCCCCGGCCCTATCGACCATTTAGGACTGGACGAGCCACGCGATGTATATGGCTCGATTGATTTACCGATGCTGCATATGACAGGCACAGATGATGGCTCTCCTATTGAAGATTGGGATTATAAAAAACGCCTTGATGTTTATAATAATGTGACTGAAGCAAAACAAAAACTACTCATCCTAAAGGACGGTGACCATATGGTGTTCAATGGTTCACGCGGTAAACTTGGCCAAAACCCCAACCGCGAAACGCATGAGCGCATCATCAAAATCATGGCTCTGGCTTATTGGGATGCCATGCTCAAAAACGATGAGGATGCGCGAGAGTGGCTAAACGATCTAGCCGCAAAAGAATGGCTGGGTGATGACGGCAGTTTTGAGTGAAACAAGTCTCGACTTCATAACAAACTCTCGCTATTTTAAATTCATGAAAAATGCTATTGAAATAAAGAACCTCAACAAAACTTATGCAAGTGATGGAAAATCGCCTGAGAAGGTTGCACTGCATGGCATTGACCTTGATATTCCACAGGGGTCTATCTTTGGATTGCTGGGGCCAAATGGCGCGGGGAAATCCACTATCATTAATATCATGGCGGGGCTGGTCGTTAAAACGGCAGGCAGTGTTACAATATGGGACGAGGACATCGACAAAAATACACGCAATGCAAAAACAGCGATTGGCATTGTGCCACAAGAGATCACTTTTGATGCCTTCTTCACACCGCGTCAAATTTTAGAAATCCAAGCAGGCTTGTATGGCGTCCCCAAATCTGAACGCTGGACAGAAGAGTTGCTGA
Organism: uncultured Alphaproteobacteria bacterium; assembly: GCA_937941545.1. Taxonomy (GTDB): domain Bacteria; phylum Pseudomonadota; class Alphaproteobacteria; order Micavibrionales; family Micavibrionaceae. The sequence goes on from CALDHI010000044.1 coordinate 13,405, forward strand.
CTATGGTTGGCTTAACAGATAAAGCTGATAGCTACTCGCGTAGCCTATCTGGTGGAATGAAGCGCCGCCTTATGGTCGCTAAGGCTCTTGTGCATAAGCCCCCTATCTTAGTATTAGATGAGCCAACGGCAGGTGTGGATGTTGAACTGCGTCAAATGCTCTGGGAGAATGTGCGCAAGCTTAATGACCAAGGTATGACGATTTTGCTCACCACGCATTATCTTGAAGAAGCTGAAGCGCTGTGTGATAAAATTGCCATCATCAATCATGGGCGCATTGTGGCCAACGATGATAAAGAAAATCTGCTTGGGCAAATTGATAGTAAAGAAATACGTTTCCGCTTGGCCAATGAAATTACAGATATTCCCGATGCGCTAAGCGATTTTTCTCCCGCGAAAGAAGGGCGACGCACGCTTGCTTTAAGATATGCCCCCAAAGAGCAATCTATGAATGATATTTTACACATTGTTCAGGCCATGAATAATTCCATCACGGATATCACCACCGATGAAAGTGATTTAGAAGATATCTTCCTTCAAATCACCAAAGATTAAAAAAACCTAGAGAAACCTTGCCTTTTGGAGCGAAAAGGACTATGGTAAGCCATATTTTAACATAGACATAAGGATAATAAGTATGACACAGATTAAAGATGTAATGAGCGCGAATTTCAAATTCATGGCGCCTGATGCCCCTATTTCACAAGTTGCACAGCAAATGCGCGACATGGATTGTGGTTTCATGCCATTAGCAGAAAATGACAAAATCGTTGGCATGATTACAGACCGTGATATCACAATCCGCGCCGTTGCCGAAGGCAAAAACCCAGCAGAATGTACAGCGCGTGAGTGCATGACAGCCAAAACATTCTACTGCTATGACGACCAAGACATCGAAGAAGTATGTAACAACATGGGCGAAATTCAAGTTCGCCGTCTTCCTGTTGTAAATCGTGAAAAACGCCTTGTAGGTGTTGTATCTATGGGTGACTTGGCGCAAAGCGCGAGCCGTCCAAACGTTGGTCAAACACAACAGCAAATCACAGCGCAAGTTGCACAAAACAAGCAACAAGCTGCTTAATTAAAGTGCCTCAGGCGCGTAAACGCGCTACGGCATTATAATTCAAAAAGCCAGTCTCTAAGGGACTGGCTTTTTTTATACGCTTAATCATGATTAGGCATAGATATCCAAGAAAAAACATGTAATACCATCAATATGTATATTTCATTGCAAATATTAAGGGCGCTCGCCGCGTGGGCCATTGTTTTTAAACATATCCTACAAAGCTATTATATGGGGCAAGCCGACAGCATTTTTTGGACAGTGATCGATAAAGTCGGTGGCCTAGGCGTTGATATCTTCTTTGTCTTAAGCGGCTTCATCATGGCCTATTCCTCTGCTAAATATAACGGTCAAGGATTAACCTTTGCCGTCAACAGACTTATCCGCGTCATGCCAATTTACTGGGTCTATACGCTATTATTAATCGTCAGCTTAATTTTATTACCCACTGGTACATATTTGGCTGAATTTCAGTGGGGCACCTTTATACAATCTATCTTCTTAATTCCTCATGCAAACCCCAACGGATACGGGAATTACCCGCTTTTGTATGTCGGGTGGACATTAACGTATGAGATGTTTTTCTATCTGATTTTAGCTATCGTATTATTTTTTAATTTTAAACATCCAATTTATATTTGTGCGGGTATTTTGCTGCTCATTACCGCCCTCACCGTCAATATAGATTTTTTAGGGCAAAGCAGTCTTCTACTGATTGAGTTTATTATAGGCATGGGCATTTTTGTTTATTTCAACCATTTCAAAGCCTATAAAGCCAATTATCTTCTTGCTCTGGGTATTATAGGCACTATCACCTCTTTTGTTATTTTTGGATATAAAGCACAACATAATGAAATTTTGATTGTTTCCCTGTGCGTCTATTTGTTCGTTTTATGCGAACCTTTGTTCAAAAAGTTTGAAATTTATACCACGCCCTTACGCAAGCTAGGTGACTATTCATATTCGACTTACTTGTGTCACGTCATCGTCATTGGCTGGTTTTATGCGGCCTTTGGTCAGATGCAACGCTCTGTTATCGTTGATACGATAATTGTTATAGCGCTATTGCTGACTGTTCTCGCCTTATCCTTCATCAGTTATCATGCAATCGAAAAAGGTTGGAAATTCAAAAAACTAACAGACAAGCTCCCTAAACATTGAATTTAGAAATGTGATTTCTTGACATCATGATCAATAATAGTCACATATAAGAAGGGTATGCGCCCTTAGCTCAGCTGGATAGAGCGTTGGTTTCCGGAACCAAAGGCCAGAGGTTCAAATCCTCTAGGGCGCACCACTACTCTCAACATTTTCAAATGATTTGAACCTGTCTTATTTATAGATTTATGCCCGCGCAAGCGCGTCATAAAGGGTTCAAATTCTCTAGGGTGCACCATTATCTCAATAAAACAGCACGCCATTTAGGCGCGCTGTTCATAGTATTTTTATATTTTTAAAACTTTAAACGACCTGAGTTTTCTCCGTCATCGCTGCCAAAACTTTTGAATTGTGGCTTGTAACGGCCTGTATATTCAGATGGCGCTTCATCGGTCATATAAGACTTGATCCTTCCAGGGCTTTCGCGTTTGAACTCACCACCAAACCGATCTTGATTATCCGCATCTTCATAGACATTAAAACTATAATCTTTTTTGCGTTGAATGCTTTTTGCTTCTTTATACGGCACATCCACCGTAAAGGCTTTTTGTGGTGCTTGCTTTGAGCGCACCATCACTTGCCTATGTCCTTTTTTATGAGAATTTTTCAGACTCGTAACACGACCCTCTTTGACTTCTGTTTTACCATTATAAGATTCTTTTCCAAACATACTCATTAATGACACGCCTTCTTTTCTATCCATTAATAATAAACCTCTATATTAAGTATATCTTATTGAGAAAGACGTTTACAAAAATTTACGCTCAAGCTACAAATTTCCCATAAAAATCAATAGTTTAGCGTCTATTAGACCCTTTACCTTTTTTATGCCCACCCTGCATCATCTTGTTAAAAACGATTTTACGATCGGAAACAGGTAATTTTGCCAAAGTTTCTGTCATTTTTTCTGCTCGATGTTGTGACATCTTAAATTTTTGATCATTTAATTGAGCTATCATGTTTTTAAACTGCTCTGTATCAAATTCCTCTTGTTCAATAAGACCACGTAATTGTTTTTGTAGCTGACGCACCTCTTTCTTTTGTGTGCGCGTATCTTCACGAGACTTCTTCATTGTCTCTTGAAGATATGCCTGTGATGCAGGGCTAATTTCATTTATCTCTCTATGATTTGGACGGTTTCCAATTGTTTGTCCAATGACAAACCCAATCAATAAAACATTGAGCAAAAAAGACAGGGTGAATAAAATTTTCACACGTTTTGATAGCACTTGTCCCATTATAACATCATCTCCTCTTCATAAGATATTAGTGAGAGCCAATCTGATAATAAGCTCGTATTTTCTGTGACATCTACATTTGAGATAACCCCAATAGCAATACCAATCACTAAGCATGCTACGCTCGCAAGAGCAGGCATATCAAACACAAATAATTCCTGAACCTTCGTTAAAAGCGAAACGGATTTTTGATGCGGTCGTGCTTGATTTATAATACGTGACGCTAAGTTGCTGGAGGGCGCTTCCATCGTTCTGCTGGTTAAAATTCTATCTAACTCATTATCTTGCATCATGCTATTTTCCCTTCTACGTCTTCCTTTATAATATCGTTACGAATAAGATGTTCTCGTATATTTTCTTTGGCGCGCATCAAGAGTGAATTTAACGCACCCGTTTTCACGCCTATAATATTGGCCGCTTCTTCACGTGCCATGTCTTCATAAAAACACAAATTCAACGCTAATAACTGTTTTTCTGGTAGCGTTTTTATCGCTTCATCTAACGCTATTTGCGTTTGTGATTGTTCAATTTCCGACAATTGTGTTTCACTTTGTGTTGCAAAATCATCGCTGTTATCAAAAGCTAAGATCTTTTTATTTCGTCTATATAAATCAATCGCCATGTTGGTAACAATACGATGAAACCAACTGGTGAATTTGGCGCCTTTTTTATCTTTCCAGATAGTGGGCTTATCCCATAATTTTAAAAAACTATCTTGCACTATGTCTTCCGCCAATTGCTGTTGCATCACAACGCGATACGCAATCGCATAGAAACGTTTGCTGTGTCTTTCCACTAAAATAGAGAAAGCCTGATGATTATGCTGTTTCACATACCCCATCAGGCTCTCATCATCTAAATTATTTAATGCGTTAACCAAATGGCTATCCTGCTTTTGTTATATTATTCAGCTTTGTCTGCTTTGCGGTCTTTACGCATTTCACGTTTTGCTTCTTTTGCGGCTTTACCTTCTTCTTTTGTTACAACGCCGTCGCTATTTGTATCCATTTTAGTAAATTTTTCTTTTGCATGCGCTAAGAACTCAGCCTCAGAAATTTGACCATCACCATTTGTGTCATGCTTTTCAAACATTTTACCTTTGTGATCGCCACCTTTTTTATGACCATCGGCCATTGCTGGGGCTATATTTAAGGCTAATACTGTTGCGGCTGCTAATAATAATGTCTTTTTCATTTTATAATCCTTTTTAATCGTTGTTTAAATTTAACTTACAAACATAGTACGGATGAGAACCTGATAATATTCGATTTTATATTTATTTTTTTCAAAAAAGTAAAATTATGCTATATTTCAGGCTCATTATACGCCTTATCCTTATATAAGAAAGCCTCAAATCATGCCCTATACCAATGACACCCCTACGCCTAATACTGATAAAACCCTATGGTGGAAAATATTATTAGGGATGGCATTGGGTATATTTTTAGGTTATCTCCTGTCTCCAACAGGTGGACAAATCGTCAGTGAGACAAACGCGACTATATTCGGTGAATGGATTGCCCTGCCGGGTGTTATTTTCTTAGGCTTGCTGAAAATGATTGTTATCCCCCTTGTCATTACCTCCGTTATCCTCGGTGTCACTGATAGCGGCAGTCTTTCTTTTCTGAAATCTATGGGTATGAAAATTGTTCCTTACTTTATAGCAACAACCTTTATTGCCATCAGCATTGGTATCTTAATTGTTAGCGCGGTGAACCCTGCGCAATATATGAACAACGCCTATGTCCAAGATGTCATGCAGAGTTCCGATATGCCGTTTGCGGTTTTTGACAGCCTTACCGTGCCGCAACGTATTGAAAACATGATGCCTGTGAACTTTACCCAAGCCAGCTTGGATAAGAACATGCTTCAAATCGTAATTTTTTCAATTTTACTGGGCATCGTTATGCTCACCCTTCCTCGCGATACCACCAAAGTTTTTCATGATTTATGTAGCTTCGGGCAAGCTGCTTCTATGAAGGTCATCGAATGGGCTATGGCGCTTGCGCCTTATGCTGTGTTTGGTCTGATTTGTAACGTCACCATTCAGATGGGAATTGAAACAATTGCGGGGGTTGGCGCGTATATGGCGTGCGTCTTATTGGGTCTTGCTGGGATGTTTATTATTTACATGCTCATCGTTACGCTCTTCACGCGCTTTAATGTGTTGGGGTTTTTGCGCGGTATTCGTAATGCGCAAATCTTTGCTTTTTCAACCTCCAGCTCCGCGGCGACCATGCCGTTCAGCCTGAAAGCTGCTGAAGAAAATCTAAAAATAGATTCAAAAGTCTCCCGCTTCATCATCCCCCTTGGTGCAACCATCAATATGGATGGTACAGCGTTATACCAAGCGGCGGCGGCGTTATTTTTGTGTAATTTATTCAATGTCGAACTCAGCAATATTGAAATCTTCATCCTCATGCTCACAACCGTGGGTGCGTCTATCGGTACACCTGCCACCCCTGGCGTAGGCATCATCATCCTCGCCACGATATTGGCCGGTATCGGCGTCCCTCCCGAGGGAATCGCGATTATCCTAGGGGTGGATAGACTACTGGATATGGCACGTACAACCCTAAACGTCACTGGCGATTTAGTCGCTACCGCCGTCATGGAAAGATTTTCTAAAGGATAAATCGTTTAAGCTTTGATTGAGCCGTCAATTTTTATGCGCCAAAATGTGTAGGCTAATAGAATAGCCGACCATATATAGAGCAATACATATTCAGGTATGCCCACCTCAAGGCCATAATAACCAATGGCACCTGTCATAATCGCAAGGCTCCACATGATGGGGGTCACGATTTGTGGCTTCCACCCCATCACATCTTGGATTTTATAATGCCCATGCAAACGGTCTGGTAAAAAGGGGCTTTTGCCTTGTTTTTTGCGGGTGAAGAACACGGCGAACGTGTCCATAATCGGCACGCTCATAATCCAGATAATCCCCACAGGCGCAATCATCGGGTCGGGTGCTTTGGCCATTTGAATGGCAAACCAGCCTACAATCAACCCCAAGGACAGCGATCCCGCATCTCCTAAGAACGCACTGGCCTTTTTGTGAAAGGGATAGCGCGCATTAAAAATTAAGAACCCTGCAATAGGCACCGCCAAAAATGCCATCGCCCAGAAGGGTAAAATAGCCCCCGCAGATAGCGCCACCCACATCAACCACCCTAGGGCAATGAGTAGGAATCCACCGCACAAACCATCCATCCCATCCAACAAATTAATGGCGTTCATCAATAACACTAAGCAAATAACGGAAAAGGCTTTTCCACCCAACTCTCCCAATGCCACATTACCAAAGCCGAATAAATTGCCTAAATTGCCAATATTGGCGTCACAGAAAATCACGACATAACATGCCAGCCAAATTTGAATAATAAATCGCGCCCAAGGATGAAGGTGGAATTTATCATCCAGCGCCCCAATCGTCAGCAATAATAACACTCCGCCCAATAAAGGCGCGAGAAAGGTTTGCGTTTGCAACGCCGAGCTGTACACCAAAGCCGCAAAAACCGGCAAAATAATGAGACCGCCAATAAGCGGGATTGCGCCTTCATGATCTTTACGCCCCCCCATTTCCGCATCAGGCTTGTCCAACAAGCCTAATTTCGGAGCATATTTAATGCCCAAACGAAATAATATAAACGTGACCACTAAACCAAGGCCAGCAAAATAAGGATATTGTGTAAAATCTAACATGAGTATAACAGATATAAGTTATTGAGAATTCGTAGTTTCGCCTAAATCACCAAAGATAGCGCCGAGGTCACCGCCAAAAGCATAAAGCGCGGCAACAAGACCTAAGGCAACCCCAGCAGCGATTATGACGTATTCAATAACGGTCGCCCCGCGCTGACACTGAAAGAATTTTGTACCCATGACACCTCACGCCCTCTTATTGAAAATATAACCCTCACAGACTAGCATACCTTATATCAGAACACGCCCTTTTTTATGCGCTCGGTCAACATAATGTTGCGGAGACAGAGCATATTGCGTGCGCTTGGGCAAACATACCGCTTCTTGATATGTGTTAAAGCGCAACATATCCGCCATGTAATGCGCCGCCGTCAACGTCCCCAAAATACCATAGGAGCCAAATGCCGTTGAAGTATATATATTCTTAGTCTCTAAAAGCTTCCCTACAATTGGAATACGGTCTTGGCTGGCCGTGCGCAAGCCCGCCCATCCTGACTGAATCTTAAATTCTTCATTTCCTAAGCTTGGAACAAACTCTTTAATACGTCCAATATTCATCACATGATCCTCTTCCAAGACGTCACAATGATCCAACCAACGTTGAAAGGTTGCACCAACGGCGTGTTGCCCCTCAACGCAGGCGGATAGATACCCACCGTAATGTAAATTGCACTTTAATTGACTCGACAGAGTTGTGGATTCAACAAACGTACTTTGCCCCCGTATTGCTTTTAAAGGCAACCATCTGCTCTCCTCAAATTTTTTCCCCCTATATGCCGCACACAGAATAATAATATCAGCGTCAAGGTCTTCAAGATTTTTAATCTTAGTATTATATTCAATCTTTAAATTTTTTGCATAAAACTCTACTAATTTACGAGGGCAAAGGCTTCCTGAATCAGGCAAGTATAAGCAGTCCTCCTTTAATTGAATCCCCGCTATATTACTGGCTTCTTGCATGTCCACTATACGTGCGTGATCTTCATGCCAATGCCAATTCTTTATCAGTTTTTCAAACCGTCTTTTCTTTTCGGGCGAATTAATTAAATGCAATGCACCGCATGGATTAAAGTCAAATGCCGAACCATGTGCCTGCCCTAGCTTAATAAGGCTACTATATGCGGGTACAAAAAAGTCTGAAACTTCATCGCGTTGCGCCGTGAAACGGGGATTGTAAAACCCCACCTTATTACCCGATGCGCCAGAGGCCACTTTATCGGATTGCTCATACAGCGTCACATCAAATCCATATTGGTTGAGCGTATAGCCCATTGCCGTCCCCGCCAACCCTGCGCCAATGATTACGATTTTCTTGTCCTGACGTTGCAAAGTATCTTCGCGTTTACCCCTATGGCGCTCTTGTGGACATTCTTGTTTGAAAACCCCCGTCAGCATCTCGCGCTTATGCCCAAATCCCTCTCGTTTATGAACTTTAAATCCAACCTTTTCTAGCCCACGTCGCACATGCCCCGCTGCGCTAAAGGTCGCCATACACGCCCCTTGAACAGACAGATGTGCCATGGTTTCAAATAAAACATCGCTCCACATTTGCGGGTTTTTAGACGGTGTAAATCCATCCAAAAACCAACAATCAACATCGGCAGTAATTTGCGGCAACGCCTCATTTATATCATCAAAAATAAGGGTGAGCGTCACATCAGACGTAAGTTTAACCCTATGAAACCCTGCTATATTCAAAGGGTACTGCAATATAAAACGCTCTATCCGTCCGTCAAAATGGACATCCCATTGTGATAGCGCCTCACGAATTTCGTTTGCTCTTAAAGGATATTTCTCAACACTAATGAAATCTAAGCTCTGCCCTGCTTGTTTCGTTTCCTCAAACAGCTTCCACGTTGCAAAGAAATTAAGCCCTGTGCCAAAGCCTGCTTCAAATATGGTGAATTGCGCTTTATCCTGCCACGCATTAGGCAGGTTATTGCCTTCCAGAAACACATGGCGCGTTTCCGCCAGTCCATCTTCCTTGGAAAAATAAATATCATCAAATTGACTTGAACGGGGGACATCAGGCATAAATAAGGTTATAAAGGATAACGTTTCATTTTTAAATACGGAAAAAAATTTTATGGCTGACAATATATTACTACAAGACTCCCCCGCTCCTCATGGCGCGCCCGCTTTCGATAAGATTAGCGAGGATAATTATCTTCCTGCTGTGAAAGAAGCCATCGAACAAGCTCGCACTAATATTGACGCCATTAAAGCCAATTCAGATGCCCCAAGCTTTGACAATGTCATTGTCGCGCTTGAGCAATCTTCTATCCGCTTGAGCCGAATTTGCTCTATCTTTTACAATCAACTTTCCGCGTGTAGCTCAGACAAGCTAGAAAGCCTCGCCGAAGAAATTGGACCGTTAAACGCCAACTTCTCAAGCGACGTGTCGTTGGACGAAGACTTATTCGCCAAGGTCAAAGCCGTACACGACAACAAAGACAGCTTTGGTTTAAATATTGAACAACATACATTGCTTGATGATACCTACATTGGTTTTGTGCGCTCTGGCGCTTTATTGGATGAGGAAAAGAAGGCGCGTTTACGTGAAATTTCTCAAGAGGCTTCTACGCTCGGCCCAAGCTTTATGAACAACGCTAAAAAATCTGCCGAAAGCTATGAGCTGATTATCGACAATGAAGATGATCTATCAGGCCTACCACAAAGTGCCATTGATGGCGCAAAAGCCGCCGCCAATGAAAAAGAGTATGACGGTAAATGGCTATTCACTTTAGATTACCCCAGCTTCGGCCCGTTCTTAACCTATAACGACAACCGCCAGCTTCGCGAAGATATATGGCGTGCCTCTGGCAACCGTGCCTATAAAGACCAATATGATAACTGTGATTTAATCCTACAAATCGTACGTCTGCGCGATGAAAAAGCAAAATTATTGGGCTATGACAGCCATGCTGATTTTGTTCTAGAGCGCCGTATGGCCAAATCGCCAGAAACCGTAATTAACTTCTTAGAAAAACTGGGCGCCGCTTACAAACCTGCTGCTGAAAAAGACTTAGCTGACTTAAAGGCTTTTGCAAAAGAGCAAGGCTTTGACGATGAGCTAAAACCTTGGGATGTTGGCTATTATGCAGAAAAATTAAAACAAAAACTTTTTGATTATTCCTCCGAAGATTTGCGTCCTTACTTTCAACTGGGTAATGTTTTAGAAGGTGTCTTCACCCATTTTAGCAAGTTGTTCGGCTTAAAATTCACCGCTGCAAACGCTATTCCTACATGGCACAAAGACGTCACCGCCTATGAAGTGCGAAACGAAAAAGACGATAGTTTTGTGGGTGTGCTCTATGCTGATTTCTATCCCCGTACAGGTAAAAAATCAGGGGCATGGAAAACCAGCTACCGTGACCAAGGCCTAGAAGGTAATAACATTCTTGAGCCTATTGTGGCCATCGTTTGTAATTTCACAAAGCCAACACAGGATGCGCCCGCGCTGATTACGTTTGGTGAAGTCACGACGTTATTCCATGAGATGGGACATGCTATTCATGCGCTCCTATCCAATGTCACATATTCATCCCACTCGGGAACGTCTGTGCTTTGGGACTTTGTTGAGCTGCCTTCTCAGGTTCAAGAAAATTGGGCGTATAAAAAAGAAACTCTCGATTTATTTGCCAAACATTATAAAACAGGTGAAGCCATCCCTGATGAGTTGATTGAAAAAGTAAATAACGCCAAAAACTTTATGGTTGGCTTTGGTGGTTTACGCCAAGTGAGCCTTGGGTTAATGGATATGCGCTGGCATTCAGCTGATCCAACAACTATCAAGGACGTTGCGGAGTTCGAAGATAAGGCGACTGAAGATACGCGCCTCTTCCCACGATTGGCGGGGCCAATGTCTCCGTCTTTCTCTCACATTTTTGCGGGTGGGTATTCAGCTGGTTATTACTCCTATAAATGGGCAGAAGTATTGGATGCCGATACGTTTGAACTGTTTGAAGAAAAAGGTCTCTATAACCTAGAAATCGCTACACGCTATCGTGATGAAATCCTATCAAAAGGCGGTAGTGAGCCGCCTGAAACACTTTATAAACGCTTCCGTGGCCGTGACGCCGACCCAGAATCTCTACTGCGTCGTGAAGGCTTATTAAAGGCGGCGTAAATCATGGCGCATGAATTAGACGGCACATACCAAGTAACTACCACGACCTCCTACCAAGGGCCTTTGGAAAAGAAAAGTGATGGTCAAACAGACATCATCAACGGACAAACGAAGCGCCGTGATGATGCCAATTGTTTATGGATTAGTACTTTTACCGTGTTAAATGAAAATGAAGTTGAAATGATATCTGTCGCTGATGCATCCAAGGCTGATAGCGACTTCATGCTTACCGCCCCCAATGGCGCACCCACGCGAGAGAACGTGACCTATAGCGCAATTTTAAAATATGCTCGCAAAGGGGACAGAGTTCAACTCTCGGGACAAATAAATTACGGTAGCGATATTACTTTTTTGACAATGCGCAAAGTCATTTAAAAAATCATTCAGGCGCGTAAACGCGCTTTATAATTTAAGAACGCTCAGGCGTGCAGGCACGCTACGCTTTATAATTCAAGAACGCTCAGGCGCGTAAACGCGCTACGCGGTTTCTCCATCGTCATTGCGAGCGTGAGCGAAGCAATCCATCTTGAAATAAGAATAGATTGCCGCGTCGCTACGCTTCTCGCAATGACGTGTTGGTGGGAATAGCGGAGCGCGTTTACGCGCCTGAGCGCTCTTTAAAAAAAACCTAAAACATTTCTACCATCATGCATCGCGCGGAGCCCCCGCCATAATATTCAATCGTTGGTATTTCAGGGCGGATGATTGTTTTGTAACATTGGCCAATCTTACTTTTTTGCGTATCATTAAGCGTGTTATACCCTGCATCAGACATCACCAACATGCGCTCACCGCTTGCTCCAATTACTTCAAGGGAGTTGCCACAAAAGGCCGCCATTTGCGCATTACTAAATTCCACTATATCACGGCGAACTTTAAGATGCTTTACAACATCATCCTTCACCAAACACTCACTACACACGCCCGCTAACTCTGTACCAATCCACATCACAACATCCGCGTGATAAACAGGCTTGCCTTTATATTCAGTATCGAAACGGATTAATTTATACCCATTCATATCACACCATATCTGCGCCAGATCATCGTGCGAGCGGGTTGAGCGCACCTGATAGGATATCTTGTTCACCCGATCCAAACACATCGCCCCTGTGGCCTCCAGCGCCTTACCATGTTGCTCATGCAGTGAGAAATCCTGCACATCTTTATAAGTACGACGTAGCACATCTATAATATCTTGACGGCGCTCGCGCTGGCGATTGGGTGCCAGCATAGGATATAGAATAAGACGTCCCCCCATATCCCCATGATGCGTAGATAGCCAATTGGGAAATAAATCATCAGGACATCCTGCTTGCCCTTGAATTGTTGTAACCATCACACCGTAACTAACCAGTAAATCCCGCATATCGCGAAACTCCTGCAACGCCTGCTTTTGGATGAGTGCATGGTCTTTATTATCCTCATGCTGGTAACTATTACTCGCCATTGTCTCTGGATTGGCATAAAAATCAACAGGCTCCATCATCATAATATGATTGCTGGATTGCGGGGAATTGTCATGTATCATTGGAACAGCCTTAGGGTCATAGATTAAGCATAAATTTTTAAAAATATTCTCTATCATTATATCGCGTAAATATGCTACATGACCACCATAAATAACCTTATTTAACAGGCATCGCACAATGTATAAAACGCTGAATAATTCATGGCCACTATTTCTAGGGCTAGGCCTCATTATGATTGGGAATGGCTTGCAAGGAACTTTGTTGGGGGTACGTGCCAGCATTGAGGGGTTTGATACCGCCACCATCGGTTTGATTATGTCGCTCTATTACTTTGGTTTCCTAGGAGGATCATACCTTGTCCCTAAGATGGTCAGCCGCGTGGGGCATATCCGTGTCTTTACCGCGCTCGCCTCTCTTGCCTCTGCAACGGTGCTATTACATGGCCTCTATCCCGACCCTATTTTATGGGCAGTAATTCGTGGATTTACGGGGTTTGCATATGCTGGCCTATATATCGTTGTGGAAAGCTGGTTGAATAACACCTCCACCATGAAAACACGCGGCAAGATATTTGGAATATACCAAGTCATCTCTTACGGTGGTATGGTTTTAGGGCAGTTCTTCTTGAACTTTGCCGATCCCGCCCAAATAGACTTGTTTGTTATTACATCTGTATTGGTCTCTATGGCCTTAATTCCCATTTCCTTAAGCTCGCGCCCTGCGCCTGATTTTGATGAGCCTGACCATTTGTCTTTAAGACAGCTCTTTAAAATATCCCCTTTCGGTCTCATAGGGTCTTTCGCTACAGGAATTGGCACTGGTACATTATTTGGATTAGGCGCGGTTTACGCCACCACAATAGGGATGAGCATCGCTCAAGTTTCAACCTTCATGGCTTTGTTTATTGCAGGCGGTGTGGCTTCACAAATGCCGATTGGCTGGATGTCAGATCGTTATGATAGACGTAAAGTGCTCATCGGCGCTTCCCTCGCCAGTGCTATTTTCTCTTTGCTTTGCTTTATTTTCTCAGATCAATGGCTTGTTCTAAATGTGATGATATTCTTTTTAGGATGCCTGAGTCTGCCTATCTATGGCCTTGCCATTGCCCAAATTACGGATCATTTAACACCCAAACAATATGTGGCGGGCGGCTCTTCTGCAATTCTAGTGAACGGTATTGGCGCGGCTATTGGGCCTTTGATTATCTCCATCATCATGTCAATTTTTGGCATACAAATGTATTTCATCGCCATCGCCGTCGTCTTCACAGCCCTTGTGGTATACGGAATATATCGTACACAACGTGCAGAAGCCATTCCTCTCGAAGACCAAGGCGACCATATCACAATGCCGGTGCGTCCTACCCCTATGAGTATGAGCATCACAGAAGAAGGGCACGCCATCATGAAGCAAATGGATGATAATATAGATGGTAATTAAATGATAATATACGTGCTACGGCGTCCCATCGAAGCTAATTATCAAATATTTTTTGCCTTCAACGTATAGCATGACACAATGCTACCCATATCAAATCCACGCTTAAACCATGTCTTACGTTGCACCGATGATCCGTGCGTGAAACTGTCTGGCACAACATAGCCTTGCGCTTGCTTTTGCAATATATCATCCCCAATTTGGCTGGCAGCATTCAACGCTTCGTCAATATCACCTGCTTCAATCATATTGAATCGGTCTTGCACGCTACGCGCCCAGACACCAGAATAACAATCTGCCTGAAGCTCTACACGTACCTGTAAGGCATTACGTTGCTTCTTATTCACACGGCGTTTCATCTGCTCAACTTGGGGGATTACCCCTGTTACATTTTGTACATGATGCCCTACTTCATGCGCAATAACATAGGCTTGCGCGAAATCACCAGGGGCGTTTAGGTTTTTCTTTAAGTCTTGAAAGAAGCTCAAATCAATATAGATTTTTTGATCTGGTGGGCAATAAAATGGCCCAGACGCCGCCGTGGCAAAGCCACAAGCAGACTGCACGCGCCCTGTAAACAGCACCAAATTAGGTTGCGGATAAGTTTGCCCATTTTGCGCAAAAATTTGCCCCCAAACATCTTCTGTTGTACCCAGAACAACTGAGACAAAATCTGCGCCCTCGGCCAATTCTTCTTCACTCATATTGGCATTATTTTGCACTTTAGTTTGAATTGTACGCTTTACACCCTCCCCAATTAGCGGGGCAGGATTTCCTCCCATTAAAGCCACTACAATCGCCATTACAAAAAACAAACCACCGCCACCCGCGATGGTCTTGCCTTTACCGTCCATACGGCTTCGGTTTTGAACATTAGAGGAGCGACGTCCTTGTTGCCAACGCATGATTTTATCCTTATAAAGTCTTTAATATTAAAGGCACTTTACAAAAAAGGGGCGCGCAAAGCAATGCCAGACAGAGATACAGACAGACTAGATGATTTAGAAACACGTAACGCCCTTCTAGAAAAGGAAGTGAGCGATTTAAATGAGGTTGTGACAACCCTTTCTGGTGAGATTGAGACACTCAAAAAATACATTAAAATCAAGCTCGATAAAATTCAAAACACAATGAACGACAGTGGTGAAAATGATTTCAAATCCATCAGCGACGAAGCCGCCGCCAATAAACCGCCACATTATTAAGACGCTCAGGCGTTCAGGCACGCTACGCGATACTTTATCACTGTATCCATCGTTACAAGGAGTGCCAGTGGCACAGCAATGATATCATTTTTTACCGTCCGCGCTCGCGCACTTCGCTAAACTTAATCTCTTTATAATCACTTTGCGCTCTATCTAGATCCCAGCTGTTACGCGCTAAATACACAGGCGTTTTATCGCGGTCTTCACCAAGGCTGGCACGGTTGGCATCAATGAATTTTTTAAGGTTATCATTTGCTTTATCGCCTTGCGCACTCACCCAACGCGCGGTGATATATTGCGTCGCTTCAAAATCAACTTCGAGGTTATATTCAAACGCCAAACGGTCTTTCAGCACATCCAGTTGCAACGTACCCACAACCCCAACAATCCAATCTGCTCCTAACATAGGGCGAAAGACTTGCGTCACACCTTCTTCGGCAAGGCTTTCAAGCGCGCGCTGTAAATGCTTAGCTTTGAGCGGATCACCCAAGCGTACACGGCGTAAAATTTCTGGCGCAAAGTCAGGAAT
>CALDHI010000045.1 GCA_937941545.1 uncultured Alphaproteobacteria bacterium
CCATACACCGTCGCCAGCCCCAGCCCCGTGCCTTGTCCCACATCTTTCGTAGTAAAGAACGGTTCAATGATTCGCGTTAAGTTTTCTTTGCTAATCCCACAGCCCGAATCCTCAACGGATATCGCCACCCATGTCCCAACAGGCATCTCATCTTCACCGCACAGCATCGCTTCGGCATTATTCACGTTCTCTGTTTCAATGATAAGCTTACCGCCTGCATCCATTGCGTCACGCGCATTCACGGCCAAATTAATGAGCACTTGTTCCATTTGCCCCAAATCGACCTTCACCATCCCTAGGTCAAAGCCATGGACCAGCTCCAGCTCAATATTCGCGCCAATAAGACGGCGCATCAAATGGGAGACTTCGGTGAGAATGTCCGATACATCATGGATTTTCGGACGCAAGGTTTGCTGACGTGAGAATGCCAAAAGCTGACGCACCAAGTTCGCGGCACGATTCGAGTTCTGCTTAATCTGCATAATATCGCCAAAAGACGGATCGCCGGGCTTATGACGCAAGAGCAACAAGTCTGAAAAACCAATAATCGCCGTCAGCAAGTTATTGAAATCATGCGCCACACCGCCCGCTAATTGTCCAACGGCTTGCATTTTTTGCGATTGCACAAATTGTATCTCAAGGTCTTTTTGTTCAGTTAAATCAATGAAGTGGAGCACAATACTATCGCTATGCTTAAAGCGCCTTGCGTGCATTTGCACCGCTAGCTCCTGCTCTGCATTATTCAGCAAGCTCACTTCCATCGGCGCCGTCATTTTACGTCCTTGTTCAATAACACTCATGGCTTTTATGACGTCGTCTTTATTATGGGGGGCAATAAATTCTTTAAAATTTGTTCCCTCAACCTCTTCTAATTTCATCTTCGTTAAGGTTGCAAAAGCATTGTTACAATCTTCAATCACACCATCTGCGCCAACACGTAAAATCCCCAACGGCGCTTCATCAAAGAAACGCTCGAAACGATCTTCTGATGCCTTCAGCGCCTGACGCATTTCTTTTTCAGACGTTAAATCATGCACCACGGCCCGCGTTCTAACCCGTCCATCGCCTTCGGTGACAACGGCCTGATTAACACTGGCAAGGAACGTCGCCCCTGCGGGGCCTTTCATCATCACTTCCGTGACCTGACGTGCGCCCCCTTTATCGGAGACGTCATACGGCGCGGCACCTTTGGGCGGATCAACCATATAAGTATGCAGCGATCCTGTCGTCAGCAGGCTATCAATATCATTGCCCAACCACCGCGCCAACGTTGCATTCACAAAAATAAATCGTCCCTGTTCATCCACAGAGAAAAAGCCCACAGGCGCATTATCGGTAAAATCAATTAGCTTCTCACGCTCTTCACGCACGGACCTGTCCATCTCGCGTTGATTTGTGACCTCGTCCACGCGCCAATGCACATAACCCGCCCAACCCGCGACAGGTTGCGCGGTGACCATAAACCATCGCTCTTTAATCCCCGTTCCCGCACGAAGCTCCATCGAATCAGAAATCCCCAAACGCGCTTGGTCGCTTAGGCGCTTAAATAATTGGTATGCATCGCTATTATCAATAAATAAATTTGCCAAGGCCTCAATGGTGATAGCGGGTTGGTCTTTGCACAATTGTTCAAGGCGTTGATTAAAATAGATTGTGTTATCCGCACTGTCGGTAATCATCCGCGCCCCGCGACTGCCCTCCAATATCTCGCGCACTAACAGGCGCTCTTTCTCACGGATTTTATTACGATAGAAAAACCGATGCGCCCAATAGGCAATGATAGTGGAAATAATAAACATCAACGCCGCCAACACAAACAAGGTGCGATCAATATCAAGGAACATCGCCACGGCAACACTACCGACTATATAAACGGCAATAAAAACAAGGGACAAACCTAGCTGTTTCAAAGAGCCTTTATCCGCATCCGCAGACACATTCGCTTTTTTCGCATGGCGTTCTATAAATTCAAGATTATCAATGGACATTTCACTAAAATGCCACAGAGTCACGCCCCCTGCCTAGGGCTTAGATGGGGAAGCCCCCAACTTTCCTTTCAACTGGAAGATATAGGAAATAACTTCCGCTACGGCCTTATAATGTTCAGGCGGAATAACCTCATCCACCTCCACGGTGTCATACAGCGCACGCGCCAAAGGTCTGTTTTCGAAGAAAGGGATATCGTTCTCTTTGGCGACTTCTCGAATCCTCATCGCCACATCATCCATCCCCTTGGCAATCAATATAGGGACATCCATTTCATCAGGCTTATATTTTAACGCCAAGGAATAATGGGTTGGGTTGGTGATAATTACATCCGCCTCTGGCACGGCTTGCATCATACGCGAGCGTGCTTTTTCCTGACGCAATTGGCGCAGCTTTGCCCGCACATGCGGGTCACCTTCTGTTTGTTTATATTCGTCTTTCAACTCCTGTTTACTCATCTTCATCTTTTTCATATGCTCATAGCGTTGATAGACCAAGTCCACCACGGCGACCACCATCAAAACCACCAATATCCCCGTCATCAGTCGTAAGACCAATGATTGCATCTCTTCCATCATCGTCGCGATAGGCAAGCCAATCATATGCCCCACAGCATCATAGAACGGCATGAGCAATAAAACCCCCACAAACCCAATAATACCCAGCTTCAATATCCCCTTCACAAATTCCATAAGGGAGCGCATGGAAAAAAGCCGTCCAAATCCTTTGGCGGGTGATATCTTGCTAAAATCTGGTTTAATAATTTCAGGCGCGAATAATGGGCCAATTTGAATAAACGGCGACAGGAATGCCGCCAGCATAAGCAATATTAAGGGCAACACCATAATCTTAAGAACAGACCAAAACGCATCCCCTAAAATAACCCCAATCCCTGCTGGGGCGGACGGCATTAAATGCGCACGCTCAATAAAGCCTGACATATATTGCGTTAACGCCGTCATCGCCGATGGCCCAATCGCCAGCACCACAATCGTTGCCGCAAATAACATAACCCAGTTATTCACTTCACGGCTTAAGGCGACCTGCCCCTTTTTGCGACTTTCCTGAAGCTTTTTCGGGGTGGGTTCTTCGGTTTTCTGGGTATCGTCTTCCTGTCCTGAATCACTCATATCTACATCTTACCCAAAAAACCTTAAAACCTTGACAAAAAAGTTATTTAGGAGTATATTCATAAATACAAGCACCACAATTTATCTTGTTTAAAGAACGCTCAGGCGCGTATACGCGCCTGAGCGTTCTTTAAATGTAAGTCTACATATTGAAAGTAAACAGCAGCCTCCTTCCGCTTGCGGGCATGAGGGCTCCTTTAAAAATGTAAGTCTACATTTTTACTGTGACAGAAAATACATCATGCCATTTTCAAAACTGGTGAGCCAAAACAACATTGCGGCGGATAGTATCAGCGCCAGTGTCAACATCGACAGCATGATTTGAATAGGAAGCGCCAGAATAAACACCTGCACTTGAGGCATTAAACGGGTCAACACACCCATACCTATATAGAGCAAAATTGCGACAACAATGAAAGGAATAGACAATTGAAAGCCAACTTTAAAGCTACTCGAAAACGCCTGTGTAATCATTTGCGCCATAGAGCCAGCATCAGGAATCCCCCCTAATGGAAACTGTTTATAACTATCCACTAATCCATAAATCAACATGTGATGCATGTTTGTAGCAAACAACAGCGCAGCGCCCGTCATAGACAAAAACGCCCCCGTGATTGATCCTTGAGAAGAGGAGGATGGATTAAAGACTTGCGCATTGGCCAAACCAGACGTGGTGGAAATCAACATCCCCGCAACGTCCAGCGCCACCATAAAGATCCGCGCCATGGTGCCAATAAATAAGCCCACCACAAACTCCATCATAATGAGGGAGAATATAACAGGGAACGCAGGCACTTGTTCAGGCATATAAACTTGCAACAACGGCGTTAAAACAAATGAGAGGCCCAAGACAATCATCAAGCGAATATTGGTTGGCACGAAGCTATCGCCGATACCGGGCATAATCATAAAGGCTGTGCCCAATCTTGTGAAAATTAACAAGAAGGCAAAAACACCCGAAACCAGAAATTCTTCGATTGATTGCATGATAAAGTCAGTGTATCTCATAAAATAAGTAAGTCTAGTTTTAAAGAACCTGCATAGCATGCCTGTAATAATCAAGCGTCCTTCGGCTTGCCGATTTGACGGCACTTTAAAAAGTAAGTCTACATTTTATAATGTTAACTAATACCGATGATACGATCCGCAATTTTATCCATGAAGCTAATCATGACAGCGGCAAAACCAGGAAGGAATAAGAATATAGCCAAGAAAATCGCAATAATTTTAGGCACGAAAACCAACGTAATTTCTTGCACTTGGGTCAAAGCTTGGAGCAATGCAATGGACACACCAACCAACAAACCGACCATCATAACGGGCAAGCTGATTTGTATCACAATCATAATAGCTTCGCGTGCGACGTCGATGATTTCGTTTTCATTCATAGGGCACAGTTTAACGCCCTAAACTAAAACTGACAAGCAGGGATTTTTTAATCTAATGACGGGGTATCAGAAATAACAGTTGGCCGATCACTGGTTATAGTGGTCTTGGGATAAACAACGCTATTACAATCCGTAATTTTCTCTTCCAAGCTCAAGTCCACGACGATAGCGCAAGACCCTACCGCCCCCGTAAAAATAGCTGCCCCCAAACTAGATGCGCTCGCAATAAGAGCCACAGCACTGCACGCTGCACCTGCTGTAATAAAAATGGCTTTGTCGTATTTGGTAACAAACTCATTACGTTCCTCACACTGCGCCAACACAGCCTCTGGGCTTGTGGCGATTAATTCGGGGGAGGCTTGGCCTGGAATAACCGCCTCAATAACTGAATCACGCACCGTTCCTAAGGCATCCTTAGCAACATCCAAAGGGTTGGATATCGTTGGAACAGTTGAGCAAGAAGCAGACGTAAAACTTAGAAGTAATACCTTCGCTGATGTTGAATATTTAAATGTCATAACAAATCTTATATCGCAAAATAAAATTCAAGTCTACACTTATGTAAACTTGAGGGTTATTGACATAGAGCCAAAACACTTTATCTATATACCATAATTTAAACATAGGAGATGAATATGACCGATAGCAATAGCCCCCTTACCGATGAAGATTTGCAAACATTTTTATCGCGTGCCGCGGCACTACCTCCGAATAAATTTAGAGAACTATCAGAAGCCACTAGAGTGATGTACGTAGAACATGAAGCCACACTGTACGGACAAAACCAAAAAGCAGCGCAGGAAATCCTAGCATCTGGCGTAGATTTATCAGGTAGCTATAATGAAACAGTCCGTAAAACAAGTTTTGAGCAAACATATAATCCCTTGGGAGAAGCGGTTCATCACTTAGGGGCATTAAGACAACAAGCTGAAAAAGATGAAGCAGGAAAACCGCTAAGAATCGCTAGACACACTCAGGCAATGACGAAAGCGGCCGCAGATACCATCGCCCCTGTTGCTGACCCTTTTGATCCTAAGTCTCAAGCGTTTCGTCACCCCATGGGCGGCGACAAGCAACCTTAATCAAAAAGCACAAACAACAATGCCAGCTTTCGCTGGCATTTGATTTAGATTAGATATTTCGTAATACCGAATTAAACAGGCATACGCATGATTTCTTGATAGGCGCCAACAAGGCGGTCACGCACGGCGACAACCGTTTGAAGGGTGACTTCAGATGCGGTGACGGCTTGTACAACTTCGGGCAAAGTCGCTTCACCAGAAACAGCCTTCGCGGAGGCGGCCTCCCCTGCTCGCAAAGTCTCAATGCTGTCACGCACCGTATTTTTCATGATGTCGCCGAAGGATTCGCCTTTACCCGAGTCCATACCCGGCATATCAATTGCCTTCGACATATTGCCATAGGCGCTTGCAGCCTGAGCGGGGTTTATCAATTTATCCATAATCTTTATTCCTTGTTATCTAATAAGTATAACATATTTTTTTGTTTCTGTCATTCCAACTATTTTAGTTGCGCTCAGGGTCGCAGGCGACCTACGCGCTTCCCTTCTATCATCAATCCAGATAGCCCCCGTTACCAAGAGGCGCTTAGCGAGTCTGCCCGCCTGAGCGCACTCTTATAAAGTCGCCTGATTTTGTTTTTTCAGTAGGCACTTGCGACGACATGTAGTTTACCTACATTAGGAGCCAAGTAACGCCCTGAAAATGCAAAAACAGGTGACGTCCTACCTCAACAAATCTATTGTTCTGGAGGCCATTGTCCGCGATTGCTCCAACATACCAATATTGGCTTCATAACTTCTTTGCGCTTCACGCATATCATTTAACTCAATTAAGATACTCACATTGGGCATTTGCACATATCCTGCCTCGTTCGCACCAGGGTGATCGGGCATAAATTTCAACGGAAATTCATCACGGCGATCATCGGTAATATCTTCCACCTTCACGGTGTTATAGCCATGCTCACGATCAAGACGGTTTTTAAATGTAATGACTTTTCGTGAGTAAGGCTCCGACTCT
>CALDHI010000046.1 GCA_937941545.1 uncultured Alphaproteobacteria bacterium
ATATTGTTGAAAGGGCTAGGTGAAGTGAACCAAGCGCCAAATCCACAAAAAGCCGCTGAAATGGTGATCATCCGCCTCTCATACGCAGCAGATTTGCCAGACCCTGCTGATATTATTAAGAAATTACAAGCGCAAGGAGCAAGTGTAGGCGCGGGCGGGGCTATGGCGTCGCCTTCTGTTGCTGGCTCACCGACGGCTTCTGCTGGCGGGGTGGAGGCAACCAACGCAGTTGGAGCGGTTGGCAATGCGCCAACGGGGACACCTTCAAATGCAACCGTTAATTCGGTGATAGGGTTGGATAATAATTCCACCCCTCATTTTGTGATTTCACCGCAAATACAAAATGAGGAGACTCAAGTTAGTGGAAGCGCAAATTTAGCCTTAGCTGATGATAGTAATCCTGTCCCTGAAAATAATGGACGTGTTGAAACGATGTTGGATGTTGTTCAAGCCCTTGAAAATTCAGGCGAAATGGTGTTCGCTATGCATATTAGAATGTATGCGCACCCTGTTAAAATTAAAGATAATAGCATTGAATTTAGTTTGGCTGATGGTGCGCCAGACCGCTTGTCACAAGATCTATCGCAAAAGTTAAAAGCGGCAACAGGCAAGCGTTGGATTGTGTCCGTGTCCAGTGCCATGGGGCAACCGACTTTGGCGCAATTGGCGGATACGCAGCATCAAAACCTTCGTACGCACATTATGGAACAACCGTTGGTAAAAAATATTCTACAGCTATTCCCTGACGCAAAATTAAAAGAAATAACGGATAAATAATAACCCACTCGTTATTGCGAGCGAAGCGCGGCAATCTAGTGCCAAGTCAATAGAGTTCTGGATTGCGTCACTACGTTCGCAATGACGTTTGAAAAATTAAATAAGGAAAGTCACAAAATGAATATCGCAAAAATGATGCAACAAGCCAAAGAAATGCAAGGCAAGATGGAAGAGATGCAAGCCAAAATGGGCGACGTCGAAGTCCACGGCGAATCTGGTGGGGGCTTAGTCAAAGTGACCATGACCTGTAAAAGCGAAATTCGTGCCCTCGATATTGACTCGAGTATTCTGGTCGCCAGCGAAAAAGAAATCGTCGAAGACTTGATTAAGGCCGCTATCAATGACGCCAAAGCCAAGGCCGACGCCAAAATGGCCGACGAAACCTCCTCCATGATGGGCGACATGGGCTTACCCGCAGGAATGAAATTGCCGTTTTAAATAATTAATTGACATAGATTTGCTCTTTGTATTTAATATCCCTAAAAAATTAAGGGGAAAATATTATGCATTATGGGAGCACGCCATTTGAAGTATCCGCTTCACAAAGTAATACTATAAAACCAGTAACAAAATTACTGAATGCTGAAGAAAGAATTCGGTTTGGATCTGACCTCAAAAATTTTCCAAGCTTAAGCATTCGTTATGCTCGGGCAAGTGATTTTGTTGCTATTCAAACGATCAGTAATACAGGTATTAAAATTGTTGGTGAACAATTGACAATAAAGACCTTTAATAAATTTCTTCCTATGGCGCCTAAGGCAAATCCTTTCCGCCATCATCAAAAAATACTGGTGAGTGACAGTGGTGAAGCATTGGGGTTCATTCGCGCTAATCATGACATTGAAAAAGGTGTCACCAGATTAACTCATTTATTTGCTGTAGAAGCATTTGATCTAAGAAAAGATAACCGTCATTTTGAAGTCTTGCCAGAATATATTTTGGAAGCAGATCTTCAAGACTCTGCTCGCCGTATAGCAAGTACGACGTCTATAAAGGCTGGATTTCCATTAGGAAGATATGATGCTGCTGAGCGAGTATCACAAATGGGATATACGCATATTGGTAGAGAACCTAGCCCAGTGATAAATGGTGCTATTATGCATGTTTTTCAAAAACGACTTGGATAATTGAAAACTAGTTCTTGTTGTTAGTCTTGTATAAATGCTTAAACTACCCTCATGAAAATAGTCACTTGGAATATTAATTCGGTTCGCTTGCGGGCGCCGATGGTTGTTAAATTAATGCGCGAGGAAGCGCCTGATATTATTTGCCTTCAAGAAACCAAAACGATGGATGAATTTTTCCCGCGTGATGTGTTTGAAGCTGAAGGCTATACCCACATTCATATTGCGGGTATGAAAAGCTATAACGGTGTTTGTATTCTATCCAAAATTCCGTTCACGCAAACTGATATTCATAGCCGCGTTGGTAAAGAAGATTGTCGGCATGTTTCAGTATCGCTTCGCTCGCCCTCAGGGTCGCAGGTGACCTACGGGGGAATACCTTCAGGCATTCAAAAACTAGACATTCATAATCTATATATTCCTGCCGGCGGTGATGAGCCAGATCGTGACATTAATGAAAAATTTGGGCATAAGCTTGATTTTATAAATGAGATGCGCGATTTCTTTGCTGCAAATTATACGGCGAATGATAATGTTGTGACGCTTGGTGATTTTAATATCGCCCCGCGTGAACATGATGTTTGGTCGTCTAAGCAACTCCAAAAAGTAGTCTCGCACACGCCGATTGAAATTGAGCATTTATCCAACATGGCGGACTCAATTGACTGGCAAGATGCAGTGCGCCATTTTGTCCCCGATGAAGAAAAATGTTATAGCTGGTGGAGCTATCGCAACCGTGACTATACCAAATCAAACCGTGGGCGCAGGCTCGATCATATTTGGGTGACGAAGCCGTTAATAAGTAGACTTACATCTTATAGAGTTTTAACAGAGTATCGCGCGCTAGAAAAACCATCTGACCACGTCCCTGTGATGATTGAGTTAGCGTAGCGCGTTTATAAAGTAGACTTACATTTCTAAAGGATGCCCTGTTGACATAATTAACGTTTTCTTTTAGAAAGTAACTATGGTCGATACGTATACACAAACATCACGGGCGCATACTGATTTTTTAGAAGCAAGAGTAAGTGATGTTGATAAACATACTGCGCCTGTATTTATTGCGAATCTTTTATCGAGCAAGCCATTTGGTAAAAAGCAATTTAAAGATATGGCTGATTATGCAAGACGATTTTATGACTCAGGTATTGTTTTGTGTCAAAAAAGCCAACAAAAAAAAGAGCGTTTGCTCAACGTCTCTTTTGATTGGATGCAAGCAACAACTGGACACGTCTCTTATATTAGTGATCGATTGTTAACGCCTACCTCTTTTCATTTAGAAATGGATAAAAAATCTTTTTTTCATGTTGAGCGGTTATTTCCTATTATTTGGGATTACGACCATGTTGAGTTTCGTCAGATGCAACGGGCGCGAATGTTACCTGAATATGATGATGCTGATTTTATGCAAACCTTAAAAATAGGATTAGCGTTCTCAAATTATTTAAATGTAGATATGCCACAGCAAGGTAACGGGGCTGTACCAATTTTTTTGCCTCATAAAAAAGGTGTGTTTTGTGGCTTGTGTGTTTTACAAAGCCCACAAGCATCCTATCCTCTTACGTACATAAAAAATGAATTTTCAAGATCTGGTCAAAATATTCTGGTCAATCATGGGGCTCAAGATAGATTTAAACCATCATGGGGGTCAGGAGCCATAGTGGTTATAAAAACATTTATCCCTACGACACAATTATTTACATTAAAATCGAATTTGTATGACAAAATGCAAACGATGTTAGAAGACAAGGCGTTTAATAAAAACATAGATGTTCTGTGGCAAAAATATAGAAGAGCAGAGTATTTTTCTTCTCAAGAATGGCCGTGTGTTCAAAGCGCTAATGATGACATCCGCAGCGTATTACAGTCTAAGGAATGGGCGCAAGCGGTGGCATCACGAGAAGGAAAAATTTCATATATCAATGCTGATCCGTTTGCAGATTTAAAGCCAAATGCTCTTTAAATCTCGGCCTTACCTGCTGCGACAATATTGCCGACGCTGGAATTTTTATGAATGAGTAGGGCGGCGCCTTTTATATTTTGAACGTTAGATAAATCATAATTTATATCGCGCGCCGTCCCATCCCATTTTCCTAGATCTATGACTTTAATGATAGGATTGGTGTAATGCACGGTGCGCCCTCTATTCTCACCCTTTGGAATGCTTTGTGTTACATCATCGGCGTAGGGGATGAGCAAGATTTGATAAATACCTTCATCCATATTTTGTAGACTTACTTTTAAGTTTTTTTCTTCATCAATAAGTAGACTCACATTTTCTAATTTATTTTGTTTAGAGAGAATGAACTTTATTTTCCCTGCTTGCGAACCAACGGTTTCATCATTGCCATTGATAATAATTTGCGGTGTGTAAGGCCCGCGTGATTGAAGAGCGTGTACATATTGGCGTTGGCGGATGTTACAAAATTCTTTTGATAAGGTGTCCTCCCAATGTAAGTGGTTCCAATAGGTTACATTGCAACTAAGCGCGATGATATTATCGTTAGCTTGGGCTAGGTCACTCAATAATTTATCTGCTGACGGGCAGGAGGAACAGCTTTGCGAGGTAAAAAGCTCCATGACCACAGGACTTTGAACTTCGTTTGCAATATCTGATGCGTGAGCATTGATCTTGTTAATATTTATGACACCATAAAGGCCGTAGAGCGCAATAATGCCAAGGATAGAGAAAATAATTTTGTTCATTGTGACGACTTTCAACGGGCTGGTTCAATGGTATATTCGTGTTAATTGAAAAAAATGTTACTGACTTAAAGTGTTTTGATTTTATCCGATACCGCTTGTGCAATCATATCATACCCCGCTGCGCTGGGGTGGAGGGTGTCATTCATATAACCACTGGCCGTAGCTTGGGCATATGTGCCAAGGCTGTCACGTAGGTCAATAAGGGGTAGACTGTTTTCGGAGGCGAGCTCGCCAATAGCCTCATAAATCCCTGCTTTATTGGCAGAAGTTGCCGCTGTACTGATATCATTGGGCACTTCTAACCATATCGCCGTGTTAGGGAAGTCTGTCTGATAACCCGTAATCATCGTTTGCATCGCGGCTTTAAAAGAAGATTTTGTTTCGCCCTGGTTAATATCGTTAATACCAAAATTTATTTTTAAAACATCAGGATTGATATATGCAATAACTTCACCTGTTGTCCAAGGGGTATTAGATCCAGTGTAATAATAACTTGCGCCTTTCATAGAGGGGGCGCCTGCGTTGATAAGGCTAACGTGTTTTTTCGTGCTGTCATAGGCTTCTATTCCGTGTAAGAAAAATCCACCTGTAGTCGAAATATTTAGCGTGTGTTGCCCTATGTTATTGGCGGAAATAAGAATGGTTTCATAGGTTCGTGAGTTGTTGAAATAAAGTGAGTGGGTTGTATTAGAACCGCCATCAATATTATAGACAACATTATTGCCAGAGACGATGTTCTTTGCGCAATAAAGAATGAAGGTATCAACGTCCTTATCGGGAGAAAAGGAGAGCTGTCCGCTGGAACTAAATTGAAATAAGCCATGCCCTAATGCATTGCCTGTTCCATTTTTATTGATGCTGCCACTCCATGTAAGTCTATCATCATGATCAAGCACTCTCTCGTTGACGTTGTTGGTTTGGGGAGCGCCCCAGCCGATGAAGCTGTCTGATGAGGCTTCGTATCCTTCAGCCTCGATTAACGCGCGCAGTTTTTCAGTAGGGCCGTTATTTCGGAATTTGGCGGTTGAGCCAACGCCTGCGGTTGTGCTGTCGCCTATGGCTAATATTTTGAAATTGGCCGTATTGTCTTTGACGGAGGCAAATAGAGGGATGGTCGGCGCCTCTAGCGGTGGCGTGAAGGGCGTTGATGTTTGGCGGGGGGATGTGCCTTTTCCTAATGTCAGTAGCATGATTAAATCCTTTATCTATCATAAAAAAACGCCCGTTTCATTTAAGAAAGGACGTTTTTTAAAATTGGTTTTTGGGTGATTTCAATTTTTATATTATGATTAAAATCCTAAAAAGTCAAGCTTTATTTTAAGGTTGTTTTGTGGTGCGGGCTTTCATGACCTCCCATAAGGCAATACATAAGCCCCCTAGCATCAGCCAGCCAATGATACTGTATAGGCCAACACCGATGGAATGATGAGAGACAAAATATCCTAATATCAAGCTGGACGGGATGAACAATAATTGAACCAATAAGTTTTTGGTTGATAAAATTGTTGCCCGTCGCTCAGACCCCACGCGCATGTTAATGGCGTTATCCACGCGCGGATTGGCCAAGCCGAATAGGCAAGAGCCCCCGAGCATCAGCAAAGCGATGCCGACCCAATTCATCAAGAATCCTGACAGCATACAAACAGCTATCGCGCATAAGAAAATAATGAACAGCATTCTGATGTTGGAGATATGCGTTTCTAACCTGTGCGCCATCTGGCTGGAAAAACCTCCCAGTAAGGCGCCAACGGCAAACAAAATTCCGAAATAAAATTCAGGGATTTCGAGTGCCATGTAATAAGGTTGTTGCGACCACATGATAAGCTTTGTGCCATTAAATAAAATAGCGGCAAACAAAATAATGAAGGCAATTTCTTTATTGCCATGCAAGGCATAAATCATCGTATCGCGCATATCTTTCAACGGATGCACGGTGACGGCGCTTTTGACGCGCGGCGGCTCCACCATTTTATAGGCGAAATAGATGGCGGGGATAAGCACAAATAGCTCCGCATAGAAGGGCAACGTAGGATGCACTTCATACATAAACCCACCTAGAATACAAGCGAAGGCAAGGCTGTATAATCCGAGCCCCATGCGCTTTCCTTCCAATTTAGAAAATTGATTTTCCCTTTTTTGCGCCAGTAAAGTGTCATATAAAAAGGCACTATTAGTGCCAGAAAATAAGCTGACTGCGATGCCGAATGTCGCTTGTGCGATAATAGCATCGGTTAAATCATTGGCTAAGATTAATAAAATAGACCCTATGATATAAATAACTACGGCAAGTATAAGAACGTTTTTGCGTTTCCAAACATCAGACAACCAGCCAGAAGGAACTTCTAAAATCACGATAAGTGCTGCAAAAACGGCTTCGGCAATTAAGAAATCTTGGAAGCTCAGCCCAATATAATCCGCATAATAGGGAATTATAATGGGTATGCAAAACAGCATGTTCATTGAAACTGTGTAATAGTTCAAATATTTTACGTTATCTTTCATGTCTGCCACCTTACATCCAAATCGGGTAAGCCGTCTAAGTTTATACGGCTGAAGCTATGGCTGTCCACGATATCACCGTTGGGTAATTTCTCGGCACATTTTGTGCAACCTTCATAGTCAAAGCCAAGTTTTGTGATGACGTTTTTACTCGCCTCATTCCCATCGGCATGACCAATCATAACCGCGCGCGCATTAAGTGCGTTGAAGCTGTAGCGTGTGAGGGCATTGGCGATTTCAGTGGCGTAGCCTTTGCCTTGCTCGCTTTTGCGTACCCAGTAGCCAATTTCAAATCGGCAGGTTTCCCAATCAAAACGGTGTAAACCAGACGCCGCAACAAAATTTTTTGTTTCTTTATCGAACGCATAAACCATCGCATCTTTGCGTAGAATAAAATCCGCGTAGGCTTTACGGCACACGCCTTCAGTATGGTTGACGTCAGTGTGAGCGTTTATCCATGGCATCCATCTTTTAAGAGCATCCTTGGTTTCCTCAATGGCTTCATAGACAACCGCCCCATCGCCAGGCATTGCGGGGCGGATAGTCAGGCGCGGCGTTTCAATCGGCATCGGCATGTCAATCAAGATAGGGTCTGTTTTTGTATTTAGATTAGTCATAGTTTTTCTCCTGTTTAAAACGTCATACGGGTAAACCCGAGGACTGGTAAATTTCAAAGGGCGGAGAAATACGAATAGGGAGTGAATATATTTATCAGCCGTTTGAAGGGGCTGATAGGGTATGTTGGAATCAGCCAAATAATAGATGCGCAAAATTGCCCGCGAGCGATTTATAAGTCGCCGACGGTTTCGTGCCATTAATCTGGTGTATTTGTTTCAACATGATTTTAGTAAAACATGAAAAATGTATTTTGTAAAATAAAAATTGTCATACCCGCCTTGAGCGAGTATCTGGAGAAGAGTATTTCTTTAAATATGCAGACCCCCGCTCAAAGCGGGGGTGACAAAATACAGCAACTGAAATTAAAAATAATGCTTCAAATTCTGTTCATGCATTGCATGTTTAAATTTTATAAATTAAGTGCGATCATAATATTTCAGTGAAAAACCTAAGATTTTTTATTGATAGGATTGAATATTATAAAAATAAAAAAACCGCCTTATGAGGCTATTCTCATCAAGGCGGTTTTTCGAAGTTTAGAGACTTAAGTCTGCTAAATTATTTTTAGTTGGTCGCTTTTGCTTTACGTGAAGCAGATTTACGATCTGTTTCTTTTAAGTGAACTTTTCTTAAACGTAAGTTTTCTGGCGTGACTTCAACTAATTCATCATCGTTAATGTAAGCAATCATTTCTTCCAAGCTCATACGCTTAGCCGTAATAATTCTAACGGCTTCATCTGTACCAGAGGCACGAACGTTTGTAAGTTGCTTCCCTTTCAGGATGTTGACTTCCAAATCATTCTCACGGTTATGTTCACCAATAATCATGCCTTCATACACTTTTTCCTGATGGTCAACCATGATCGTCCCACGGTCTTGCAGGTTAAAGATGGCATAGGCCACGGCCTCACCCGTTGCGTTTGAAATCAACGCGCCGTTACGACGTCCGCCAATATCGCCTTTGTAAGGGCCATAATGAGAGAAGATACGGTTCATCAAGCCAGTCCCACGCGTGTCTGTGAGGAACTGTGATTGATATCCAATCAAGCTACGTGATGGTGCGGCGAAGATAATACGTGTACGACCAATACCTGATGGACGCATATCGGTCATCTCTGCTTTACGTTTCGTCATTTTTTCAACAACGGAACCAGAATACTCATCATCAACATCCACTGTCACTTCTTCGTATGGTTCTGTTGGTTGTCCATTTTCGTCTTTTTGGTAGATAACGCGTGGACGAGAAACAGTCATTTCAAAGCCTTCACGGCGCATGGTTTCAATCAAAACACCCAATTGCAATTCACCACGACCCGCCAGCTCAAACGCATCTTTACCGTCAGACTCGCTGACTTTAATCGCAACGTTTGTTTCGGCTTCTGCCATCAGGCGATCACGGATCATTGTAGATGTGAGTTTTTTACCTTCTTGTCCCGCATACGGTGAATCATTCACTGTAATGGTGACCGCCATTGTGGCAGGATCAATAGGGTCAGATTCTAGAGGCTCTGTCACGCTGACGTCACAAATCGTATCAGCCACGGACGCCTTCGCCATACCAGCGATGCAAACAATATCACCCGCAACGGCTTCTTGAACAGGCACACGATCAACGCCGTTAAAGGAGAATAATTTTGTAAGACGGAACGTCTCAACTGTTTTACCATCCAATGACATCGCCTTCACTGGCATGTTCACTTTCGCAACACCAGAGTAAATCTTACCTGTCAATGTACGACCTAAATAAGAGTCAGCGCCCAGCAAAGTAGACAACATTGTGAAAGGCGTTGTTGTATCAACATCTGGCGCAGGAACATGTGTTAGGACAAGCTCCAATAATGGGTGAAGGTTTTCACGTTTACCATCCAGCTCAAGATCACACCAACCGTCACGACCAGAAGCGTATAGCACGGGGAAGTCCAATTGTTCATCCGTTGCATCCAATGAGGCGAACAGGTCGAACACTTCATTTAGCACTTCATCAGGACGCGCATCGCCGCGATCCACTTTGTTAATCATCACGATTGGGCGCATACCCAATTTCAACGCTTTACCAAGAACGAACTTCGTTTGGGGTAGTGGGCCTTCGGCCGCATCATTCAGCAAGATAACACCGTCACACATGCTCAATACGCGCTCAACCTCACCACCAAAGTCGGCATGGCCTGGTGTATCAATAATATTAATACGTGTATCGTCCCAATTAATGGACGTACATTTAGCGAGAATGGTAATACCACGTTCTTTCTCAAGATCGTTAGAGTCCATCACACGTTCTTCAACTTTTTCATTCTCACGGAAAGAGCCACTTTGTGACAAAATAGAGTCAATCAGGGTCGTTTTACCGTGGTCAACGTGGGCAATAATCGCAATATTGCGGATTTTCTTGGGATCTTGAATCATATTAATAACTTTCTTATTTCATAAGAGCCTCAGGCGTGCAGGCACACTATGGCTATTCTTTTTTAGGTTTAACCCTGTGTCTTTTGAAGGTTCTACAAGGTTTTAAAGAGAAAAGCCACCGAAAAATGCAGAGAGAGTTATTTTCTATAATTCGTCTGTGACCCGCTAAACTTAACGGTTTCCTAACCTTATGCGACTACTATGGTAGTCAGGGAAATGTGTTTCACAGATCATATTGGGGGGCACATACACAACGGAAGTCAATTTAGGGGTAAATTATGGTTTCCAATATCAATATTCTGACGTCCAGTCAGAACACTCAGCTGTTTTCTATTCAACAAACATCGCGCGCGCTGGATGTGGCACAGGCACGCGTTGCATCGGGCAATCGGGTCAATAGCGCGCTGGATAATCCACAAAGCTTCTTCACGTCCTTTTCTTTAAAATCAGATGCGGCGCAACTCAATAGAGTGCTGGATAATATTGGGCAAGCGGTTCAAACGATTAATTCCGCTGAGAATTCGGCTAATACACTCAGCAATCTAATTGATACAGCGCGCAATGCGGCGCAAAATTCACGTGATAATCTACAAAATGATGCACAGGATTTAGGCGCAAAAATTTTGAGCGATGCGCCTGTGATTTATTACCGCCTAGATGAAACATCAGGGACAACCGCGACTAATCTAGGGTCCGGTGGAACAGCGTTGGATGGGACGTTTAGTGGCGGGGTGTCTCTCGATCAAGGATCACTTACATTTAGCCTAGGGAACAACTCTGTCTCGTTTGACGGTGCAAATGATTTTGTGGGTATTCCAAACAGTCCGCTGGTCAATACCTCTGTGATTAACGAGCGCACAGTTGAGCTGACCTTTAAAGCTGATAATTTAGAAGGCCGTCAAGTTTTGTTTGAAGAAGGGGGCGGCACCAACGCTATCTCGCTTTATTTAGACGACGAAAGTCTTTATTTTGTTGCGCGGGATGCGGGTGATTTTGGCCCCTTTAATATAAGTGTCGAAGTTGAAGCAGGTAAAACATACCAAGCGTCATTTGTTTTGAGTAATAGCGATAGCAGCTTTAAGGGATATTTGAATGGCGAAGAAGTAGGAGCAGGCTTTATTAATCAAGGAATTTCTGGTCATAGTGGCGCGGTTTCTTTGGGGCGTAATTCAGGTGGAACATTTTTTCATGATGGCGCGAATAGCGGCAACGGCGAATATTTCCAAGGGCAAATTTCAGATTTTGCGCTTTATAATACGGCATTAACTCAAGATGATTTGCGGGAGCGGTTTGATATCACGCAATTGGGAACGGCGGAAGGATATAAGCAAGACGTTCAAGATATTTTGGCGCAAGTGGATAGCTTGATTGAAGATTCGGGGTATCGCGGTACAAATTTACTAAACGGTGATAATTTCAAAATTGAATTGAATGCGAGCGGTACATCCAATTTATTGAGCCAAGGCGTTGATTTAACCTCTTCTGGTTTAGGGTTTACCAATTTTGATTTCACAGATTTTGATGGTATTGATAGCGCGATATCGGAGATTGATGATGCGAATGACACGATTGAGCGTTTTTCATCGGGGTTATCCAATGATTTGGGCCTTATTCAAAATAAACAAGATTTTCTGGCAAAGACGGCCAATACGTATGAGGCAGGCGCGGATGATCTTACGCGCGCCGATTTAGATGAAGAGGGTGCGAATATTCTCGCTCTTCAAGCGCAACAAGCGATTCAAATTGAGACATTATCATTAAGCGCAAAGGGATCGAACATTGCCGATTTCCTATCGCGTAATCCTTTAGAGAGTTAACAAGTCAAGGCTTGTTAAAAGAGCCTCAGGCGCGTAAACGCGCTACGGCTTTCCTTTGTAATGAAAAAAACATTCGTCATTGCGAGAACTACAAGGACGAAGCAATCCATCTTTATCTGTAGGTGGATTGCCGCAGTCGCTAACGCTCCTTCGCAATGACGATGAATATAATTCCTTACATAGAGACACGTAGCGCGTTTACGCGCCTGAGTGCACTTAAAGAAAGTTAAAAAAAAGCGTAGCGGGCTTGCCCGCCTGAGCGCACTTAAAACCTAAAAATCCGTGCATCTTCCGCCTTTTTCCCAATCGCCATAGCGCGTGGGATCGGGGCCTTCTTGACCGGCATATTCTTCATTTTTCTCATTTAGTTTATTGGCTTCGTCTTTATGTTGCTCAATATCTTTCTCACGATGAAGAGGAGGAATAATTTTTGGGTCTGATTTAGAGCTTGGCTTTTGTGTCGTCATGTTTAATATCCTTATTTATGACTGAGATACTAAAACCTTTAAGAGAAAAAATCGACTCAATTGATTCACAGCTTGTGACTTTATTGGTTGAGCGTGAGAAAATTGTTCATCAAGTGGCGGACATTAAAGAACAGCATGATATTGCCGTGGTACTGCCTGAGCGGATTGAAGAAGTCATTAATAAAGCCGCTGCGGCAGGGGTCGCGCAAGGCGGGACGGAGCGTTATTTACGTCAAATATATAAACGCATAATCGAGCTGTCTTGTGACCTTGAGACAGATTTAATGAAATACAAAGATTAATCTTATGACGGATGATAATACGCAAGAAAAAGATACTGATAAAGGCCTGCACACGCGCTTTGTGGCGTATATGATGTTGGTTGAGGTGCTGGGCAAGAAGGCGCCGTTGGATCAAACATTGTCGCGTCATAAGGAGTTTAACGAGCTGGAGGGACGCGAACGTGGCTTGGCCCGTATGATTGTCGCCACCGTGCTGCGTCATAAAGGCACGATGGATAAATTGATAGCCAAAGCACAAGATAAACCGCAAGAGCTTCGCCCGAGTTCTATTTACTACGTGCTTTATACAGGCTTGGCGCAACTGATGTATATGGATGTCCCTGACCATGCGGCGGTGGATGTTACTGTGCGTTTGGCGGAAAAGCTTCAGATGGTGCGTCAAAAAGGTTTGATTAATGCCCTTCTTCGTCGCACGGGGCGTGAGGGTAAAGAATGGATGGCGGGCTTAGACCCTGTTTATACCAACACCCCGCAATGGCTTTTGGAGCAATGGATAAAAGATTATGGATTGACCGAGGCCGCTAATATTGCGACGGCATCGCTGGTTGAGGCCTCTACTGATATTACAGTCAAAAGTGATGTGGACGAGTGGGCGGAGAAGTTGGATGCCAAAATGCTGGCGACAGGCTCAATTCGCCGTAGTGAAGGCGGGAATATTACCTTATTAGAAGGATTTGAGGAGGGCGCGTGGTGGATTCAAGATGCGTCTGCGGCGTTACCCGCAAAGTTATTAGGGGATTTAAGCGGTAAAACGGTCATTGATTTATGCGCCGCGCCCGGCGGGAAAACTGCGCAATTGGCCAATGTGGGGGCAAATGTGATTGCGCTGGATCGCTCCGCCAAGCGTATGGAGCGCTTGTTTGAGAATATGGAGCGTTTGGGTTTTGAAGACACGGTCGAGGTTGTAATCGGCGATGGTGCGATGTGGCAACCCAGCGAACCTGTCGATGCTGTGCTTCTTGATGCGCCGTGCAGTGCGACAGGCACAATCCGCCGTCACCCCGATGTGATGCATTTAAAAACGGGACACGATATTACGCGCTTGGGCGCTTTACAGGCGCGTCTATTGGAAAACACCGCGAAGATGGTAAAATCTGGTGGAATTATTATCTATTGCACCTGCTCTTTACAAAAAGCGGAGGGCGAAATACAAATTGAGGAGTTCCTCAAAACCCATAGTGAGTTTGCGCGTAAGCCGATTGAAGCGGATGAGGTGGGAGATATGAGCGAGATTATTACCGCCGATGGCGATGTACGGGTCTTGCCGTATCATATGCAAGATAAAGGCGGCATGGACGGATTTTATATCGCGCGATTGGCAAAGGCGTAGAGAATACGTCTCTCTTAGTTCAGTTATTTTTTCTTTAAAAAAAGCACGTCATTGTGAGTTCAAATTTATTTGGGCGAAGCAATCCAGAAATCTATCTGTTTGAAGCTGGATTGCCGCGTCGCTACGCTCCTCGCAATGACGAGGGGCTGGTTTAATTAAAACCGCGTAGCGCGTTTACGCGCCTGAGCAAAATAAAGTGCAAAATAGTTACGACAAAAATTTGCCCTGTGGATAAAAGTCGCGTACCATAGAGGTATAAGAGATTCGCCTACTATTATTTTAAGTCAATTTAGAGCCTCTTTTTCCTCGGGTTTACTCCCATACAAATACAAATTTATTTACAAAACGCAACGGTTCGTTAAATCTGTCCTGCGCGTATCGAAATGAGGACAATTATGTCACGAGATATCAAAATAGCACCCTCCATTCTATCGGCTGATTTTGGGCATTTGGCGGATGAAATTACCGCGATTGATAAAGCGGGCGCAGATTATATTCATATTGATGTGATGGATGGGCATTTTGTGCCCAACATTTCTTTTGGCGCACCTGTCTATAAATGCGTGCGTAGCGCAACGAAGAAGTTCTTTGATGTTCATTTGATGATTGCGCCCACAGACGCCTATTTAAAAGATTTTGTGGACGCGGGCGCGGACGGTATCACTGTCCATGCGGAGGCGGGGCCGCATCTGCATCGCTCGCTTCAAACGATTAAATCACTGGGCGTGAAAACAGGGGTGGCGATTAACCTTTCAACGCCTAATGACGTGCTAACCAGCGTAATGGACATGGTCGATATGGTGCTTGTCATGACGATTAACCCAGGGTTTGGCGGACAAAAATTTGTGCCATCATCTTTGGATAAAATTCGTGATGTGCGCCGTCGTATCACCGAGAGCGGGTATGATATTGATATTCAAGTTGATGGCGGTATTACTGCCGAAACGGCGCCTCAAGTGATTGAGGCAGGGGCGAATGTTCTGGTGGCTGGCACGGCGGTATTTAAAGATGGCCCCAGCGGGTATGCCAAAAATATTGAAGCCATAAGAGGAAATAACTAAGCCCTCATGCCCCTCCTCGATTCCCTGCAAACTAATGTCATACGTAAAGTCCGCACCCATGCGGGCCGTTTGACGTATAATTCGCCGCTCTATAATTGGAGCCTTGGCGGTACGATTCCTGATCGTTTGATATTTAGCCCGTGTGATTTATGGCCGGGCGATACGGACAGTGCGCGTTGGTTGATTCACTCTGGCGCGTTCACCATTGGCGGTGATCGGTTAGAGCTTCATAACGCAGATTGGAAGCCATCGGGCGTTGAGCAACATTGGATAGACCATATTCATGGGTTTGATTGGATACGTGATTTACGCGCCCTTGGCGGCGATGTTGGGCGCAAGTCTGCGCGCATGATGATATTGAACTGGATTGAAAACCATCAGGGATGGGATGAGGAAATCTGGCGCAGTGATATCGTGGGTAAGCGCCTCGGCAATTGGTTGGCGGGATATGATTTTTTTGGTGAAAGCGCGGATGAAGAATTTCAAGAATTGTTCCTCGATAGTGTCGTGCGACAGCTTCGCCACTTAGGGCGTGCGCTCCCTGGAATGCTGACAGGCTTACCGCTTCTTTATGCGATTAAAGGATTGGCCTATGGCGGTCTAACATTAGAGGGGCGTGAGAATTATCTGGAGCAAGCGCTCAATTTACTGGATGAGCAAATCGACAAACAGATTCTAAGTGATGGTGGACATATAACGCGTAACCCTCAAAACTTAATGGAAACGATACGTATCTTAATTGACTTGCGTTCTGCTATTCGCCAAGGCGGTTATCCGGCTATTGCGAAGATACAATATGGTTTGGATCGCGCTGTGCCTGCGTTGCGTTTTTTCCGTCATGGGGATGGCGGGTTTGCGCTGTTTAATAACGCCCAAGAAAGCACCGCCGAGAAAATCAAAAACACGATTATGCAGGCGTCTTCAAAAGCCCGTACATTGAACTCACTTCCCCATACGGGGTATGAGCGTATCAGTATGGGCCGGTCTTTGTTGATTGCGGATGCAGGAAAACCCCCGACTTGGCCACATGATCATCAGGCGCATATCGCGCCGCTATCGTTTGAGTTTAGCCATGGGCG
This sequence comes from uncultured Alphaproteobacteria bacterium, assembly GCA_937941545.1. GTDB lineage: Bacteria > Pseudomonadota > Alphaproteobacteria > Micavibrionales > Micavibrionaceae. The sequence goes on from CALDHI010000046.1 coordinate 16,184, forward strand.
CGAACGGATTTTCGTCAATTGCGGAACGCACCCCACCAGCCATCAATGGCAAGATGCCCTGCGCTCTACGCCTGCGCATAACACGCTAATTATTGATGATCGAAATATGTGTGACCTGAATAAAGACGGCACAATGGGGCATCGCCCAAAAACCGTTGTGGTGGATCGTGATGATAAGAAAGACGGCGTGCTGGTTGATGCGTGCCATGATGGTTACGTGCCGATTAATGGCATTATGCATAGACGCCGCTTTTATTTAACGGGCAAGGGGCATGATTTCCGCGGGGAAGATAATTTGACTTGCGCCACGGGTTTGGCGGCTCCTCATAATGTCGCGCTCCGCTTCCACCTTCACCCTAAGGTAATGGTTAGCTTGATTAAAGGTGGCGAAGAAGCGTTGTTAAGATTGAATAACGGAACAGGGTGGCGCTTCACCGCGAACGGTGGAAAACTGGAATTGGAAAACTCTGTCTATCTCGGTCAAGGCATTCGCCCGCGTAAAACCAAACAGCTGGTCATCAAAGGCGTCATGGACACCGACCACAGCCAATTCAAATGGGCATTGCAGTTGGAGAGTTAGGGACGTATTTGCAATAAATGAGTGGCAACTGAGCGGGCATTCGAAAAGGTAACGTTTACCTCGTTCATTTCTTTAATTAGTCGATTCCATTTGTCTGTACCTGGTTTGGCACAATCACTATCGTTTGAACAACAATCTGGCATTACCCAAACATTTAGCTCATCTTCTAGCGCGTCTATAGTTGTTTCCCGCATGCAGGATGTGAGGTTTCCTCCAGATAAAATAATGTTACTAAAGTCATTATATAAAAGTTCTGTTAATAGAGAACTTTTATATAAAGCAGAATTAGATTGTTTTGGTAATAGTCTTCTTATCCATTGTGCTTGAGCAGAAATTTTGTACAACCCGCCATTCGCTTTATCGGGGCCTTCATTTTCATTGTCCATATAAACAATGTAAGTTGGGACACCTAAAGAAGCTAAGATAGGAGCGGTGATGGCTATATTATCAGCGGTTAAGTCGGTATCTTTATTACCGCTTTTTGAAAGTGGATTGAAGAAATCATCTTGCGGGTCAATAATAACGTGAACAAAGTCATTGAATCTTTTGTTTAATATATTTTGTGCAGCAGACATTTGTATATGATCTGAGGCAAGATTAGGTTTCAAATTTTGAAATTGTTCCCGTAACCACGCGTTTGTCAAATCCCGAGTTGGAACTTGATTGATGGTCTTAAGGGGCCTCGTGTTAAGTTTGGTATCGCTCACAATTTGTTCAAACATAAGACATTATATAGGTGAAGCCATTGTTTATGTCAATCAAAAATTTAAAAGAACATAAAAAAACAATAGCTCTTGCCACATCAGTGTATTCACGTTATGTTCTTTCTTATAGATTAAGAGAACAAAAGGTGAAAAACATGGTTACTTTTATTATTAGCAGTTCATTAATGACTTACTTACTTTATCGTTTTGTATAACGGTTAAGGACAAAAATAAAATGGCGAAATCTTCTAAACAATATGTGTGTCAATCTTGTGGAGGCGTGACCAAGAAATGGGCAGGCAAGTGCGAGGCGTGTAATGAGTGGAACACAATTACGGAAGAAATCATTGAAAATTCTGTACCAAAAGGCTTAGGCAATTCACGCAAAGGCAACGCGATTAATTTTGTTCCCTTACAAGGTCAGGCCTCAGAAAAGAAACCCCGTCATGTAACGGGATTGGCCGAATTTGACCGTGTGACGGGCGGGGGCTTGGTTGTTGGCTCGGCTATTTTAATTGGTGGAGATCCGGGTATTGGTAAATCTACATTATTATTACAGGCGGTTTGTAAATTAGCACTATCGGGCAAACGATGCCTTTATGTGTCTGGTGAGGAAGCCGTGGACCAAGTGCGGATGCGGGCGCAACGCTTAGGATTGGATAAAGCGCCTGTTGAATTAGCGTCGGCGACGTCGGTGCGTGATATTATTGCCAGTGTCGATGATGGGGGGACGCCCCCTGATTTGCTGGTCATTGATTCTATTCAAACCATGTATGTGGACACAGTCGAAAGCGCGCCTGGGACGGTGACGCAGGTCAGAACATCGGCGCAAGAGCTTATTCGTATGGCCAAGCGCCGTAATATCTGCATTCTTTTTGTTGGGCACGTCACGAAAGATGGGCAAATTGCGGGGCCGCGCGTGTTGGAGCATCTTGTCGATGCCGTCTTGTATTTTGAAGGCGATAGAGGGCATCAATTTAGGATTTTGCGTACCGTTAAAAACCGTTTTGGACCAACAGATGAAATTGGCGTTTTTGAAATGGCACAAGAAGGCTTGGTTGAGGTGGCTAATCCATCCGAACTATTTCTTGCGCAGCGCCAAGAACATGTTGCGGGTAGTGCTGTGTTGGCCGGTTTAGAAGGGACGCGCCCCGTGTTGGTCGAGGTGCAAGCCTTGGTTGCGCCTTCCGCACTGGGTAATCCGCGCCGTTCGGTGATTGGATGGGATGCGAACCGACTTTCGATGGTGTTGGCTGTTCTCGAGGCGCGATGTGGGGTGACATTGTCCGATTGTGATATTTTCTTGAATATCGCAGGAGGCATTCGGATATCTGAACCTGCGGCGGATTTGGCAGTGGCGGCTGCGCTCATCAGCTCCCAAACGGGAAGTCCTGTTCAAGGGAACACTGTCTTCTTTGGTGAGGTAGGCTTATCTGGGGAAATTCGAACCGTTAGTCAACCTGACGTGAGGATTAAAGAGGCGGCAAAGCTTGGGTTTGATCAGGCAATGATACCCGCACCGCCTAAACGTAAAAGTAAAGCGGGTAGTAAAAAACAACAATATCCGTTGTGTATAAAGCAGATTGACCACCTTGATGATTTGGTAAATCTTTTTGCGCAACAAAAACGCGCGGCTTAAATCATCATAATACTTGTAAATTTTCATCAACTTCCGTACATATAGCGCATGATTATTGATTTAGTAGTTGGTTTCGTCATTCTGGTGTCGGCGGGAATATCCTTTTTTCGCGGGCTTATTCGCGAAGTTTTGACGATTGCGGGTGTTGCCGCAGGGTTGTTCATGGCGGTGATGTTTGGCGGCTCATTGTCACCAGTCTTCCAAAGCTGGTTGGGCGTTGACCCTGAAGCGGAAACCCCAGAAAAATTATTTGATGTTATTCCAATGCCTTTGGTCGCAGATATTTGTGCCTATGCCTCTATTTTTGTCCTTATCGTTATTGTTGTTGCCTTGATTAGTCATTTTACATCTGGCGCGGTAAAGGCGATGGGGTTGGGGCCTGTTGATCGAACGTTGGGTGTGATATTTGGTATTATTCGCGCTGTTTTACTTTTAAGTTTATTGTATCTACCTTTCCATAAGCTGATGTCTGACGAGGGCAAAGAAGAATATTTTGGGGACAGTAAAACGTATGTCTATATCGCTAAGACGGCAGACTTCATCGCACAGTTCTTGCCAGAGTCCGCGGACGTAGAGAGTAAGGTTAAAGACGAGGCGGAAAAAGGCCTAAAAGAACAACTTTATAAAAATGATTTCTTGAAAAATGATAAAACTAAGTCGTCAGACAAGAAGCCTGTAAAAAAACAAGAAACTGGTTATGGTGCTCAGGAACGCGAGCACTTAGAAACATTATTTGAGCGCCCCTCTGCGATAGAATAATAATAAAATAACTCTTATAAACGAAAAGAAAATCATATGTGCGGTGTTGTTGGAATTTTTGGAACGAGTGAAGTTAATCAAGATATTTATGATGCCTTAACTGTTTTGCAACATCGTGGCCAAGATGCCGCGGGTATAGCGACGGAAGAAAATGGAAAATTTTTCCTGCGTAAAAGCAATGGCCTTGTGCGCGATGTCTTCCATACACGGCATATGCGCCAACTTAAGGGTAATATTGGTATTGGTCATGTCCGTTACCCAACAGCAGGCGGTGCCTCTTGCGCGGAAAGCCAGCCTCTATATGTGAATTCGCCGTATGGTATTACGCTGGCGCATAATGGGAATTTAACCAACCATGAGCAACTAGCCAAAGAACTGTTTGAATCAGACCATCGTCACCTTAACACCAATTCAGATTCCGAAGTTCTGTTGAATATTTTGGCGCATGAATTGCAATTACAAGATAAACTGGCTGTTTCAAAAGATGATATTTTTAATGCGGTTGAGGCGCTCCATAAACGATGCAAAGGCGCGTACGCTGTGGTAGCGAATATTTCGGGCCATGGCATTGTGGCGTTTCGTGATCCTAATGGTATTCGTCCTTTGATCTATGGCGAGCGCATGGGCGCACAAGGTCAAAAAGAATATATGGTGGCATCTGAAAGTGTTGCGCTTGATACGTTGGGCTTTGAAGTTGTGCGCGATTTAGCGGCAGGAGAAATCATTTATATTGACGAAACGGGTGAGTTTTCTTGTTATACCCCAGAATTAAAAGCCGTTTATTCCCCGTGTATTTTTGAACATGTTTATTTTGCGCGTCCAGATTCGATGATGGATGGATCCTCTGTTTATAAGGCGCGGGTGCGTATGGGCGAATATTTAGCAGATAAGCTCGTGCGCGAATGGGGAGCGGATCACGATATTGATGTAGTGATTGCAATTCCTGAATCCAGCCGACCGAGTGCTATGGAGATGTCAGTACGTTTGGGCGTGAAATACCGCGAGGGGTTTGTAAAAAATCGTTATATTGGTCGTACCTTTATTATGCCTGGCCAAGGGGAGCGTAAAAAATCTGTAAAGCAAAAGCTAAATCCGTTAGAGCTAGAGTTTAAAGGTAAGAATGTTTTATTAGTTGATGATTCAATCGTGCGCGGCACCACGTCACGTGAAATTGTTGATATGGCGCGAAAAGCTGGTGCAAAGAAGGTTTATTTTGCGTCTGCTGCACCGCCGTTACGTTATCCAAATGTGTATGGGATAGATATGGCGGTGAAGTCTGAGTTTGTAGCGCACGGGAAAAATACAGCAGATATCCAAAAAGAAATTGGTGCGGATAAGTTGATATATCAAGATTTGGAAGATTTAATTCGCGCCGTTGTGCCAAGCGATGAAGATGTGTCAGCGCATCAATTTGATTGTTCTGTCTTTGATGGCAATTATGTTACGGGTGACATTGACGAGGCTTATTTACAACGTCTTGAGATGTTACGTAATGACCGCGCAAAGAATAAAGATAATGAAGATCCAGATGTACAGATGATGATGGATCTAAATTAAAAGGATTTGTTTTTATTATGGTTGATCTATCAGGTAAAATTGCATTAATTACAGGCGCATCGCAAGGCATTGGCGCAGCAGTGGCAAAAGCGTACGCCAGTGCGGGCGCGCATGTTATTTTATTGGCGCGTAATAAACGTAAATTAGAACGTATTGATGATGCTATTAAAGCGTTAGGCGGACAGGCAACGCTCATCCCATTTGATTTAAGTGATAGTGATAATATCAAAAATTTAGGGCCTTTATTACAAGAGCGCTTTGGCAAATTGGATATCTTCGTTGGAAATGCGGCTATGCTGGGCACGCTTGGGCCCTTAACGGATATTAGCGCACGTGAATTTAATCAGGTGATGGCGGTGAACGTAACGGCGAATTTTTTGCTTCTCAAGACATTAAATATTTTACTGAAAGCATCAGAGGCGGGACGCGTTATTTTCCTGACGACGGGCGTAGATATCGTAAAAGGTCATGCATATTGGGGGACTTATGCGGTTTCAAAGGCAGCGGTAGAGTCGATGGCGCAAGTTTATGCAGGCGAAAATGAACAATCCAATATACGCGTCAATATAATTGACCCTGGGGCTGTGCGTACAGATATGCGTAGTAAAGCCAAGCCAGGGGAAGATCCAATGAGTTTGCCTGCGCCAGATGACATCATGGCTAGGTTTTTGGAATTGACCTCAAATGATTGCCAATATCACGGGGAAATTCTTAAGGTATAAAAAAACGGGCATCGATATGAAGCCCGTTTTATGAATGTTGTTTTTAAAAAAATTAAGCTGCAGCAGCTTTTTTCTTTGGCTCTGTTTCAGCAACAGCGTCGTCTTCTGCGACATTATCAAACACTGGGCCTGAATCTTTACCTTTGGCACTTTCATCGCGATCAACAAATTCTACGACAGCCATTGGTGCGTTATCACCATAGCGGAAACCCGCTTTCATTATGCGGATATAGCCGCCTTCACGTGTTTTGTAGCGCTCAGCGAGTGTATCAAAAAGTTTTGATACTTGTGTCTCATCACGCATACGACTCATGGCCAAACGACGGTCAGATAATCTGCCTTTTTTACCAAGCGTAACAAGTTTCTCCGTAAAAGGACGAAGCTCTTTTGCTTTTGCCAAAGTTGTCGTAATTTGCTCGTGCTTCACAAGAGAAGCAGACATATTTGCGAACATTGCCTTACGGTGAGGCGTTGATTTGTTTAGTTTTCTTTGTTTCATGCCGTGGCGCATAACAGTATTCCTTCTAGTTTAATAAATTACGCACTGAAAGGATCGTCTAATTTCTTAGCGAGCTCTTCAATATTTTCTGGTGGCCATCCCTCAACTTGCATACCCAAGTGGATACCCATGTTGGTTAGGACTTCCTTGATTTCATTTAGTGATTTACGACCAAAGTTTGGTGTACGAAGCATATCGCTTTCGCTCTTTTGAACCAAATCACCAATATAAATGATGTTGTCGTTTTTCAAGCAATTGGCTGAACGAACAGACAATTCAAGCTCTTCAACTTTACGAAGAAGGTTACGGTTGAAGGGAAGCTCATCTGCTTCATCTTTTTCCGCTGCTGCTTCTGGCTCGTCAAAGTTAACGAACACTTGAAGTTGATCTTGAAGAATACGTGCAGCGAAGGCGACGGAATCTTCAGGAGAAATAACACCATTTGTTTCAATTGATAAGGTGAGCTTATCGTAATCAGTGATTTGACCAACGCGTGTATCTTCAACTTCGTAAGATACTTTACGTACAGGAGAGAACACACTGTCCACTGGGATAAGACCCACTGGGCATTCTTCAGGACGGTTTTGCGCCGCAGGGCGGTACCCTTTACCTGTGTTCACTGTCATTTCCATGCTTAGTTTTGCGCCTTTATCCAGCGTACAAATAACCAAGTCTGGGTTCATGATTTCGATATCAGCGCCGGCTTCAATCATGCCTGCTGTGACTTCACAAGGGCCTTGTGCGTTTAAGCGCATTTTCTTAGGTCCTTCGATGTGCATACGTACCGCAATCGCTTTTACGTTCAATACGATATCTGTTACGTCTTCACGTACACCTTCGATAGAAGAGAATTCGTGTAACACACCATCAATTTGGATGGCTGTAACAGCTGCCCCTTGTAGGGAGGATAAAAGAATACGACGTAGCGCATTTCCTAATGTTAAACCAAATCCACGCTCCAAAGGTTCAGCGACAATTTTGCCCACTGTTTGTGCGTTGTTTCCGTGACCCACTTCTACTTTTGAAGGTTTGATTAATTCTTGCCAGTTTTTGTATATCAAGACTTTGTCCTCTCAAGCTATTTTGAAAAATATATTTTCTTATTTTAGTAAATTGTAATTAAACACGTCTGCGTTTAGGCGGACGACAACCATTATGTGGTATTGGTGTGATGTCTTTGATGGATTTGATTGTAAATCCAATAGAACATAACGCACGCAGCGCTGATTCACGACCCGAACCTGGACCTTTTACTTTTACGTCTAATTCTTTCATGCCGTGCTCTTGCGCTGCTTTACCTGCATCTTCGGCCGCCATTTGTGCCGCGAAAGGTGTAGATTTACGTGAGCCTTTAAAGCCCATTTTACCGCAAGATGACCAAGAAACTGTGTTTCCTTGTGCATCTGTAATTGTGATGATTGTGTTGTTAAATGTAGAATTTACGTGGGCTTCGCCTGATGTAATATTCTTTTTAACTTTCTTTTTAACTTTAACTGCTGTTTTAGCCATTGTTTTTGTCCTTGTTTATTGGGTCGTTTAATCGGCAAAGCCGTGAAACGCCAATTTAATCTAAATATCTAATTACTTACCGACTTGTTTTTTACCAGCAACGGCCTTCGCAGGGCCTTTACGGGTACGCGCATTTGTCTTTGTACGTTGTCCACGTACAGGAAGATGTTTACGGTGACGCAAGCCACGGTAACATGCCATGTCCATAAGACGTTTGATGTTCATAGACACTTCACGGCGAAGGTCACCCTCAACCATATATTTGTCTGTGTCGATTTCTGCGCGGATAAGGTTTAGCTCATCTTCGCTTAATTCGTTCATTCTACGTGTTGGGTCAATACCAGTGTCCGCACAGATGTTTTTTGAAAATCTACGGCCAATGCCGAAAATTGAAGTCAATGCAATCCATACAGGTTTGCGGTCTGGGACGTTTACGCCTACAATACGAGCCATATTTATTTCCTTTGTAAGTTTTAATCATTTCAAGCGAAACCGTAATGCCGGTTCCTAAACCACCAAAACCCTATAGAAACTGCCAAAAATTGAATGGCGTAAATAAGCTACAGGCTTCTAGATTGAGCGCATTATAGGAATTTGGAGGAAGATGTCAATAGGTTTGTTTTTAGAAATTCGCAACAAAAGACGGTTGACATAATTTTTATAGTGGTGTTTGTTATAATAAATTAATAAATTAATAAATTAATAAATTAATAAATTAATAAATTAATAAATTAATAAATTAATAAATTAATAAATTAATAAATTAATAAATTTAAGGAACAAGATATGGTTAACATTATAGGTATTTGTGATAATTCCCCTGACACAATTTGTTTTTATCGTGAGGCTTTCTCACATTTAGTTGAGCCCCATAATGGTGTTGTATATCCGTCATTATTGGATCTATATAATGAATGGCACGAAGAGAGTGAAACGGAAGTTCCTGAGTTGTTAATAATGGACGTCTCTCATTTGTACGCAGGGATTGTCATACAAGATTTTGATAGTAAATTCGGGCGACAGGCTGTATCGCATATGCCTGTTTTATTGACAGGGGATAAGACCAAATTTAATGATAAAACTATAGAAGAGGCTCAAAAATATTTCAAAGTAGTTGGTTTATTGCCTGGTGCTGCCGTTCTTACAAAGGTTTTTCCAGAGGTTTTAAATTTTCTGGTGGCAAATATTAGTACTATTTCTGATAGTCCTGCTGGTTACCAAGGGCAAATTAATGAGTTTGTGGCACAGGAAGCAGGGCATGATTCTCAATATGTTCAAAGTGCTTTGAATCGTTCAAGCAGCACATACACTCATGTTTTTATACCGCAGTAAGGGTTTAACCCGCAGCCTCATCCTCTAATATCGCCTCTATCTGCATGGTGACTTCGTCTATGGGGCGCATGCCGTCTATGGGCGATACGATGCCTTGGATTTTGTAGTAGGGAAGCACTACGGTGCTGTAATCGCGATATTGGGCGAGACGGGTTTTGAGGGCTTCAACATTATCATCGCTGCGGCCTTCTTCTTGGCTGCGCTTTTCAACACGCTCAATGAGGGCGTCATGGTCAACTTGGAGTTCAAGCACCATATCAATCTTATGGCCTTTATCTTTCAACATGACGTCGAGGGCTTGCGCTTGGGCATTTGTGCGAGGGAAGCCATCAAAGATGAAACCTTTAGCTTTTTTCTGACGCTCCATATTATCGGCAATCATGCCAATGACGATTTCATCCGAAACCAGCTTGCCTTCATCCATGATTTTCTTGGCGGCCAAGCCAAGTTCGGTGCCTTCCGCGATTTGAGCGCGTAGCATGTCACCTGTTGAGAGCTGTCTGAGGCCGTGTTGCGCTTCGATAATTTTGGCTTGTGTGCCTTTACCTGCCGCAGGAGGGCCAAAGAAAATGACGTTAAACATGATATAAAACTCCGTTTTAAGCCGTCATACCGGCAAGCCGGAGGACGCTATCTTAATATATTCAATTATCGTTTATGTTGGCGCCCTCCCGCTGGTGGGCATGGCGCTTTTTAATAAGTTTATCTTCTACGTTGACGGCCTTTTGTGCCACCTAGTTTAGATTTCTTCATCAGGCCTTCATATTGATGGGCAATCAAATGGGAGTGGATTTGTGCCACTGTGTCCATTGTCACCGTCACAACAATCAAGAGGGACGTACCCCCAAAATAGAACGGCATGGAATATTTAGAAATCATAAATTCAGGTAATAAACAGATGAAGACTAGATACAAACCACCCACCGCGGTAATGCGCGTTAGGACGTAATCTAGGTAATCTGCTGTGCTTTTACCCGGACGCATCCCTGCGATAAAGCCACCATTCTTTTGTAACATCTCAGCATTCTCTTCTGGATTGAATACAATCGCAGTGTAGAAAAAAGCAAAGAACAGGATAAGCGCACCATAGAGCGCCATGTAGATTGGCTGCCCATGTTGTAGATAGCGCGAAATACTAGCAGTAATGTCACCGCCATCTGCACCTGTGAAGCCAACGACTGTTAAAGGAAGTAGTAGTAACGATGAAGCGAAAATTGGCGGAATAACACCTGATGTATTTAGCTTCAATGGAATGTGATTTTGTTGCCCCATTTGCATTTGATTGCCTTGCTGGCGTTTGGGGTATTGTACGGTCACACGGCGCTGTGCGCGTTCAAAGTAAACAATAACAACAATAACAGCGATAATCATTGCGGCTAAGCCTAGAAGCTCAATTGCGTTAAACTCACCTTGACGGCCAAGCTCTAAAGTTGAGCCAATGGCACGGGGAAGTTCAGCCACAATACCTGCGAAGATGATAAGAGAGATACCGTTACCGATACCACGTTGCGTGATTTGCTCACCCAACCACATCAAGAAAACAGTACCACCAACGATAGTGATAACAGTTGAGGCGCGGAAGAAGAGACCCGGATCAATCACGGCAGACCCCGCAGAGCTTTGCATGCCTTCAAGACCAACGGCCAAGCCGTACGCTTGAACAGTGGCTAAAAGCACGGTTAAATAACGCGTATATTGGTTGATTTTCATACGACCAGATTCGCCTTCTTTCTTGAGTTTCTCAAGATTAGGGGACATCGCCGTTGCCAGTTGCATGATAATAGATGCCGAGATATACGGCATAATATTCAAGGCAAAGATGGTCATACGCGACAGCGCACCCCCAGAGAACATGTTCAACATATCCAAGATACCGCCGCCTTTTTGGGAATAAATATCCTTCCAAACAACAGGATCAATCCCCGGTACAGGGATATATGTTCCCAAACGATAGATCAGAAGCGCCCCAAGGACGAACATGATGCGACGTTTAAGTTCTGTGGCTTTGGAAAACGCGCCCCAATTGGCACCTTTCGCAAGTTGTTCAACGGCTGATGACATAAAATATACCTTAAATTTAAGTTGTAACTTTAGAGATATAGATAATTTAAGAGGTCATGACAAGGTGCTTGTTTGATATTTTAAGCGGTTTTCTTTTTTGTCTCTTTATATGTATTCTCAATAGCGGGGAAAGAGCGGGTGCGGACTTCATTTGCGTATGTCTCTATGCTGTCATTTATGCTGTCGTTTAATTGCGCATATTGTTTCACAAATTTAGGCGGGCGTCCCAGTGATAGGCCTAGCATGTCTTCGGAAACTAATATTTGACCGTCACACGCGTTAGAGGCGCCAATGCCGATAGTCGGGATGCTGATACTGGCGGTTATAGCGGCGGCGAGGGGTTCTGGCACGGCTTCGATTACCACGCTAAACGCACCAGCTTCTTCTACGGCTTTGGCGTCTGTCATAAGTTGTTTGGCGGAGTCTAACTCGCGTCCTTGCACTTTATAGTCCTTCACATCACTAACACTTTGGGGCAGAAGGCCAATATGTCCCATGACGGGTATATCGTTTTGGGTAAGGTAAGCAATGGTTTCAGCTTGCGCTTGTCCGCCCTCCAACTTCACTGAGTCGCAACCTGTTTCATCCATGATGTGTTGCGCGTTTTGCAAAGCGGTGATTTTGTCTGTCTCGTAACTGCCATAAGGCATATCAACAACAACGAACGCAGTATGCGCAGCCTTTGTGACGGCGCGTCCGTGGCGGATCATCATCGGAATGTCTGCTTTTTGAGTGCTGTCTTCGCCATATAAAACCATAGAGACGCTGTCTCCGACGAGTATCAGGTCACAATGTGTGTCTATTAAGGACGCAAGAGGCGCGGTGTAGGCGGTGAGGCATACAAGCGGCATTTCGGAATTTTGTAAGTCGTGGATTGTTTTTTTCATTTTTTAGTCGCTTAGGTGGGCAAGCCAGCTATGCGCTCTCCATAATTAATAGTATTTTATTTTGATACGCATTATATTTTCCTAAATCAATTGTTTAATTGAAAATTTCATACGAAGCAATACATCTATAGCTGGCGGTGGATTGCTTCGTCGGCTTCGCCTCCTCGCAATGACGATTTATGTTTGATGTCGTTACGAAGGAAAGCCTTAGCGGGTTTACCCGCCTGAGGCTCTTGAAATAACAAAGTTATTTTTTACCCTGTCCCATTTTTGCCAAAATGTTCGAATAACAATAGATGATGACAAAAACACTTAAATTTATAGCTGTAATTTTAATCCTTATTGGGGCGAGCGCATTTGTGCCTGATTCCAAAGCAAGGGAAATACCTGCCAGTCAAACGCAATTGAACCTGTCTTATTCTTCGTTGGTCAAAGAGGTATCGCCCGCCGTGGTGAATATCTATACTAAGCGTGTCGTGACACGGCGCGCCAGAGCGTCGAGTCCTTTTATGGGTGATCCGTTCTTTGAACAATTTTTTGGTGGTGGACTGAATAAAAGCCAAGTGGAAAGTTCGCTCGGGTCTGGTGTGGTTGTTGATGGGGAAGGTGTGATTGTCACCAATGCCCATGTTGTGAAAGGGGCGCAGGAAATATCTGTCGTGTTAAATGACGGTCAGGAATTTGATGCGAAGGTCACTTTGGCGGATGAGAAATCTGATTTGGCGATTTTGCGAGTGGATACTAAAGGCAAGACGTTACAATCTGCACGGTTAAAACCCAGCGAAACATTGGAAGTTGGTGATATTGTCTTAGCGATTGGAAATCCGTTTGGCGTGGGGCAGACGGTGACGAGTGGGATTATCTCCGCGTTGGCGCGCTCCTCGCTCAATATTAATGATTTTAATTTCTTCATTCAAACCGATGCGGCGATTAATCCAGGGAATTCTGGCGGGCCTTTGGTGGCGATGGATGGTTCTGTGATTGGAATTAATACGGCGATTTATTCGCGCTCTGGTGGCTCGCTTGGGATTGGTTTTTCCGTGCCGTCCGAAATGGTGCAAAGCGTAATTGCGGCGGAAAAATCTGGCGCGACAAATGCCAGCGCGGTGCGCCCTTGGCTGGGTGTAACAGGGCAGACGGTCACGCGTGATATCGCTGCATCCTTAGATTTAGATAAGGCGGCAGGCGTGCTGGTGTCTAAAATTCATAAAGAAAGCCCGGCGCGTAAAGCGGGTTTAAAAGTGGGGGACGTTATCACGGCGATTAATGGACGTGATATTAATGACCCCACTGAAATGAAATTTCGTCTTGCCATTGTCCCCTTAGGGAACATGGCGGATTTAAAAGTGCTACGACGCGGTGAAACGCAAGAGTTGAAAATGCAAGCGATGCAACCGCCCGAAGATCCCCCGCGTCAAAAGACGCAGTTGGACGGTGCGCATCCATTACGTGGCATAACTGTAGGTAACTTAAACCCACGCTTAGGCGTTGAATTGGGACTAGATACAGACCGTGATGGCGTTGTGGTGGTAGCGGGGCGTAACCGTTTCGTTGATGTGGGTGACATTATTGTGTCCATTAATGGCTATGAAATTGAAGATGTGAAAGACTTGAATAAGGAATTGAGCCAAGCCCAACGACGCAATATGTTCGATATCGTCATTGAGCGCGATGGTCGTCAAAGCCGCGTTGTTGTGCGGTAGCCAGATTATTTATTGACATAAACAATGATTTATGTTTATATCTTGCGAATGAAAAACTCCGCAACAATCCAAGAAGGTTTTGAATCTATTAATCAAGTTAAGCAGATATACTTTGGCGATGGTGCGCCACAATATATTAACCTAGCAACGGTCAACAGAGAAGATGGAACTCCGTATCCATCGAACGTACGTATTGTTCATGGTTCTGGTCTATCAATGTATTTTGTTACTCAAAGTATGAGCCATAAATTACAAGATATTCAAAATAATCCTCGTGTTTCTGGTTCAATAATGGTGGGGCCACCCAAGCCAGGAGAAGGCGTAAGTGTATTTTTCAAGGGCGTTGCGCACAAGTTATCAAAGGACGAAAATTTCCCTTCTTTTGCACCCGCAAATGAGGATGAACGTGGAACAATGATGAATCGTTTATGTGTGGATCGTGAAGATTACGCAGATAAAGGTAATAATATCGCTATTTTATCAGAAAAAACAGATTTGAGATTGTGCCGAATTGTGCTGACAGAGGCTTGGTATAATGGAGGTGTGTGTGATGAAAATTATGACCTTGAGATAAATGCAAGCAGAGACATAAAATTTGTTATCAGTGATGGAGAACCTATTACCTCGCGTTATATGGTGGATAGTCGATTGCCATTACCTAGTAATACTGCTGAGGTTTCTGCAAAAGAAGTTCGAAATTATTTTAAAATCTTCCCTAACTCCTGAGTGAGTTTTTTCCTTGGTTTTAGGGCTTAGAGCCTTTAACTTATCTTCATGACTCAAAGCCTTTTTCAATCTGCGAATTTAGAGAGCAATGCCCCGCGCCCGTTGGCGGATAGGTTGCGCCCGAAGACGTTGGATGAGATAGCGGGGCAAGACCATCTTGTCGGGGCAGATGGACAGCTCACCCGTATGTTGAACGCGAAGAAATTAAGCTCGCTTATATTTTGGGGCACGCCTGGGTGCGGTAAAACGACGATTGCGCGTATATTGGCCGATCATACGGATTATCATTTTGAACAGCTCTCTGCGATTTTTTCTGGTGTGGGGGATTTAAAGAAAGTTTTTGAAAGCGCGCGGCTAAGACGCGAACAAGGACAGGGGACTTTGTTGTTTGTCGATGAAATTCATCGCTTTAACAAATCTCAACAAGATGCGTTCTTGCCTGTCATGGAAGATGGCACTATTATTTTGATTGGGGCGACAACTGAAAATCCCTCCTTTGAATTAAACGCGGCGTTATTATCGCGGTGCCAAGTGATGGTTTTAAAGCGCCTTGATGAGGTTGCGCTAGAAAAATTGTTGGTGCGGGCAGAAGATGAGCTTGGTCAAGCTTTGCCGTTAGAGGATGAAGCGCGAGATGTTTTGAAGGCAATGGCCGATGGTGATGGGCGTTACCTTCTGACGATGGTGGAGCAATTGAGCCACGTTGAGATAACATTAGATGTCGCGGGGTTGTCGGAAATATTACAAAAACGCGCGCCCGTTTACGATAAAAAAGATGATAGCCATTATAATCTTATAAGTGCGTTGCATAAATCAGTGCGCGGCTCGGACGTTAATGCTGCGCTTTATTGGTTTGCGCGGATGTTAAGCGGGGGTGAAGACCCTAAATATTTGGCGCGACGCTTCACCCGTATGGCAGTGGAAGATATTGGCTTGGCTGACCCTCATGCGCTGGTTCAATGCGAAACAGCGTGGAAAACGTATGAGCGTTTGGGCAGCCCAGAAGGGGAATTGGCACTGGCGCAGGCGTTGATATATTTGGCGACCGCGCCCAAATCGAATGCAGGATACGTGGCGTATAAACAGGCGATGAGCTTGGCGAAAAAGACAGGTTCGCTGAACCCACCGGCACATATATTAAACGCCCCAACGTCAATGATGAAAGATATGGGGTATGGCGCAGGGTATGAATATGACCCCAATACGGCAGATGGTTTTAGTGGCCAAAATTATTTTCCTGATGATATTGAGCGCGTTGATATTTACCAACCTGTTGAACGCGGGTTTGAGCGGGATATTAAAAAACGCTTAGATTATTGGGCAAAGTTGCGTGCGCAGAAAAATGGATAACTCTTTGGTAGAGATATTATTGCCAAGGAGCTTTAATTTATTGGGGCGACTGAGGCCATCTATCTTAAGTAACGAATGGATTGCTTTGTCACTTCGTTTCTCGCAATGACGGAGGTTCTTAAACAATGAGAAATTTTGATTTATTTGTTGGGATTGATTGGAGCGGTAGTAAAGCTATCAACACAAAATCAATTGCGGTGGCGGAATGTTTGCAAGGGGGTAGTGCGCCAACTCTATTGTCTGATATACGTTCTAGAGCGTCTGTCGCGGATTATATTGAAAGCTTAGCGCAACAAAATCGCCGCGTTATGATTGGTATAGATGCCAATTTTGGATATTTTCACAAAGTAGGACAAAGGCATTTTGGGACGAATTATCAGGCGCAAGATCAATGGCGCATTGTGAATGAATATGCGCGTGAAGATGATAATTTTTATGCGGGTGGGTTCTTTAATCATGCAAAATTTGCGCCTGATTTTTGGCAGACAGGGACGACACCTGATTGGTTCAACGCAGATGACCTGAGACGGCAAACTGAAAGCCAATGCATTATAGATGGCTATGGTCATCCCGAAAGCCCGTTTAAGATTTGTTATACGAAGCAAGTGGGCAAGGGAGGCCTGGCGGTGCAGCGGATGGCGCATTATTTAAAAGAAAAACTAGGTGATAAGATGGCTGTTTGGCCATTTGAGGATAATGAGAATGCTAAAATTGTGATGAGCGAAATTTATCCGCGCCAATTTCTGATGCGCTGTGGGCACGGCACGACGAAGGTGAAGAGTTTACAAGATTTGAATAAAGTGCTGCCTTACTTTAAATCTAATGCGATGCGGGATGAGGGGGATGTCACCGACCACGATACGGATGCCCTAGTATCCGCGGCAGGATTGCGCTACCTTTGTGGGCAAGAACAAACAATCCCTAACACGCTGGTGCGCCCCTCGATGATGACGGAAGCGGCAAGACGCTGTGAGGGCTGGATATTTGGTGTAGGGGATAAGGCATAATGAGAAATTGTGTACGAAAAAATACTTGGACGAATGAATTAAAAGGGCAGAGAAATGCTTGAAGCATATTTAGCTGCTTTTGTTATTACAGCAGGAATTATTATAGGGCTTGGCCCACAAAATATTTTTATTATAAAGCAGGGCATTCGTGGGAAGCACGTGTTGGTGACGGTGCTGATTTGTGAGTTATGTGAAGTTCTGACAATAAGTCTTGGCGCGATTGGCGCGGGGTATGTTTTTTCACAGAATATTTTGCTTCAAAAAATTATTGGTATTGGAGGCGTATTGTTTCTTTTATTTTATGGCTATAAATCTTTTCGATCCGCTTATCAAAGTCATGCAGATATTGAGCTTCATCGGGAACAAATACCATTAAAAGAAATTATCTTGGCTTCGTTGTCTATTTCCCTCCTCAACCCGTGGGCATTAATGGACACAATGGTTATTATCGGCGGCGGCGCGGCGCAATATGAGTCTTTGCAATTGATGGTGGTTTTCGTCTTTGGGTCTTTGACGGCCTCAACATTATGGTTTTGTGCCATTGGGTTTGGCTCTAAAAAATTCCAACACATCTTAAATACAGACAAAGCAAATAAGATATTAGATTTAATAGCAGGCGTCATCATGTGGTTGGCGGCTTTTTACTTAATGAAAACGATGGTGTTAGGATAATATGTCATGAGTATGATATTGGCGATTGCCTCTGGGGGCGCTATTGGGGCGGTGTTGCGCTATTTAATGGAAAGCATAAGTGTATTTGGCATGGATTTCCCTGTGGGGACGCTCATTGTTAATGTGCTTGGCTCTTTCGCTATGGGGGCGTTGGTGACGTTTTTTGCGCTTTATTACACGCCATCGCCTGAATTACGGGCGTTTTTGGCCGTTGGCTTACTGGGCGCATTCACGACTTTTTCAACCTTTTCACTTGATGTCGTGACATTATGGGACAGAGGCGATATATATCACGCCATAGGCTACGGTTTGGCCTCCCTTATCCTATCGGTAGGGGGATTGGTTTTGGGTATGATTTTAGTAAGGCAAATTCTGACATGAACAAAGTATATTATCTTGAAGTGACCGAAGATGAAGACAACCAACGTCTTGATCGGTTCTTACAACATCACCTAAAAGGCACGCCGTTTGGCTTGCTTCAAAAACTCATGCGCTCTGGCCAAATACGGGTGGATAGCAAGCGGGTGAAGTCGTCTACGCGTGTGGCCGAAGGTCAAAGAGTGCGTATTCCGCCAATTGAGCATAAAGATAAAAATGAAAAACGCCTGAGCAAACAAGATGCAGAATTCATTCAATCACTCGTGATTTATGATGATGGTGACATTATCGCGATTAATAAACCTGCAGGCTTGGCCACGCAAGGCGGAACCAACGTCAATCGTCATATTGATGGCATGCTGGATGGATTAATTAAGAAAATTGATGGTAAAGAAACACCGCGTCCGCGCCTTGTGCATCGCCTAGATAAAGACACATCTGGTGTTTTATTATTGGCGGGATCATCGAACATGGCACGTGAAATGGGAAAGATCTTTGCGGGACGTGATATCCGTAAAATTTATTGGGCGTTGACTGTACCTGCCCCTGATATGAATAATGGTGAAATTCGTGCGCCTATTATGAAAGTGGGCGGTATGGGCAATGAGAAAATGGCCGTTCATGAGGATGGGCAACGTGCCACAACGTTGTTTGACGTGATAGAGCGCGCCCATAAACAGCTGGCGTTTGTTGCGTTTTGGCCACGCACAGGGCGTACGCATCAAATCCGCGTTCATGCAAACCATATGGGTTGTCCTATATTAGGAGATGGTAAGTATGGGGGGCATGATGCGTTTATTGACGGTATTAAACATGTTCAGCGTGTTCACTTGCATGCGCGCTCCATTAGGTTCAAACATCCCAAAACCAATAAAATGCTCGAAATTGATGCGCCCTTGGCAGATGATTTGAAAAAGAGTTGGAAGTCTTTTGGATTTGACGTCAATTCGGATTATAATGCCTTTAGTGATATTAAAAAGGTGTAAGCATGTCAGAAGAGCAAGTTGATAAAAGTGTAAAACGGCGCAAGAGATTAAAGTTTTTCCTCTTTAAATTGCCTATTTTCTTTATGATTATTGGTGCCATATTGATTGGTGCGTTGAAGTTGGTGGAGCGCTATCCTGATCCTCTTCGTCAAGGGTTTGAAGAGTATTTATCCAAATCAACAAATACGAATGCAACAATTGGGCAGTTGAAGGCAATTAAATTCTTCCCTGTTGTGACGGTTCATGCAGAAGATATTACGTTTCATAATGGCGCGAACGCCGCGTTAATTGATTTAGAAATCGGCGATATTAAATTCGAAGCGCCCTTTGGCAGTATGTTTTTTGGCGCAGGCAAGTTCAATAATTTCGAAGTACAAAACTTTGTATCTGAGAAAAATTTCTTAAGTGATAATAGGATTGAAATAACGTCTGGTGAAGTTATTAATGAAAAAGGGCCAGACCAATTTGGCTCGTTCATTAAATTAACAGGAAAAATTAATGAACGAGCGGCCGATATGGTTATTGAGATTGAGCCGCTTACCTATAATTACCGCCTTGGGAAGACGGTTCCGTTTTCCTTTACCGTGGGTGAGTATGCGGTCAGCGCGACGCTACAGCGAAATTTCAAGAATGTTGAATTTGAAAATTTAGTGTTTTCTAAGGGTGAAATTCAAGCCAAAGCAAAAAATTATTTTCTTAATCAAAAGAATGATTACCAAAAAAATAACCCCGTCCATTGTTTGCTAATGGGCGATGATATTAATAAATGTGATGTCTATTTAAAGGAAGAGTAATACGACTATGATGAAACGATTTTATAAATTAGTGTCCTCTAAAAAATCAGGGAAGTGGTTTTTTATTCACTTGGATAACAAGCCCGTTAAAACTCCCTTAGGGCAGGATTTAAAAGTCCCGACGCAAGCGTTGGCAGATGCGATTATCATGGAGTGGGCATCACAAGGGGAGAAAGTGAAGCCCGAAACAATGCCGTTAACGCAAATCTTAACGACAGCTATTGATAAGATTAGAGACCGTGACAAAATTACCGAAAGCTGTATGCGCTATTTAGATACAGACCTTGTTTGTTATTGGACAAAAGAGCCAGAAGATATGGCTAAGTTGCATAAAGCAGAATGGGGAAAATGGGTAAAATGGTTTGAACGTCAATTTGAAGTTCCGCTTTATACAACGACCAAAATTGATGCCCTTATCCAAGATGAAGAGGCGCATAAACGTGTTTGGAATTATATAGAAAGTCTCGATGATTACTATTTCACAATAGTGCAGATTATGACCTCAATGAGTGGGTCTTTGATTTTAGCGTTAGCGTTTAGTGAAGCAGATATTTCACCTGATGAAATTTTTGCGGCGAGTTATTTAGAAGAGCTTCATAGAAGCGAAATTTATAATGAGGCGCTACATGGGGTGGCCCCAAATGAGCAAGCGGAGCGTGATGCATTCATAAAAGATGCCAAGGCAGCGCGGGTCTTTCTTGACCTGGCTAATATATACGAATAACCGTGGCTGATATCCCTGATGATGGCTTGATACAAGGGGCAGACGGTGTTTGGCGATGTTGGTGGCATGGTAATGATGCGCAATATTTACGCTACCATGACGAAGAGTGGGGCGTGCCTGTTGATAGTGACGTTCGCTTATTTGAAAAAATTACGCTAGAGGGGTTTCAGTCAGGTTTAAGCTGGCTTACGATTTTGCGTAAACGCGAAAATTTTCGAGCCGCGTTTGATGGTTTTGATTTTAAGAAAATAGCGAAATATGATGAGGGTGATGTAGAGCGCCTCGTTCAAAATGCAGGGATCATCCGTCACTGTGGTAAAATTCTATCGGCGATTAATAACGCGCAAGCTGTGCAAACAATTATCGCTGAATTTGGATCATTCGCCGCCTATGTCTGGGGATTTGAACCACGTCAAAATGAGCGCCCAGTGCATTGTGACTATGCTACTTTGAAACAGATTACAATGAGCGAGCATAGCACGGCTTTATCAAAAGATTTAAAAAAGCGCGGGTTCAAATTTGTGGGACCAACGACTTGTTATGCGTTCATGCAATCAATGGGCATCGTGAATGACCATGTGGTTGGATGTTATTGCCGCGATAAGCGGGAAGAAGAACGAGAGAGCTTCAAAAGGCCGACGCAAAGGGCTTAATCTTTGTGCGCGGGGAAATCTTTCTCCGCTCCCTCGTTTTCAACAACACATTGATCGGTGTGTTCACCCTGCGCAGGTATTCTGTCTTTATCAAATATTGTCACACTCTCTAATTGATTGAGAACTGTCTCTAGTCGTTTTGATATCTTAGGTTTGTTTGATTTAAATAAGCTCATAACAAGATAATACAATTTTATGTTTTTAATTACAAGATAAATTGTCAAGATTATACAAGAAATATTGTTTATGCTTGTTGTATGAGTTTTAAGAAAATGCCCAAACTATCAGATCGTCTACAATATATACGGGCGCGCTACAATTTATCACAGGTTGATTTGGCGCAAAAAGCGGGTACAACCCAGCAAGCGATTCAACAAGCAGAAAAAGGAAAGGCTCGTCAGCCACGGTATCTACATAAGTTGGCGCATGCCCTTGAAATTCCGATTGATTGGATGATTTTTGGTGAAATTGAAAGTCATCAAAATATGGCGGTGAGCCAAAATGCTGGGTTACATGAAAAAGAAGAAGATGTCTTAAACCAATTTTTTTCGATGCCAAAACAAGATCAGAAGCTGATTTACGATCTAATGAAGTCACGACAAAAAAGTGATGAGCCAGAAAGTAAATAAATTTATCTTGCTAACCCATATTGTTTTATGACATGTTTATCTATCAAAAATAATTTATAGAGGATAAAATGTTTCTAAATATTAAACATTCACTGCCTCTTCATCCCTCCTAATTATCTAAAAATATTAGATTTTATGCGGTGTTTGAAGATAGGCACTGCGCTTATTTTAGACTGAAATTATAGTTATCAATATTGATTAATTATATTAACGACGCGTTTGCGACGTCATTCAGACACTTTTATTTACTAGGACTATCGAGATGAAAAAGAACGTAACAAAAAAAGATATTATAAAATTTTTCTGGTTTTATTGGGGCCAGAATAAGAAGGCTATTCCAGTTTTACTACTTGTGATGGCGATTACTGCCATTGCGGACGCCTTATTTCCACTCATCACGGGAAACTTGATTAACGAAATTAGTAATCTTGAAGATCGTAATGTTTTCACACGTGGAATTATGACAGCATTTTCAACTTTGATCATTGTCGATGTGATGTATCACACATGCCGAAATGGCGGGCGTATGCTTTATAACCGTTATATGGCGATGCCCAATTTAAAGCATGTTGTTGAAGATGGTTTTGATAAGGTGCAACAATTTTCATCGGACTGGCATGCTAATAATTTTGGCGGGGCTACGGTGCGTAAAATCACTCGTGGTATGTGGGCCTTTGATCAGTTTGAAGATAGTATTTATTTATATTTCTATGTCACTGCAATTCTGCTGACAACTATTGTCGTCATCATGGCGTTGCAATGGCCTATCATGGGCTTGGTCACGTTGATCGCTATTATCGTTTATATCAGTATTAGTATATGGACTGTTTTAAAAATTAATGCGCCACATTTTAAAGCTCATGCACGTGTGGATACGCGTGTTGGAGCGGCAATTGCAGATTCCATTACCAGTAATGCGACGGTAAAAGCTTTTGGTAATGAGGAAGCAGAGTTTAAATTATTTAAGGCCGTGACAGCTGAATGGAAGTTGATTGCTTATAAATGCTGGCAAGTGATGGAGCTTACAGACTATCTGCGCCGTCTCGTTGCAATTTTAATGACCATTAGCATGATTGGTACAATCTTGTATCTTTACAGTATTGGTAAAGCAGAGATTGGCGATATTGTTTATGTGACGACCACAATTTGGGTTATTTTTGCGTACTTACGCCATGTTGGAGAAAAAATATCTGACGTACAAAAAGCTGTTTCTGAAATGGAAGATGTTATTTGGTATTGGAAGACGGATATTGCGGTTAAGGACAAGGTGGATGCGTCTGTTTTACAGGCAACGGATGGTCATGTTGTGTTTGATGATATTGATTTCACCTATGATAATCAGGGCAGTGCTATCTATGAAAAATTTTCATTGGATATTAAGTCAGGCGAAAAAATTGCCTTAGTGGGTGAATCTGGCTCTGGGAAATCTACGTTCGTGAAACTGTTGCAACGTCTGTATGATATTCAGGGCGGTGAAATCTTAATTGATGGAACGAACATTGCGGATGTAACGCAGAGTAGCTTGCGTAAAGCCGTTGCGTTGGTGCCACAAGATCCAATCTTATTCCATCGCTCGTTGCGTGATAACATTGCCTACGCCAAACCTGATGCGGATATAGATGAAGTGATTGCCGCATCGAAACGGGCTTATGCGCATGACTTTATCATGGGTCTGCCACAGGGATATGACACCTTAGTAGGGGAGCGTGGGATTAAGCTGTCTGGGGGAGAGCGTCAACGTGTTGCGATTGCACGAGCAATTTTATCTGAGGCACCGATTTTAATTTTGGATGAGGCAACCTCTGCGCTTGATTCTATCTCTGAAGATTATATTCAGAAAGCGTTAACGGAGTTGATGAAGGGACGTACGACAATTACAATTGCCCATCGCCTATCTACGATTAAAAATGTTGATCGCATCTTGGTTTTTGATAACGGCAAAGTGATTGAAGAAGGAATGCATGAAGAACTGCTAAAAAATGAAAATTCTCATTATAAAAAGCTGTTTGATATGCAAGTCATGGGTTTGATTAATTAATCAGTCTCTTAATCTAACGTGATATCGCCTTTGATGATACGGCGGATGGTATCAATATAAAATTGCGGTTCAGCGTCTTTGACATTTTGTTCGATTGTCGCGACGCTGTCCTGCGCTTTCACAGGTACAATTTTCTGCGCTAAGATTTGTCCTTCATCATATTCATCATTAACCAGATGGATAGTGCATCCTGTTTCCGTGTCGCCATTGTCTTTCACGGCTTGATGGACGTGGCGACCATACATGCCTTGTCCGCCATATTGAGGCAGCAAAGCAGGGTGAATGTTAAGCAGCTTACCATGAACGGCCTTAATTGTGCGCGGGCCAATCAGCTTCATATAGCCAGAACAACACAAGATATTAATTTTATTGTCTTCTAACTTTTGCGCGATGGCGCGATCTAAATCTGCTGGGTCGGGGTGCTTTGTGCTATTCAATATCGCCGTTTTAAGGCCTTTATTCTCCGCCCAGTTTAGCGCGCTGGCTTTGGCATTATTGGTAATGAGCAATACAGGGGAGGCGATCAGATCACCCTCTAGACACGCATCCGTAATGGCCTGCGCGGAGGAGCCGTTATAGGAGGCTAAGAAGGCTAAGTTCATGATGTTAAATCCAACTCTTTAAATTCGTGATGGCTTGGCCTTTATAAGATTTGTAAGACCCTTTCGCCATGCGGTAAATAAGGTGGAGCGTAACGGGAATAAAATATCCGCCAAATAAAACCATATTGGCCTTGAGGTAATCTGCCGATAGGGACATCAGTTGATCTGATGTAAACATCACGCCGCTTTGTGCAGAATGCATCATGTTAATGACGATACTGTGATCGCCGATAAAATAGGACAACCCTAATCCAATCAGAACAAAAAATGAAAAAATCCAAATTGTTTTGGTCATGTAAGCATAATGAGAATAATCCGCGCTTTGTTTGTCACGGGTGAATTTTAAAATGTAGTTTGTAATAAAAGTCACAAAGAAGATTAAGATTCCAAACGAAGCGATAGAAAATATAGGAATTAAGTTCATGATGATGGAGACAACGTAGAGAACATATATCCCTGTTACTTCGTTATTCTTATTAAAAGTCATATCTATCTTCTTCCAAATAATTTTTCGATATCGATTAAGTTTAACGTGATATAGGTGGGGCGTCCATGATTACAATGGGCAAAGCTTTCGGTGTCTTCCATCTGACGTAATAAGGCGTTCATCTCATCCGCGTTTAATCGACGGCCAGAGCGGATAGAGCCATGGCACGCGGCGCTCGATAAGACTTCGTACAGAGATTTCTTTAGTTTTTCAGTTGTTTCATGCTCGGTAATTTCGTCAATAATATCATGGATGAGTTTTGGGATATTAACCTTCGCCCCCAAAGCAGCGGGCAGGGATTGTACTGCGATTGTGTCTTGACCAAAGGGTTCAATGCTAAGGCCAAATTTGCTTAAGGTCTCTTGATGCTCAATGAGGATATTAATTTTAACATCCTCTAAATCCATGATTTCAGGCACCAGCAAGCCTTGTGATGCAACATCCCCTGCATCCATTTGGTTTTTGAGTTTTTCGTAGACAAGGCGCTCGTGCGCGGCATGTTGATCAACAATGACAAGGCCGTCTTTGGTTTGGGCAATGATATAGTTTTCATGAAGTTGCGCGCGCGCCGCGCCTAATGGACTTTTTATAGTCGGCGCAGTCTCATCAATCTCTTCATAACGCGCGGAGGGATCAAACGTGCCTAAATTATCTTGCGCGGAGGGTGTCTGTGCGGATAAGGGCGCATAAAAATCTTGTCTCTTTTCGCCTAAGCCTTGTTGATTAGGATAGGCATATGAGCGCGGAACGGCAGGGCTGGCACCACGATTATACGGTAAATTTGGCGTATTACTTTGTGGTTGCATCATGCCCAATGTTTGACGCGATAAGGTGGAGGAAGTGACTTGTCCATGTTCTATCAAACCTGCTTTCAGGGCGGTGATGATAAGGCTGCGCACATGCCCTGCATCTCTAAAACGCACTTCGGATTTTGCGGGGTGAACATTCACATCCACCATGTCGGGTGGGATATCTATATATAATGCGACCAGCGGATGGCGTCCTGAATGAAGCACATCCATATATGCCGCGCGAATACACCCTAACAATAACCTGTCCTTAACGGGACGACCATTGACGAATAGATATTGATATTGTGTGGTCGCGCGATTGAGTGTGGGAAGGGAGCTGTACCCTGATATCTTTAAGCCCTCACGTTCCGCCAAAACAAGGAAGGAGTTTTCGCCAAAATCTTTGCCTAATATAGCGGTTAAGCGTCCACGTCTTTGTGCTTCGGCATCACCATGCTGCGCGGTTAAGGTCATTTTCACTGCGCCATCATGGGACAGCTTGAATGTGACATGTGGAAACGCCATCGCAATGCGTGATATTGTATCTTTGACTGCGCCATATTCACTGCGCGCGGATTTTAAGAATTTAAGGCGGGCGGGTGTGGCATAAAATAAATCACGAATTTCTATTGTTGTGCCATCGCTATGGGCTGTTGGGGTGGGATTATGTTTTGTGCCCCCTTCAATTTTAATCTCCCATGCTTCATCATTATCATGCGGTTTTGATTTTATCGACATACGAGAGATTGAACCAATAGACGGCAGCGCCTCCCCGCGAAATCCAAGGTGATTAATATTGACCAAATCATCATCGGGTAATTTTGAGGTAGCGTGACGTTGCGTGGCTAAATTAAGCTCATCCGCATTCATCCCGCATCCATTATCGCGGATAAGGATAAGGCTTTTACCGCCATCGCGTAGATCAATTTCAATCGAGGTTGCCCCCGCATCAATCGCATTTTCGACAAGCTCTTTTACAGCCGCGGCGGGGCGTTCAATCACTTCACCAGCGGCAATTTGGTTGACCAAATAATCGGGAAGTTGCCTGATATGGGGGGCGTTCATGTCTTTATTGGCGATTCTCATAATATGAAAATCATAGCCTGTATAGGCGTCTAATATCAATCAAGAATTGCATCTTCTGTGTTGGCGGCGGATAAGTCTGTTTTGTCCAAAATTGCACCCGTTAAATCGGCACGACGAAGGTCACAGCCTTCAAGTTTTGCGCCCGTTAAGTCACACCCCATCAGGATTGAATCTTTCAAATCACAATTTTGTAAATCGGCATAGCGCATTTTTGAGCCACTTAGGTTGGTACGTTGAACGCGAACCCCTGCGCCGTTCGGGCTATCAAATCGTAAACCAGATAATTTAGCGCCCTTCAACTCCGCACGGTTGAGAACAGTATTTTGCAAAGATGAGCCACGTAAATCCGCACCAATCATTTTACAGTCTCTGAATGTTGAGCCATCAAGGGTTGCGCTTTGCATCTGTGCTTTGCTTAAATCTTGCCCCATAAAATTTGTTTCAAGGGCTTTGAAGGCGGTCATTGGGACACTGCGCAAATTGATAGCGTCGCGCATGTCCAGCCCACTTAAATCCATTTGAGCGCCGTTTTTACCGCCGCTGGCAACCCACGCACTGTGGTTAGCCATGATCTCTTCTATATCTTGGCCTGATTGTTCCAATGTTTGTTTTGTTAAATCATCACCAATCATGCTATCTAATTTTGCGCCTTTCATGTCAACAGCGTTTAAGACTGTCCCGCGCATCACGGTGTCTTGCAGATTGGCATCACTTAAATCTGACCCTGTAAGGTCTGCATCAGTTAGGTTTGCCCCTTCAAAGTTACCGCCTGTAAAGACCGCTTCGCTCATGGTCACGCCTGTCATATCCGCATCAGAGAAATCAGCTGATATGGCTTTGACGCCAGATAAATTTGTTTCGGATAATTTCGCGCCAGTAAAGATAGTATTGAAAGAGGCTTCGCCATCTTGATTGTTACGGGGGCGATTGCTCAATAAGCCATCACTTCCCTGGCTCATGATTTTACCTTCGCGTAAATCAGCAGAGGCCAAGTCAGCGCCTGTTAAATTAGCGCCCGCAACATACGCGCCGCGAAAGTCGGCACGTTTGAAATTAGCATGGCTTAAATTGGCGTTGCTTAAATCACAGGCAAAAAAACAGCAAGAAGTGAAGTCGCCATTGGATAAATCTGCATTGACCAAGACTGATCCTGTTAAGTCCGCTTGTGATAGATCCGCTTTCTTGAAAGATAGGCCTGTCATATCACAGAATTTCAGCATGGCACGTTGCCCACCCTTTTGACTACGCATAAATTTTGCGTGCTTATTTAGGGCTTCGTTTAATTCCCGTTGGGAAAGTTTTTTCAGGCTGGAGTTTTCATCGGTTGTCATGACTGCAAGTGTACCTTATTTCGTGATAATCGCAAATAATCCCTGCGTGGATGAGTCTGCATCGGATAAATCTTTGTTTTCTA
Source organism: uncultured Alphaproteobacteria bacterium (assembly GCA_937941545.1). Taxonomy (GTDB): domain Bacteria; phylum Pseudomonadota; class Alphaproteobacteria; order Micavibrionales; family Micavibrionaceae. The sequence goes on from CALDHI010000046.1 coordinate 44,473, forward strand.
GCTTTTGTGACAGCTCTTTCCCTAGCTCAACACCATATTGGTCAAAGCTATTCACGTGCCACATCACCCCTTGAACAAAGGTTTTATGCTCATATAGCGCGATAAGCTTACCGAGGCTGTGGGCATCCATTGTATCCATCAATAATGTTGTGTTGGGACGATTGCCATGGAAATATTGATAAGGCTTATCAGGGTTTTGACGCCCTTGCATCATCGCTTGCCCTTGCGCCAGCATATGGCTGAGCAATAATTCGTGATGATTGGGTAGGGAGGTGTCAGGGTTCAAAACACCAATAAAGTCGCAAGGGGTGATGTCGCTTCCTTGGTGGAGAAGCTGATAAAAGCTATGTTGACCGTTCGTACCAACTTCGCCAAACATAACGGGGCCTGTTTTATAATCCGTGATAGGGGTTCCATCATAATCAACATCCTTGCCGTTTGATTCCATTTCTAGCTGTTGTAAAAACGCAGGAAAATATAGTAAACTCTGGGCGTAAGGCAGAATGGCCAGCGTGGAAAAATTTAAAAAATTACGATTCCATACGCCGATGAGCGCCGTTAAAACAGGCAAGTTTTCTTTCAAGTTCGTTGTTAAAAAATGTTGATCCATTTCATATGCGCCATCCAAAAGAGCGCGGAATTTATCAAATCCATGCTGCAAGCATAAGGATAAACCCACCGCAGACCACAAGCTGAAACGGCCATTCACCCAGTCCCACATAGGGAAGATGTTATCGCTGTGAATGCCAAATGCTTCAACGGTGGTTATGTTGGATGATACGGCAACAAAATGTGGCGCAATATCGGCTCCTTCGGGTAAATTATCCTTCAACCACTGGCGCGCAGTGAGGGCGTTGGTCAATGTTTCCTGTGTCTTGAAGCTTTTTGAAATCACAACAAATAAGGTTTCACTTGCATCACATTGTGCAAAGGCACTTTCAATATCATCGCCATCAATGTTTGAAACAAAATATGTGTTTAAAATTTTATCTTGCGGCTTGGCGCATTTAATCAGTGCTTCACTGACTAAGCGCGGGCCAAGGTCTGACCCACCGATACCAATGGACACAATATTCTTAATCACTTTGCCTGTGACACCTTTATGCGATCCATCACGCACGCTATCAGAAAAGGCCTCCATTTTATTGAGAGCGCCATGAACGGCAGGCATAATATTCTCACCTGCAACTTCGACAACATCATTTGATGGACGACGCAGGGCAGTGTGCAGCACAGCGCGTTGTTCGGTGTTATTAATAATATCACCTTTAAACATCGCGTCCCGTTTGGTTTCAAAGCCGTGCTCTGTTAAAAGCTGGGATAATTTTGCCAAAATGTCATTCGTAATGCGTTGTTTTGAATAATCTAAAAAGAACCCTATAGAGCGTAAAGAATGCGTTTCAAATCTTGTGTTATTTGCGTCAAAAAGGCCTTGGATTGTTTTAGAGTGATAGGTATTGCCAATCGCTTCTAACTCTTTCCAAATAGGGTTTTTTGTTGGGTTATTCGACATTGGGTAGGTCTTTCAGTTCGTTAAATTTCTCAATATTCTCTGGTTGTCCCACCATAACAGTCAGGAGCTTAGAAGGATCAAGGAGACGATTTGCGGCGCGTTGTACATCTTCGACAGTGACGCGATTAATATTTTTTTTGAATTGATCTAGATAATCAGGCTCGCGCTCATCAAGTTGTAAACTCAATAGAGTGCCAGAAATTTTATCCGTAGAACTTAAACCCAAGGGCATCGCACCAATCAAATAAGATTTTGCATCGTCCAATTTTGTTTGAGGTAAAGGCGCAGATTTAATATTGTTCATTTCGGCGCGTATAATATCCATCATGTCTTTAACAGACGCATTCTTGGTAGAGGTTGAAATGTTAATGCCACTTAAATAATCTTGCATTAATAGTGAGGAGTAAATTCCGTAGGTCAGTCCCCGTTTTTCTCGCGCTTCTTCCATCAGCATAGAACCAAATCCGCCGCCGCCGTAAATATAATTCATAACGCGTAACGCATCATAATCTGGATCATTTCTATCAAAAGCAGGAAGAGCGGAGGTGATAATAGTTTGCGGGATATCTTTGTTATATATAAAGGTCTGCCCTTGGTTTTGAAGAGTGATTTCTTTTGTATTGTTCGTTGCGCCTGTGGCTGGTAAACCGCCAAAAACATTATCTAAGATAAGGGATAAATCTTCTTCCTTAATATCACCCGCCACGCCAATCATGAGACGATCTTTCGTCAACCAATCTTGAGCGCGTGTCTTTAAATCAGACGGTGTTATATTTTGCAAACTAGTTATTGTGCCGCCACTGTTGAGGGCATAAGGATGTCCTGCAAAGGCAACGTCATTAAACAGCCGCGCATTAATCCAATCAGGATTGCCCTTTGAGGATTGAATACGTGAAATGTTGGCTTGCTTCATCCGCTCCACCGCATCTGCGCCAAATCGTGCCTGCGTGAGGGACAGTTTCAACAGTTCAAACGCTTTCTTTTGATTGCGTGATAGTGTCTTGAGCGTCCCGCCAAAATTATCACGGCCTGAGTTGAAATAGAGCGTGATGGAATTATCGCTTAACGCTTTTTGAAATTCTTGGCTGGTTAAATCCCCTGCGCCTTCATCCAGCGTGTTGGAGAGTAAACGTGCCAGCCCCTGCTTCTCAGTAGAATCTTGAATAGAGCCAGCTTGTTTAAACGCGAAACTGACCGCGATAATCGGCAGACTGTGGTCTTCGACCAGCCATGCTTTGATACCTGTTGCACTTGTGACTTCTTTGATGTCTAGGACTTTGTCACTCGTTGCTGTGTCGCGTGCTTGTACGTTTGAAGAAAAGACAACAAGGCTAATTATTAAAAGAGGTAAATATCTCATTTGGTTGTCTCCTCTATGTCTGCTTTATTTTTTGTTTTTTCAGGATAAAGATATCCCACCACACCAGGGCGAAGCCAAGGGGCGGCAGGGTCAAGATATGCCTTGGCCACACGTGAAATATCCACCGCCGTAATGGCTTGAATATCTTCAGGCCAGCTTTCGATGTCATCCAATGTACTACCCGTTGTGATGCTGTACCCAATGGTCATGGCGGGGCCGCTTAAACTGTCACGGGCGAAAACCGCGCTATCCATTAGGCGCTGTTTAGCGTCTTGAAGCTCTTGTGCAGTGACGCTATTTTCACGTAAGTCAGTGATTTCTGCTTCAATAAGGGGGAGAATATTTTTCGCTGTCATATCATTTGCTGGCGTGGCGTAAAGTGATATCGTGCCATAATCTTGCGCGCTTGATGAGTATGATAAGCCCGCCGCAATGGCTTTCTTTTGGTCAACAACTAAAGATTTGTAAAGCCTAGTTGTTGGGCCACCGCTCATAATTTGTTCTAAAACTTGCAAAGCAAGCGCATCTTGTTTGTTGTTCTTATAGCTTGGTGCAATCAACATCTTTGAGACACTCTCTTGATGGATTGTCGGATGCGTTAACGTCATGACCGTTTCACCAATCGCCTTGGGCACTTCGGGGCGGATACGTTTGGGTAATGTTTTAAGCTTTAACTCTTTGAAATATTTTTCGACTAACGGGCGCACGCTATCGCTGGTTACATCTCCGCTGATAATGATGATGGCATTATTGGGGGCATACCATGCGTCATAAAATGTTTTCACATCATCCCATTCATAACCTTTAATCTCATTCATCCAGCCAATGACAGGCGTACCATAAGGGTGATTGACGAATAACGCGCTACGCATTTGTTCACT
>CALDHI010000047.1 GCA_937941545.1 uncultured Alphaproteobacteria bacterium
GTCAGCGCAATAATCCGCCGTGCGTCTATCTTGCCAAACAATCGCATTATAAACGGGGACACCTGTTTCTTTATCCCAAATAATTGTCGTCTCGCGTTGATTGGTGATACCAATCGCGGCGATGTTTTCTTTATCGTTTGACGCGCTCACTATTTGCTCTAAACACCAATGCGTATCATTCCAAATTGCATTGGCGTCTTGTTCCACCCAGCCCTTATGAGGATAAAACAGCTCTAATTCCTTTTGCTTCGTCTCAACGATATCTCCTTGCGCAGAAAATAAAATCGCGCGGGAGCTGGTTGTGCCTTGGTCTATCGCAATAATGGTTTTCTCATTATTCTTATTCGGCGGCATTCTTATATCCTTCGCCTTCATCGGCGCGCACTTGCGCGGCCATGTCTGGTATGGCTTGCAACAAAGCATCATAGGTTTTGCTAGAAATATGAAGCCCTAATTTAGAGCGACGCCATAAAATATCCTCCGCCTCATGCGCAAATTCATAGCGTAGCAAATAGAACATTTCTGCTTCATAGACCCCATCCCCAAAATGAAAGCCTAAATCTTCCTCCGTGGTAACCCCGTCCATAAACGCCGCCATACGGGTGCCATAGGCACGGGCATAGCGATAGATTAAGTCAGGTGATAGGAAGGAGTAGGCTTCTTGTTGTTTCAAAACAAACGCTGCAAAATCTCCATCGGGTATGTCCCCGCCAGGCAAAATAGCTGTATCTGTCCACGGCGTTAAGTCCTTGTCAGGATAAAATGTTGAAACACGCTCCATCACATGGTCGGCTAATTTACGGTAGGTTGTTATCTTCCCCCCAAACACCGATAAGATTGGCGGGCCATAACGCTCATCAACATACAGTTTATAATCGCGTGTGACTTTAGACGCATTCGCCTCTCCATCATCCACCAAGCTACGCACACCGCTATAACTCCAGATAACATTATCGGGGCTCACTTGCTGTTTTAAACTTCGATTGACGGCTGCACATAGATACTCAATTTCATCCTTATCAATCGCAACTTGTGAGGGGTCGCCCTCATATGGCACATCGGTTGTTCCAACCAACGTATAATTATATTCATACGGAATAGTGAAAATAATACGGCCATCAGGTTGTTGTAAGATAAAGGTTTGATCCCCTTCATACAATTTAGGAAATACGACATGGCTTCCCTTCACAAGGCGTACATTCGGCACGCCTGCATTATCCGTAAGGTTTGAGCTATCCAATAAGCTACGCACCCATGGCCCGCCCGCATTAATAACCATTCCTGCCGACACCACAAATTCATCGCCATTAAACATATTTTGTAAATTCACATTCCAGCTTTTCTTATCGCGTGATGGCGACAATCCCACACAGGCGGTACGTGGCAGAACCGTTGCTCCGCGCTCATACGCATCCATCGCGTTCAACGTCACAAGGCGCGCATCTTCTACCCAGCAATCCGCATAAGAAAAACCGCGCTCATACGATTCATTCAACGGATCGGCAATAGAGTCCGTTCCAAAATCTAAACTTTGTGACTTTTTAAGTTTTTTGCGTCCTCCCAAAAAGTCATACAGCATCATACCGGCTTTAATCATCCAATAAGGGCGCAGATTATCATTATGAGGCAAGACAAAATCCATTGGCCAAATGATATGCGGCGCAGCCTTTAACAGTATTTCACGTTCACGCAAAGACTCCCGTACCAACTTAAACTCGTAATGCTCCAAATAGCGAAGCCCACCATGCACTAGCTTGGTTGAGGCCGATGATGTCGCACTGGCTAAATCCTGCGCCTCCACCAACAAGACAGATAATCCCCGCCCTGCCGCATCACGGGCAATACCGCTTCCATTAATTCCACCACCAATAACGCATAAATCATAATCCATGCTTTAAATTTACGTTGGCTTGCCACAAACAGCAATAAAAACATGATGAAATGGGATAACCTTCCCGAACCTTTTGACCTCATACGATAGCATGCCCATAATTGGGATAGATTAAATGTCAAAAAGCAGGTAAATGACTATTTACCGTATTACAATGATGAGCTTAGGTGTGAGTGCGTTTCTAATGGGATTCGCATGCAATGATGCATGGGCAAATGATACTAACATCTTAGGCAACATCGGCTTAAACACCGTCCCTTCCGCTCGGGTGGATGATATGGGCACTATGCGCCTCGGCCTTGGAGTGAGCGAGCCTTATGCGCATAGCTTCCTAGGCTTACAAATCGCCAAGCCGCTCTATATTCAATTACGCCAAACCTCGCAATTTGAAAATGTCAAAGACGGCGCTACACGGCTCTACCCTGGTTTAGATTTCAAATACCAACTATTTAGCGAAACCAAAAACCGTCCCGCTATGGCGCTCGGCATAAACTCCGCTTTAGGTCATAAAAAGATGAGCAGTGAGTATATCGTGGCCTCAAAACGTAAAGGCGACTTTGACTTCACCCTAGGTACGGCGTGGGGACGTTTGGCAGGGAAAGGGCATTTGAAAAACCCACTCAATGCCATTTCCTCCCATTTCAGGGAAAGCCGTGATTACAACAGCGAAAGCGCACAAAATATTGATGATTGGTTTACAGGCGAAGAGATTGGATTTTTTGGCGGCGTTCAATATCACACCCCTTTTAAAGGCCTCTCTCTTAAAGGCGATATTGGTGGTTATGATTACCAGAATGAAGCCCGTTTGATTAACAGCTACGATGCTCCCTCTCCATGGTCAGTTGGCTTCAACTACACCCCTGAATTTAAAAACTATAAACCTGCCTCCTTCAGCGCAGGGATAATTGGCGGTGAACAAGTTTTCGCAAGGCTTAGCTTTCAAGGCAATCTCAAAAATTATCTTGGGCGCGGCGCGCGTCAAGACGCCCCCACAATCATTCATAGCCCTAGACGTAACTACAAAGGGGAGAACACGACACGCCTTGATTTAACCTCCTACTTACCCGCCGCAAAACAAATTGGGCGCACCGCACGCACCCTATCCAATCAAGCTTACCCCGATGATGAGAATTTATTTATCGCCCTGCGCTACAAAAATATCGTTGGCCCTGACATCACCATACCGCGCGCCAATCTTGAAAATGCCGTTCTAAATAAAACCAGCAGCCCCGAAGAAATATGGCATTCAGCAACATTCACAGACCCTAAAATAAAGTTTTTAACATTCAGAGATTATCTAAACGAATATCCCATAGACCATTACGAAAGCGAAATTATCTTTGATAATAAACTCAGCTTGTCCGAAGATGATTCAGGCGTCTTATTTCGTAACGCCTTAATTTTCAACTATGAAAAAATATTACCTTGGGGATTGCAAGCGGGGTTCTCTCCACGCTTTAATTTGTTAAGCAACACGCCTTTCAAAACATTATCAACCAGCGGTCGCCAAGACGAAGCCTTATTTGCAAACAACCCCGTCTCCCTCGACAAAGCGTACCTGTCTTGGCTTTACAGCATTAATCAGCACCTTCATATCCAAAGCACGATTGGTTATTTAGAAGAACAATACGCGGGCGTTGGCGGTGAAGTTTTATATCGCCCCTTCGGCAAACGATACGCCATTGGTGCGCAAGGCTGGCACGTCAAAAAGCGTAACCCAACCGAGCCCATGGCCACCGAATTACAAGACGAAAGTAATTTCACAGGGCATGCTAATATCTTCTATGAACTCCCTAATCAAGTCACAACCGTTTTTGTCAAGGCAGGGCAATATCTTGATAATGATTTAGGAGGAACTATTGGCATTCAAAATAATTTTGACAATGGCGTCAAACTAAAAGCCTTCGCCACCGCGACCAATAAAAAAGATGTTTCAATTTTCGGCGGTCAAACCAGCCTTTATGGCGGCCTGCAACTGACACTCCCAATCGGCAATATTCCGTTTATTCCAGAGAACACAAAAACCAGATTAACCGTTGCGCCCATTGCACGACGCACGGGGCAAATATTAGACACGCCTAATAAGCTGTACGAGCTTACTGAACCAGTCTCGTACCGTCATTTGAGCCAAAGTTGGAGCCATCTTCTGGATTAGACTCATCGTCTACACTCTTAAGCGCTGCGCCTTGCAAGAATTTTTCTTCCGCTAATTGATCCGCTGTCTCGCCTGTTGGCAGGCTACGATCTTGCGCTTGAACCAAAATATCGGTCACGGTTTGTGAAATCTGTTCAACATGTGCCACCATTGCACCACGTTCGATATTAAAATCTTGCGGGTTATAACCAGACTTGCGAAAATATTCATACCCCACACAAATCACACCGCCAGAATTAATCACGTAATCAGGCACATATAAAATATTTTTTTCAACCAACATTTTATCATGATGCGATTTCAACAACTGGTTGTTCGCCGCCCCCGCAATAATATCAACTTTTAACTGTGCAATCGTTTCATCATTTAACGCACCGCCCATGGCACAAGGGGCAAAGATATCGGCCTCAACGCCAAAGATATCATCAGGGGATACAATCTCCACATCGCCTAATTCTGATTTAGCTTTATCCAAATGATCTTGCGCGATATCCGCCGCAATAATTTTTGCGCCATCTTGCTTCAACAATTTGGCTAGCTCCAACCCAACCGCGCCCACGCCTTGAACAGAAACCGTTAAATCTTTCAACGTCTTTTCACCTTGATAGCGATGCTGAACCGCCGATAAAACACCATGATAACACCCCAGCGCCGTTAAAGGCGACGGATTGCCGCCTAAATTGCCGTAGTCACTGCCTTCTAACATTTCAGGCGGCAGGCCAGTAACATGGTCTGTCTGCGTAGACATCTCAACCATATCTTCTTCGCTGGTGCCACTATCTTCGGCGGTCACATATGCGCCTTCAAAGCTTTCAACTGCGGCGCCCATGGCTTGCATAAGTTCGGCTGTTTTTTGTGTACGATAATCGCCGACAATAACGGCCTTACCACCGCCCAATGGCAAACCCGCCAATGCGTTTTTATACGTCATGCCACGCGATAATCTCAATACATCATTAATCGCCTCCGCTTCGTTGGTATAGCGTTTCATACGGCACCCGCCCAACGCAGGGCCAAGATTTGTGTTATGCACCGCGATAAACGCGATTATACCGTCTTCTAATTCAAAACGACGCACCGTTTCATGGTCATCAAATGACTCAAATTCATTTAAATACTCAGCGCCTAAATCAGTATAGTTCATAACTTAATCCTTTAATAAATACCTTATGCAAAAAACAGCAATGCATCTTGAAAGCGTTTATACCCAATTAAACTGTCACTGTCATGGATTAATTTTTATCAAAGCCTGATAAAATAGGAATTTTAGTCTATATTGATTTCATATAGCGAACACCCACGCCTAATTTAAACCACGCCCCCATAAAACAGCGTAATCATCACAAGCAAAACCCACGTAGCAGGTCTATGTGCATGAACCTTATTTTTAAAATCCACGTCAGCCCCAATGGCTTTCCTCGCAATGACGAAAATAAAAATAAAACTTTGTTCCATGAGCCGCGTAACGTGCCTGCACCCCTGATGAAACTTTTTTTTAAAAATGTAAGTCTACTTTTACAACCTCCTCCCGCTTGCGGGCTCTTTTTTTAAAAGTAAGTCTACATTTTAACATAAAAAAACCTCTCCTATAAAATCAGGAGAGGTAATAAGTTTTACTATGAGTACCTGACGGTAACTAAAAAAGAAAAGTAACTAAATAATATTTCTCATCCCTTTGACCGCTTTTCAATAGTTTGCCCCCTAAAGATATATGCGTCAAAGTCTTGTAAACATTTAAGCGTTTAAATTAGACTATGAAACTAACTAAACCCTATAATTAATAATAACAATTACATTATGTGAAATGCAAATATTTTAAATATAGTATCTTAACTTATTGTTTCTAAAGCACTTTTTAAATGACGTAAATCTTCTGGCATATCACACGTAAAGCGCATTTCATCACCAGACACGGGATGAAAGAAACCAATTTCGCCTGCATGCAATGCTTGACGGCCAAACGCCATCACAGTATCAATCGCCGCTTGCTCATATCCACTGCGCTTCAACATAGCCGCGCCTTCTTGCGCTGCTAGGCCATATAACGGATCACCGATAAGCGGATGCCTGATGTGTTTCATGTGCACACGAATTTGATGCGTGCGCCCTGTCTCTAATTTACATTCAAGCAAGCTCGCGGCTTCGTCGTATTTTTTACCCAATGTATAATGCGTCACGGCTTCGCGCCCTGACTTCATCATAATGGCCATTTTAATGCGGTTATTACTATCACGCCCGATAGGCATATCAATACTGCTTTTAATAATCACTGGCGCGCGCCAAACAAACGCTTGGTAGATACGGCTCAGGCTACGATCTTGCAATTGCGCACTCAACCCTTGATGCGCATTATCATTCTTTGCCACAACCATTAAACCACTGGTTTCTTTATCAAGGCGATGCACAATACCCGGGCGTTGCACGCCGCCAATACCAGATAAATTGCCCTTACAATAATGCAGCAACGCATTAACCAACGTACCGTCCCAGTGACCCGCCCCAGGATGGACAACCATGCCTACGGCTTTGTTAATCACCAACAAATCATCATCTTCATAAACAACATCCAGCGGAATATCCTGCGCCTTCATTTCATCATCCACAGGATCTGGCACTGTGATAGTAATAGCATCCCCCGCGCTCGTTTCATATGATGTTTTCTTGATGATAAATCCTGACACAATCACTTGCCCGTCTTTGATTAACGCCTGTAGGCGCGCACGAGAGTAATCTTGCACTTTGTCCGCTAACACTTTATCCAAGCGCATCGGCATTGCATTTTCTTCAACTATAAATTCTATTTTTTCAACCATGACTATGGGATATCATGTCTGCTGGCGTATGCCCACAAAAATATAAGGCATTTAATGATGATTTTGATAAAAAAGACTTGATAAAAGGTACGACTTTCTATTTTGTAGAGTTAATCACCAGTGTGGGTGGTTAGCTCAGCGGTAGAGCACTTCCCCGACACGGAAGGGGTCACTGGTTCAATCCCAGTACCACCCACCATTTTTAAAAGTCCCTGATGAAACTCATTCTTCTTATTGCCCTTATTCTTATCACTGGCTGTATTCCTAATACGTCTGATACAACATATGTGAAATATGTTATTGATGGGGACACCTTCAAAACCACAAACGATATCACTGTGCGCATTTGGGGGATCAATGCCCCCGAAGAGGATGAGCCCTATTACGCCACCGCTACTTTAACGCTGGAAAATATTATTGAAAATATTGCTCTTCACTGTAATTTCATGGGCAAAGGAAAATATAGACGCGACGTCATGCGTTGTTACGCCTATGACAGCGATATCGGCGCGCTCATGGTGTACAAAGGCATGGCAAAAGACTATGACAGCGTATCAAAAGGATATTATTTACCCGATGAAGTGCAAGCACAAAAAGCAAAGCGAGGCATATGGAGCGATTAACCTCTCATTCCGTGCTTCACCCATTATATTTCTAATATTATTTTAAGGCGTCAATAACATCCGCAATTTCTGGGCGGCGCTTATATCCCTCTTCGGATAAAACCGCTTTAATCGTCTTGTCTTTATTCACGACATAAATATGTGGATGTGGCACACCATACGCAAAATGATCTAGCGCAAAGTCTTCATTCAAAATACCAAAAGCTTTAATCGTTTCAGAGTTTTTATCGGACAGCATTGGGAAGTCAAATGAATATCGCGTAGCAAATTCATTCAGCTTTTCAGGCGCATCGTAACTGATGATGGCAATGTTATATCCTGCCTCAATAATAGGATCGGCTTCTCCTTTACGAAGGTCTAATAGTTGCACTTGGCAATAAGGGCACCAATCAGCGGAACGTATAAAGAAAAGGACGAGTCCGTTCTCCCCCGCTAATTCTTTAAAATTAGTCGCCGTTGATTTTTGGTTCATCAGAGCCAAATCAGTCGGAATTCTATCACCAACTTTAAGCGTTTCTGTCGCCATTGCGGGCAATGAAAAAGTAATGAGGAGAAGTGAAAGTAAGAGGCGCATAATGTTTCCTTTATTTTATATACTATTTATTCGTAACGCTTATTGAATTAATTACAAAGGATATGTGTTGCTTAAAATATTGTGACCTATAACGGCTTTATAGCTGTGAACCCTTCAGACAAACCTGCATGGGGTAATTTAATGCACTCCATAAATCTTTCATGAGACAAAACCTGTGCTTTGTTATGGTTGCGAGGGCTTCCATTTTTTTTAAAACCCCCGGGATTATGAAATGTTACGTCTCTATCATCAACATCATAAAGCATAACATAGTGTCCATTATAATCATCTTTTCTGCCTTCAATTGCAGCGCTGTTTATCCACTGTGAAAGCAGATATCCCTTTTCTAAATAAGTATGCAGATCATCAATGGTAGGCTTCTTTGTTATAATGTTTAAATTGGGAAGCGATAAATTATCCAATACCATTTGTGCATCTTCGAGTACTTGACCCATGTTAGAATTGTCTATGGTAGTATGCGCATTTTCTTCACCTTGAAAAGAGATTAAATAATCCATTGGATTTTGTACAAATGCACTAATATTGAAATCACTTACATGAGATACCTTGTATCCACTTTGGGCAAGCTTATACATAGGGGAAAAATGCCAAGTCCATTTCCCTTTTTCAGAATTGCACAATGCGTTCACCGCCTCAGGAGATTGAACAACGCCTGTAATGGTCTGCAAAATCATAGCATAAACACTTTGTTGGCATGAGACTTTTGTAAAATTTGGAATATAGGGTGGAATCGCTCTCATTAAACATAATTACAGGGCGCTGTGCAAAAAGTAAAGTCTTAATCACTTAGCATTAAAGCAATGATAAGAAATAGACCACTACAAACAAATAAGTCCTGCAGAAATCATAGCAAATCCCGCTTTCTTATAAAGAGGCCCTAATTTAGGATCAAAATCAACATGAAAATAATTTATCTTATTATCAGTTGCCACTTGTTTAGCGCGCTTCATTATTTTCAATGCCAGCCCCTGATGGCGGTAATTAGGATGAACATTCAAATCAAAAATCGTCGCATGACGCCCACCATCCCAAGCCAAATTACAAAAAGCAATCAACACACCTTTATCATCTCTCACTACGAAGTAAGACAGGCTATGGCTTAAAATTATTTGGTAATCAGCCTCATTATGAGCCGTCCAACATAAACGAATGAGGGCATTCACTTCATCATTAGAGACAGCAGTTTTTTCTAAAATATCCATACCTCTATAGTGCAAAAACTACAAAATTTAAGCAATAAAAAACCGCCTTCAAAAGAAAGCGGTTTTAAGAATTGTACATGGTGAATAGGTTTGAAATTTAACTAAGTAAGCTTGGAAGAACTGGCAATGACCTACTCTCCCGCGTCTTAAGACGAAGTACCATCGGCGCTAAGGCTTTTCACTGTCCAGTTCGGGATGGGATGGAGTGTTTCACACTTGCTAGAA